>NZ_JBICTV010000005.1:314980-620731 GCF_043197855.1 Dactylosporangium sp. NPDC048998
CCTCGGCGGCGCGGCGGGGCGGTGGCGGCGATGGGGCGGCCGTCGGGGTCGGTTGGCGGGCGCGCTGGGTCGGTGGTGGGGTGGCCGTCGGGGGCGCGGCGGTGGCGGTGGTGGGGTGGCCGTCGGGGGCGCGGTGGGGGCGGTGGCGGGGACGTGGGGATGGGGTCAGGCGGCCAGGGTGGCGTATGTTCCGGCGGCTGAGAGCAGGGTGGTGTGCGTGCCGCGCTCGACGACGCGGCCGTGGTCGATGACGGCGATCTGGTCGGCGTCGCGGACCGTGGACAGGCGGTGGGCGATGGTGATCGTGGTGCGGCCGCGGGCCAGGTCGTCGAACGCGCGCTGCACGGCGCGCTCGGTCTCGGTATCCAGGGCACTGGTGGCCTCGTCGAGGACCAGGATGCGCGGGTCGCGCAGCAGGGTGCGGGCGATCGCGATGCGTTGCTGCTCGCCGCCGGAGAAGCGGTGGCCGCGCGAGCCGACGACCGTGTCGTAGCCGTCCGGCAGGGATGCGATGAGGTCGTGGATCCGCGCCGCCCGCGCCGCCGCCTCGAGCTCGGCGTCGGTCGCGTCGGGCTTGGCGTAGCGCAGGTTTTCCCGCACCGTCGTGTGCAGCAGGTAGGTCTCCTGGCTCACGACGCCGACGACGGCGGCGAGGTCGGTCAGGCGCAGGTCGCGCAGGTCGACGCCGTCGATGGTGATCCGGCCCGCGGTGGGGTCGTGGAGCCGGGCGATGAGCGAGGCGATCGTGCTCTTGCCCGAGCCGGTCTCGCCGACGAGCGCGAGCGACGTGCCGGCCGGTATGTCGAGCGAGACCCCGGCCACGGCCGCCGAGCCGCTGCCCGGATAGGTGAACGTGACGCCCTCGAAGCGCAGGTGGCCGCGCACGTCGTGCAGCGCGACGGGGTGCTCCGGCTCGGCGACCTCGACGGGCAGGTCGAGGTATTCGAAGATGCGCGCGAACAGCGCGAGCGAGCTGGTCAGCGCGACGCCGACGCCGAGCAGGCCCATGAGCGGCCGGAACAGGCCCGCCTGCAGCGAGGTGAACGCGACCAGGGTGCCGATGCTCAGCGAGCCCGCGGTCATCGGCAGGCCGGCGCTGAGGTAGATGATCGCCGGGATCGCGGCGAAGATGATGCTCATCGACGCCATGCGCCAGCGGCCGGCCAGCTCGGAGCGCAGCTCGAGGTCGATCAGCCGCTCGGAGGAGGCGGTGAAGCGGTCGATCAGCGCGCCGCCCGCGCCCATGGTCTTGCTCAGGCGTACGCCACTGATGGAGAGGCCCTCCTCGATCGTCACGTTGAGGTCGGCCAGCTCGCGCTGGCGCTGGGCGGTGATCTCGCGGCGCATGCTCGCGACCTTGCGGGTCAGGTAGATCGCGGGCGGCAGCACGACGAGGGAGACCAGCGACAGCCGCCAGGACAGCGCCGCCATGGCGACGGCGGTGGCGACCGCGGTGGTCAGATTGGACGCGATGGACGTGGCGGTGTTGGTGACGACCGCCTCCATCCCGCCGATGTCGTTGGTGATGCGCGACTGCACCTCGCCGGTGCGCGTGCGGGTGAAGAAGCCGATCGACTGCCGCTGCAGGTGCGTGAAGACGTCGGTGCGCAGCCGGTGCATGACCAACTGGCCGACCTTGGTCGACAGCCACGTCTGGACCACGCCGAGCGCCGAGGTCACGGCAGCGACGGCGACCATGCCGAGCACCAGCCAGGCGAGCAGCCGGGTGTCGCGGGCGGGCAGCGCGCGGTCGATGACCTCGCGGAGCAGGAACGGCGACGCCATCGACAGCACCGACGACGCCACGATGATGAGCACGACGACCGCCAGCCGGCCGCGGTGCGCGGTGAACAGGCGGCCGATGCGGGTCAGGGAGACCCGCTTGGCCTGCGCCTTCTCGGCGGCGCTGACCTTCCGGGACCCGCGGATGCGGGTGGGGTGATTGGGCTCCAAGGGGAACGCCTCTCTGTCGGAAACATGTTGAGGTTACCTCACTATGAGGGACCAACACCATTCCCTGGTACCGTGTTCCCGTGGAGGACGAGAGCCTCGCGGAGCTCTTCTGGAGCGTGGCGCGCCGGCTGCGGCACCGCTCGCACGAGTCGCTGCAGCCGCTGGGGATCACGCCGGGGCAGGCGCGCGCCCTGAACGTGCTCGCCCGGCACGGCACCATGCGCCCCAGCGAGCTGTCCGAGCACCTGAAGATCGCCCCGCGCTCGACGACCGAGGTGGTCGACGGGCTGGAGGAGCGTGGCCTCGTGGAGCGGCTGCCCGACCCCGCCGACCGCCGGGCCACGCTGGTGGAGCTGACGCCTTCCGGCGGTAGGGTCGCGGAAAGCATCCGTGCCGAGCGCGGCGCCGAGGGCGAGCGCTTCTTCGCCGCCCTGCCGCCGCAGGACCGGGCGGAGCTGGCCCGCATACTCGCCGTACTACGGGTATCAGAACCCCTGTGATCAACGCACGCGAGCACGGCCTGGCCGGTGACGGGATCACCAACGACCAGCCGGCGCTGCAGCGGCTCGTCGATGCCTGCCCGCCCGGCGAGGTGATCTACTGCCCGGCCGGGGTGTACTCGATCTGCGACGTCCCCACGGTCTGGCGCACCGGCGTGTCGCTGATCGGCGACGGCCCGTCTTCGACCCGCTTCGTGCTGTCCAACCCGAGCGCGCCGGGCGCCCCGGTACCACTGGCGTTCTGGACCGCGCTGCAGCACGGCGCCTCGCCGGAGCGCGCGATCGTGGACGTCACCTTCGCCGGGTTCGAGATCGACGGCTCGCAGGTCACGCTGCCGGCGTACGACGTGCTGGCCAAGGGGCTCGGCCTGCAGTACGTGCTGCGCGGCTCCTTCCGCGACCTCTACATCCACGACACGCCCGCGACCGGCTTCGGCTGCGACTTCCTGCAGGACGCGACCGTGGAGCGCGTGGTCGCGGCCGGCTGCGGACGGCTGGACTCCGGCTGGGAGAAGGGCGGCGCCGGCATCGGCATCGGCGTGGGCGGCTGGGGCGCGGTCGAGCGACTGACCGTGAGCGAGTGCGTGACGCTGCACAACGGCACCAACGGCATCTTCGTCGAACTGCAGGACGCCTCGTGGACCCCGCCGCGCGGCATCCGCGTCCTGGGCTGCCACGCCGAGAGCAACAAGTACGGCATCTCCGACTGGGGCGCCGACGGCCTGCTGGTCTCCGGCTGCACGATGATCGGCAACCAGACCGCCGGCTTCGACGTCTCCGGGCAAGGCACCACGCACGTTGCTGGCCGCTATGGCGTGATCACCGGCTGTATCGTCGACGACAACCCCGGCGACGGCGTCAGCATCGGCAACACCCCGGGTGGGTACACCGTCACCGCGACGCGCATCAGCCGCAACGGCGGCCACGGCTACCGCCAGCACAACCTGCCGGGCGCGATCCGGATCCCGGCCGCCGACATGGTCCTCGACGGCAACGACATCTGGGACAACGCGGGCGACGGCATCCGCATCGACGGGGCGTTGATCGACCCGTTTCTCATCAACAACCGCATTCGAGGCAACGGTACGTCCACGAGCCCGTCCGCCGGCATCGCGATCAACGCCAGGGTCATCTCGGCGACGATCCGCAACCAGCGGATCTGGGACCGCCACACCCCGCCGACGCAGCCGGTCCCGCTGGCGGTGACCGCGCACGGCGAACTGGCCGACTCCGTGTTCGTCGACCTGGAGCCGGTCGTCGAACCGGACATGTCCGCCACTTCGTGACGGACGGCGTCGGCGGTGCGGTCCGGTTCGCCGACCGGATATCCGCTTGACCAGCGTGTGACCCTCGTCGGGTGAGCGAATACCTGCGCCTCAACCGCGCCCAGTGGGACGAGCGCGCCCCGGCGCACGCGGCCTCCGCCGGGTACGGGGTCGGACGGTTCGTGGAGGATCCGGCGCACCTCAGCGATGTGATCCGCTTCGACCGCCCACGCCTGGGCGACGTGCGCGGGCTGCGGGCCGTGCACCTGCAGTGCCACATCGGCACGGACACGCTGTCGCTGTACCGCCTCGGTGCCCGCGTCACCGGCCTGGACTTCTCGCCCGCGTCGCTGGCGGAGGCGCGCGCCCTGGCCGGGCGGGCCGGCGCGGACATCGACTACGTCGAGTCTGACGTCTACGCCGCGCCGGACGTGCTCGAGCCGGGCTCGTTCGACCTGGTGTACACCGGCGTCGGCGCACTGTGCTGGCTGCCCGACATCCACCGCTGGGCCGCGGTTGTCGCCGCCCTGCTGCGCCCCGGCGGCCGGTTGTTCATCCGCGAGGGCCACCCGATGCTGTGGAGCGTCGATGAGACCCGCGGCGACGGCGTCCTGGCGGTCCACTTCCCGTACTTCGAGCAAGAGGCCCCGCTCGTGTGGGACGACGGCACCACGTACGTCGAGACGGAGGTCAAGTTCGTCAACAACGTCACGCACCAGTGGAACCACGGCCTCGGCGAGATCGTCACCGCGCTGCTCGGCGAGGGCCTGGAGCTGACCATGCTGCAGGAGCACGACAGCTGCCCGTGGGACCCGCTGCCCGGCTTCACCGTCGGCGACGAGCACGGCGAGTACCGGCTGGCCGCGCGCCCCGAGCGGCTGCCGCTTACATACACTCTTCAGGCACGCAAGCGTTCGCACTGAAGGGGAGCCCGTGGCCGTGGCCGATGAGCAGGACGTGAACGAGGTCGTGGCAGCGGCCGCCCGGGCCGCGCGGGCCGCCACCGGTTCGCTCGCGGCGGCGCCGGCCAAGACCATCGACGAGGCCCTGCGCGGCATGGCCCGCCGCCTCGCCGACGCCCATGGCAGGAGTGGCGGCCCGATCCTCGCCGCCAACGCCGCCGACGTCGCCGCGGCCGAGGCCGGCGGCATGAGCGGCGGCCTGCTCGACCGGCTCCGCCTCGACGAGGCCCGCCTGGCGGCGATGGCCGAGCAGCTGAACATCCTCGCCGACGTCGAGCCCGAGCCGGCCCGGCGCACGGTGCGCGAGCTCGGCGGCGGCCTGGTCCTGCAGGAGTGGCGGCGCCCGGTCGGCGTCATCGGCGCCAACTACGAGGCCCGCCCCAACGTCACCGTCGATGTCGCCTCCCAGCTGGTCAAGTCGCAGAACGGCGGTGTGCTGCGCACCGGCTCCGCCGCCCTCGCCTCCGCGATCGCGCTCATGGACGAGGTCGTCGCGCCCGCCCTCGCCGAGGCCGGCCTCGACCCTGCCGCCGTGCAGCTCATCCGGGCCCGCGGCCGCGGCTCCGCCGAGGCGCTGGTCGCCCAGCCCGGCCTGATCCCGCTCGTCATCCTGCGCGGCAGCGGCGAGAGCACCCGCAGCCTGGCCGAGAAGGCCGCGCTGCAGGGCGTGCGCACGCTCGCCCACGCCGACGGCGGCGGGGTGCTCTACGTCGACGCCGCCGCCGATCTCGACAAGGCGTTCGCGCTCATCACCGCCGGCCTCGACCGCCTCGGCGTGTGCAACCGCCTCAACCTGCTGCTCATCCACCGCGACCGCTACGACGACCTGGTGCCCCGGGTCACCGACGCGGTCGCCCCGAGGGTCGCCGTCTCGCTGCCGCCGCACGACCACCCGCTCGGATACGAGTGGGCCCTCGACTCGGCCCGCGAGGCGACCATCACGATCGCCCCGGCCGGCGGCCCGCTCGACGCCGCCCGCATCGCCAACGACGAGACCTCCGGCCTGGCCGCCGGCATCGTCACCGAGGACGCCGCCGCGGCCCGCGAGTTCCTGTCGGCATACGCCGGCACCGGCGCCTTCTGGAACGCCACGACCCGCCTGCTGGACGGCTTCAAGCTGCTCAACGTCCCGGAGACGGGCATCAACATCGACCGGGTCCCCGGCCCGCGCGGCCCGGTCACGTTCCGCGACCTGTCCCTGCGCCAATACACGGTCGTCCCGGCCGACCGCCTCGCCGACCTCGACTGAGCCACCCGCGCGCCGGACGGCCGGGGCGGCGTCAGCCGGCGGCGCGGCGGGCGAACAGCTCGCGCTCGGTCGCGTTGCGGGTGAGCGCCGCGGCGCGGGCGAACTCGGCCCGCGCCTCCGCGCCGCGGCCCAGCCGCTCCAGCAGCTCGCCGCGGGCCGCCGGCAGGTGCGGGTATCCGGCCAGCTCGCCCCGCGCCACCAGCCCGTCGACGATCTCCAGCCCGGCGGCCGGGCCTTCGGCCATGCCGACGGCCACGGCGCGGTTGAGCTCGACCACGGCCGACGGGGCGACGTGCGACAGCAGGCGGTACAGCGCGGCGATGCGCGCCCAGTCCGTCTCCCCCGGCGTCAGGGCGCGGGCGTGGCAGGCGGCGATCGCGGCCTGCAGCCCGTAGGGCCCGAGCGTGCCCAGCTCCTCGGCGCGGGCCAGGGCGGCCAGCCCGCGGCGGATCAGCAGCCGGTCCCAGCGGCGGCGGTCCTGGTCCAGCAGCAGCACCGGGCGCCCGCCGGCGTCGGTGCGGGCGGCCATCCGTGACGCCTGCAGCTCCATGAGCGCGGTCAGCCCGTGGACCTCGGCCTCGCCGGGCAGCAGCCCGGAGAGGACCCGGCCGAGCCGCACGGCCTCCGCGCACAGTTGCGGCCGCGACCAGTCGTCGCCGGCCGTCGCGGCATAGCCTTCATTGAAGATCAGATATATCGTACCGAGCACAGCCGCCAACCGCGCCGAAACCTCGGACGGCGGGGGCAGTTCGAAGCGCACGCCCTCCTTCGCCAGGGTCTTCTTCGCCCGCAGGATGCGCTGCGAGACGGTCGCCTCGGTGGTGAGGAAGGCGCGCGCGATCTCGTCGGTCCGCAGGCCGCCCAGCATTCGCAGGGTCAGCGCCACCTGCGACTCGGTGGTGAGCGCCGGGTGGCACGCGGTGAAGATGAGCCGCAGCAGGTCGTCGCCGATGTGGTCGTCGAGCGCGTCGACGATCTCCGGCTCGGCCGATGCCTGCTCGGCCAGTTCCACGTCCCGCCCGACGACGGCGAGCTTGCGCCGGTAGTTCTCCTGCCGCCGCAGGTGGTCGATCGCCCGGTGCTTGGCCGTGGCCATCAGCCACGGCCCGGGATCGTCGGGCACGCCCCGGGCCGGCCACTGCTCCAGCGCCGCGACGAGCGCGTCCTGCGCCAGCTCCTCGGCCAGTCCGACGTCACGCACCATCCGCGCGAGCGCGGCGATGATCCGGCCGGACTCGATGCGGTAGACGGCCTCGACCACGCGGTGCACGTCGGGCGGGCGGGGATCGGTGGCCGTCACGACCACGATCCTCGCATCCGCCCCGGCCCCGGCGTGGGCCTACGGCTGCGGGAAGTCCTCGGGGCCCATGACCTTCAACACCCGGCACTCGCCCTCCCAGCCCTCCCAGAGGTCGCGGTGCAGCTTCATGAAGCGCGACGCCCACTCCACCGCCTCCTCCTTGGTGCGGGTCTCGTACAGCGCGTAGCTGATCATCTCCTTGGTCTCCGCGAACGGGCCGTCGGTGACGCTCAGCCCGCCGCCGGTGACGGTGATCCTCGCGCCGGCTCCGCTGGGCGCGAGGCCGGCGTTGTCCAGCAATGCGCCGGCGGCGGTGGCCTCCTCGCCCAGCTTCATGATCGCCGCCATCAGCTCGGCCGGCGGCGGGGTCGCGGGCTGGGTGGCCTCGAGCAGCATCACGTAGCGCATCTTCGTCTCCTCTGTGCGGGGTACTTTCCCGTCCTTCATCCCCTCCTCGAACGGGCAGGACCGGATCCGACACGCGGCCGAAGAGATTTTTCCGCGCTACGCGCTGCGCGTGATGTCCGCGACCTCCGCCGGGGTCAGCTCGATCCCGGCCGCCACGATGTTGTCCTCCAGGTGCCGCACCGAGCCGGTACCCGGGATCGGCAGCATCGCCGGCGAGCGCGCCAGCAGCCAGGCCAGCACGATCTGCCGGGGGGTGGCCTCGTACTTCTTGGCGATCGCCTCGATCGTGGCGTTGTCGTCGAGGTTCTGGATCGGCGCCCACGGCAGGAACACGATCTGCTCCTGCTCGCACAGGTCGACGAGCGACTCGGAGCCGCGGTCGTCGACGTTGTACCGGTTCTGGATCGACACGACCGGGGTGATCCGCTGGGCGACCCGCAGCTGCTCCTCGGTGAAGTTGGAGACGCCGATGTGGCGGATCTTGCCCTGCGCCTTGAGCTCGGCGAGGGCGCCGATCGAGTCCTCGACGGGCACGGCCGGGTCGGGGCGGTGGAACTGGTACAGCGGGATCGAGTCCAGCCGCAGCTTGCGCAGGCTGCCCTCGAGCGCCTCGGTCAGATGCACGGGCCGCCCGTCCGGCTCCCAGCGGTTGGCCCCCGGGCGCACCAGTCCGCCCTTGGTGGCGATGACCAGGTCCTCCGGATAGGGGTGCAGGGCCTCGGCGATCAGCTCCTCGCTGACGTCGGGCCCGTACGAGTCGGCGGTGTCGATGAAGTTCACGCCCAGCTCGACCGCGCGGCGCAGGACCCGGACGGCCTCGTCACGGTCGCGCGGCTCGCCCCAGATCCCCTCGCCGGTGACGCGCATCGCGCCGAAACCGAGCCGGTTGACGGTCATGTCGCCGCCGACGTCGATGGTCCCGGCGTTCCGCGCGCTGCTCTGCTCTGACATGCGTCAGGTCTCCTTCGGGAGTCGAGAATGCTCTCGTCACCGAATCTATCCACGCATCCGGGCGCGCGGCATGGAGATCGATCCGGCGGGCCGGGTGGCGCGCCGGGCGAAGCCGCGCCTCATCCGGAACAATGCCTGCGGTAATCGGCCGGCCCTGTGAGACCCTGCAGGAGTTTGCCTATGGATTACCGCAGATCGGCCTGGGTATGGTGACGCGCGATCGTCCGACCACTGCACCCGCCGAGCACTGGGAGTGAGCAGCATGAATGCGCCTGACCCGACCGGAATCGACCCGAACAGCCCCGAGGCCCGGGACCGCGAGGCGGCGCGCCGCGAGGCGGAGCGGCAGCAGAGCCTGGAGCACCAGCTGGCCCGCGGCGGCCGCGTGGACGAGGGCGCCGTCGACTCGACGGGCCGCAGCATCCGCGACCCGCGCCGGGGCACCCAGCTCGACGAGGACATCTGACGACTGCCCGGACAGACCCCGGATAGGCATGACGCCCGGTGCATTGTGGCAATGCACCGGGCGAAGGTTCCGATATATCGCCGATAGACGGTAGCGTCCCGCGGCATGAGGCTGTGGGAGATGCTGTTCGTCCGCGCGACCGTTGCCGAGGCCGAGACGACCGGGCGGTTCCGCCGCATCCGGCTGCGCGCCGAGGCGCTGCGCGGCGTCGAGTGGCGGCCGGGGCAGCAGGTCCGGGTCGACGTCGGGGCCGCGGGGGCGCTCACGCCGCTGCTGCGCACCTACTCGGTGTGGGACCGCGCCGGCGATGCTGTCGAGCTGCAGGCGCTGCTGCACGGGGACGGGCCCGGGGCACGCTGGATGGCGGCCGTCCAAGCGGGCGACGAGGCGCTCATCAGCCGGCCCAAGGGCGACTTCGTGACCAGGCCGGCCGCGTACCACCTGTTCGTCGGGGAGGAGACCGCCTCCGTCGCGTTCGGGGCGATGCTGCGCGCCCTCCCGGCGCCCGAGCGCGCCGCCAGCCGGGCCGTGGTCGAGATCGCCGGGCCGCAGGACCGGCTGGCGCTGGACGGCGACGTCACCTGGGTGCCGCGCGACGGCGACAGCGCGGCGGACTCGAAGGCGCTCGTGGCCGCGGTACGGCAGATGGAACTGCCGAGCGAACCAGGGCAGGCGTACGTGGCCGGCGAGGCCCGCACCGTGCAGGCCGTGCGCCAGCACCTCGTGCGCGACCGCGGGTGGCCGCGGCGATCCGTGCTGACGAAGCCTTTCTGGACCCCGGGAAAGCGCGGCATGGAGTAGCGTCAACGTCACGGGCGCCGATACGGGGGACACGCGCAAGGCCTGGGCCGGGCTCGCCGCACTGAGCGTCGGCATCGCGGGCTTCGTCATGCTGTCCGCGCACTGGCACGGCTGGTTCGACCTGCACGTGTACCGTGGCGCGATCCGGCACTGGCTCGACGGCGGCGACCTGTACTCCTACCGCCAGCCCGGCCCGATGCGCGACTACGGGTTCACCTACCCGCCGTTCGCCGCGCTGCTGCTCGCCCCGCTCGCGCTGCTGCCGTTTCCGGCGGCCCTGGCGGTGCTCGCCGCCGCGTCGGTGGCCGGCACCGCCGCGCTGCTGTGGGTGCGCTTCCGCCGCGCGCTGCCCGTGCTGACCGGCCTGGTCCTGCTCGCCGCCGTCGAGCCGTGGCGCGACACGCTGAGCTTCGGGCAGATCAACCTGGTGCTGCTCGCGCTCGTCGGGCTCGACCTGCTCGTCCTGCGCAGCGGCGCGCTCGTCGGGGTGGCGGCCGCGGCGAAGCTGACGCCGGCGCTGTTCATCGCCTACCTGATCATCGCCCGCCGCTACCGGGAGGCCGCCGTCGCCGCCGGGGCCGCGCTGGCCGCCACCGGCCTGGCGTGGCTCGTCGCGCCGGGGGCGTCCCGGCGGTACTGGGGCGGCCTGATCTGGCACGTCTCGCGGGTCGGCGAGGTGGGCGAGCCCTCCGACCAGTCCCTCGCCGGCGCCCTGCACCGGCTGCACGCCCCGGAGGCGGTGTGGCCGCTACTCGCGCTCGCCGTCGTGCTGTACTGGACCATCCGCGTCCAGTCGTCCGATGACTGGACCGGCCTGGCGCTCACCGGGGTCGCGATGTGCCTGATCAGCCCGTTCGCCTGGGTGCACCACCTGGTGTGGGAGCTGCCCGCCGTGCTGGTGCTGCTCGACCGGCGCCGCTGGATCGCCGTGGCCGTCCTGGCCGTGCTGGCGCTCCGCCTGGTGTGGCTGGTCCCGGCCCTGAGCCTGTTGACGCTGGTCGGTGTCCTGCTGCTGGCGGCGGTGCCGCGCGAGCCGCACCCGCCCCGCACCGCCGACGAACCCGCGTGACGTCGGACGTCTATCCGCCGCCCCGCTCCTGTCAAGCCCTTGTGCCCGGACGCGCCGGGCTGATAGACAGCAATCCTCCGATGTATTTGGGAGTGCTTCGTGAACGGTGAGTTCGACGGTCTCGCCGCTGTCGTGACCGGCGGCGCCTCCGGGATCGGGCTGGCCACGGCCCGGCACCTCGCCGCCCGCGGCGCCCGGGTGGCCAGCCTGGACCTGCGCGCCGACGACCTGCCCGAGGGCCCCGAGGGCATCGCCGGGTTCGCCGCCGACGTCACCGACGACGCCGCCGTGCGCGCCGGCGTCGCCGCCGCGGCCGAGCATCTCGACGGGATCGACATCCTCGTCAACAATGCCGGGATCGGCGCCATCGGTACCGTCGAAGCCAACCCCGACGACGAGTGGCACCGCGTCTTCGACGTCAACGTCGTCGGCCTGGTCCGGGTCACCCGCGCCGCGCTGCCGCACCTGCGCCGCTCGGCCCATGCCGCGATCGTCAACACCTGCTCGATCGCGGCGCACGCCGGCCTGCCCGACCGGGCCCTCTACAGCGCCACCAAGGGCGCCGTGCAGGCGTTGACGGCGGCGATGGCGGCCGACCACGTGCGGGAGGGCATCCGGGTCTGCTGCGTCAACCCGGGCACCGCCGACACGCCGTGGGTGCGCCGGCTGCTCGACCAGGCCGAGGACCCGGAGGCCGAGCTGGCCGCGCTCAACGCCCGGCAGCCGACCGGGCGGCTGGTCAGCGCCGAGGAGGTCGCGCACGCCATCGCCTACCTGGCCAGCCCCCTGGCCAGCGCGACGACGGGCACCGTGCTGTCCGTCGACGGCGGCATGCACGGCCTGCGGCTGCGGGCGCGGCCGTGAGGCTCGGCAAGCACGGGCTGGGCTGCGCCCAACTCGGCAACCTCTACCGGGAGCGCAGCGACGAGGACGCCCGCGCGATCGTCGACGCCGCCTGGGACGCCGGGATCCGGTATTTCGACACCGCCCCGCACTACGGCATCGGCCTGTCCGAGCGTCGCCTGGGCGCCGCGCTGCGCGACCGGCCACGCTCGCAGTACACCGTCAGCACCAAGGTCGGCCGGCTGCTCGAACCCACCGGTGAGGGCGGCGACGACCTCGCCGACGACCTCGCCGACGGCTTCGCCGTGCCCCGCACCCACCGGCGGGTCTGGGACTTCACCCGCGACGGGGTGCGCCGCTCGATCGAGGACAGCCTGGCCCGGCTCGGCCTCGACCGGGTCGACATCGCGCTGCTGCACGACCCCGAGCACCACCCCGAGGTGGCGCTGCGGCAGGGCTTCCCGGCCCTGGTCGAGCTGCGCGCCGAGGGCGTCGTGCGCGCCATCGGGGCCGGCTCCAAGGACGCGGCCGTGCTCACCCGGGTCGTCGCCGAGTGCACGCCCGACATCGTGATGGTCGCCGGGCGGTTCACGCTGCTCGAACAGCCCGCCGCCGAGCGGCTGCTGCCGGCGTGCGCCGCGGCCGGCGTCGGCGTGCTCGCCGCCGGGGTGTTCAACAGCGGGCTGCTCGCCGAGGACCGGCCGCGGGCAGGGCTGCCGTACGAGTACGGCGCCGCCCCCGCCGACCTCGTGCGCCGGGCCGCCGAGATCGCCGGCGTCTGCGCCGAGCACGGCACCACGCTGCCGGCCGCCGCCATCGCCTTCCCCGCCCGCGACCCGGCCGTCACCACGGTCGTTCTCGGCGCCGACTCGGCCGAGCAGGTGCGCCGCAACGCCGCGCTGTTCGACGCGCCGCCGGCGGACTCCCTGTGGCCGGCGCTGACCGGGCGGGGGCTGCTGTGATCGTCGACGCGCACCACCACCTGTGGCACCTGGGCGGCGGCTACGACTGGCTCGACGCGCCCGAGCTCGCCCCGATCCGCCGTACCTTCGGCCCCGACGACCTGCGGGCGGAGCTCGCCGCCGCCGGCGTGGACCACACCGTGCTCGTCGAGGGCGGGCGCTGCGACGTGGACGAGGCGGCGCTGCTGCTCGGCCACGCCCGCGACACCCCCGAGATCGCCGGCGTCGTGGCCTGGGACGACCCGGCGGCGCCGGTGTTCCCCGCGTATCGGGACCTGCCCGGCGCCGAGCGTCTCGTCGGGCTGCGCGCCCAGGTGCAGGCCGAGGACGCCGGATACCTCGACCGCGACGACGTGCGCGCCGGCCTGCGCCGCATCGGCGCCGCCGGGCTCGTCTTCGACCTCGTCATCCGCGCCGACCAGCTGCCCTCCGCCGCGCGGGTCGCCGCCGCCCTGCCCGACGTCCGGTTCGTCCTGGACCACCTGGGCAAGCCCCGCATCCGCGCCGGCGGCCTCGCACCCTGGCGCGCCGCGATCGCCGGCCTCGCCGCCCGGCCCAACGTCGCGGCGAAGCTGTCCGGCCTCGTCACGGAGGCCGACTGGGAGCATTGGAAACCCCAGGACCTGCGGCCGTACGCCGAGCAGGCCCTCGAACTGTTCGGGCCGGCCCGGCTGATGTTCGGCTCGGACTGGCCGGTCTGCCGCCTGGCCGCGTCCTACGGGCGGGTCCTGGCCGTCGCCGACGAGCTGATCACCCCGCTCACCAGTCCCGCGGAGCGCGCGCAGGTGTTCGGCGGCACCGCCGCCGAGGTGTACCGTCTGGACGTCGGCGCCGCGGGCGTAGCGTCGCCGCGGAGGGACCCATGGCACTGACCGACGAGGCAATCGACAAGATCAAGGGCATGATCACCTCGGGCGAGCTCGGCCCGGGGGACCGGCTGCCCAAGGAGGCCGACCTGGCCGAGCGCCTCGGCCTGTCGCGCAACTCGCTGCGCGAGGCGGTCAAGGCCCTGTCGATGATCCGCGTGCTGGACGTCCGGCAGGGCGACGGCACGTATGTCACCAGCCTCGAGCCCGACCTGCTGCTCGACGCGCTGAGCTTCGTGGTCGACTTCCACCGCGACGACACCGTCCTGCAGTTCCTGGAGGTGCGCCGCATCCTGGAGCCCGCCGCGACGGCACTGGCCGCCGAGCGGATGAGCGACGAGGACGTGGCGAAGATGCAGACGGTGCTCGACGAGCTCGGCGAGGACCCGACGATTGAGGCCCTCGTCGCCAACGACCTGGAGTTCCACCGCCTGATCGCGGCCGGCTCCGGCAACGCGGTGCTGTGCTCGCTCATCGACGGCCTGTCCGGCCCGACCACCCGCGCACGCATCTGGCGCGGCCTGACCCAGGAGGGCGCCGCGGCCCGCACGCGCGAGCAGCATCAGGCGATCGTCGATGCGATCGGCACCCGCCAGCCGGACCTGGCCCGTGCCTGGGCGTCGATCCACGTGGCCGGCGTCGAGGAGTGGCTGCGCCGGGCCCTCTAATTGAGACAGCGTTCCAGTCCAGGGCCCAGAAGCCGCTGCGGCCGGACGAACGTGTCGTCCCAGGTCGCTGGGCACGACGCCGGGGACGGACTCCCGGCGCGCCACCAGCACGGCCGCTCGATGCCGCGCTCCGTTAGCGGCGCAGGTCGTGGCGGCGGTGGGTGGCCCTCTCCACCAAGGTCTGGGGGAGCAGGCGGCGCAGCGGGAAGACGAGCGCGGCGTTGCTGCCGACCGCGTAGAGGGGCTTCGGGCGGGAAGCCTGGATCGCCTTGATGATGGTGGCCGCGACCCGGTCGGCCGATACGCCGGCCTTCTCGTTGCGGTCCAGCGCGGCCAGCATCCGTTCGAAGTCCTCGCGGTGCGGCGAGGTTGCCGAGGTGTACTTCGTGCGGCGCTCGCTGATCCCGGTGCTGATCGACCCGGGCTCGACGGTGGTCAGCCAGACGCCGAACGGCGAGCACTCGTGCCGGGCCCCGTCGCTGAACCCCTTGAGCGCGGCCTTCGTCGCCACGTAGGAGGAGCGGTACGCCAGCGGGAACGAGGCCAGCATCGAGCCGACCATCACGACCCGGCCGTAGCCCCGCGAGCGCATGCCGGGCAGGAGCAGCTGGCTGAGCCGCACCGGGCCGAGCACGTTGACCTGGAACAGCCGTCGCAGCGCGGCGCCGGGCAGCTCCTCGAACGGCCCCGACTGGCTCTCGCCCGCGTTGTTGACCAGCACGTCGACGTTGCCGGCGGCCGCGGCCAAGGCCTCGATGGAGGCGTCGTCGCCGAGGTCCAGCGGCAGGTACTCGACCCCGTCGGCCCGCTGGTCCGGGCCGAGCGCCTCCGGGTGCCGGCTGGTGCCCACGACCCGGTAGCCCCGTGCCGCCAGCGCGGCCGCGGTGGCTTTCCCGATCCCGGACGACGCCCCGGTCACCAGCGCGGTGCGATCCATCGCTGCACCATACCCACGCGGCGCGGGGGCGGGCGTTGTTCTGGGCGGTACGGCGCGGCGGGGATCGACGCCGACGTGCTCGCCCGCACCGCCTGACCTCCGCCGACCGGCGGTGCGCCCGGCTTGGCTAAGGGGTGTAGCCGCGCCTGGCGCTGAGCCCGCCGGCCGTGCTCAGCAGGGCGCCGAGCGCGCCGAACATGGCGGCGAGGAAGAGGCCGGCGCCGATGAGGCTCTGGTTGACGTACGCCCGCATCGACGAGGCCCCGCTGTGCGCAAACCCGTCGATCTTCGCCGGCTGCCGGGCCACGATGTCGAGCCACACGTTGTCGACGACGACGAACGTCGCGACGCTCGCCGCACCGATCACCGCGCCGGCGACGAGCCCGGCGAGCACCTGGCCCTGCCGGCCGGCCCCGCGCCGCGCCGCGATCCGCCCGACCAGGAACAGCGCGGCGAAGATGCCCAGGTAGGACATCAGCACTGCGGGCCCGTCGTCGTCGGTCTTCGACGGAAACACCACGTTCGTCAGCAGGATCTCGGCTGATAGTCCGGCCCAGACGATCCCGGCGATGAGCAGGCCCGACTTCATCGCCTGCCGGTCCGCACGCTGCATCTCCAGCACCTCTCCTACGCGGGCTGCGATCGCGCCGCGGACCAGGTCCGCGGCGAGGTACACCCGGGAAGCCTCCGGTCGGAGGTCCCGGACCAGCTCTTCGAGCTCGTCGCCGTACCGCGCCCGCCACGCGGCCGGGTAGAGGCGGACCAGGCGTTCAAGCATGCGCCGGCCCCAGCCGCCGGAGCCCGACGCGGGCGACCGCGCGCACGTGCTCGAGGTAGGCGCGGGCCACCTCGGCCCCCGCCGCGGTGATCCGGTACGGCCGGCGCCGGTCCTCGGCCGGCAGCGCCTCGACCAGGCCATCGCGCTCGAGCCGGCCGAGCGCCCCGTAGAGCGTTCCCGGCCCGAGCGTGGTGCCGGCGATCTCCTCGATGTCCTTGATCAGCGCATATCCGTGCTTGGGGCCCCCGGCGAGGCTGGCGAGGATGAGCACGCCGGGCTCGGCGAACTTGACCTCCATCGCCACCTCCTATTTCGTCTCACGTTATATCGTGCGACGTAACATAACGCCGGAGGCTTCGAATCCGCAACTCCTCAGGACCGTGCGCACCCAGCCGATGGCTCGCAAGCTCATGCTGCTGGTCCTCGTCGGCTGCGCGGTCGGCGCGGTCGTGCTCGGCGTCGGCGTGTACAGCCTCGAACAGGTCAACAACCGCGCCGCGCAGCTCTACAACTTCAATCTCGTCCCGGCAACGCACCTGGCGAAGCTCGACGAGGCCGCGCTGCGCGTGCGCAGCGACGTCGCCAACCTCGCCCTGTCCAACGGGCCCGTCGCCAGCAAGGCGTTCACCGACGACATCGCCGCGGCCGAGCGGGAGGTCGACGCGCAGGTCGCGGCCTACCGCGCGGCGATCCACGACGTCCGGCAGCGGCAGTTGCTCGACCGGTTCACGATCTGGTGGGGCGCGTACCGCAACATTCGCGACCACCGGCTGCTGCCGCTCATCGCCGCCGGCGACAACGCCGGGTTCCAGCAGGCGTACCTCGGTGACGGCGACACCGTCGGCGGCAACGCGATGGACGCGCTGCAGGCCCTGATGTCGTACGAGGAGACGAACGGCCTGCACGGCGCCGACGAGGCCGCCGCCGCGTATCGGACGGCGCGGGTCGCGATGATCGCCGCCCTGCTGGCCGGGCTCGTCGCCGCGGTGGTGCTCAGCCGGTACCTCACCGAGATGGCCCGCGCGCTCGGCGCCGCCACGGCGAGTACCAGGGAAGCGGTCCGGTCTTTGGGGGACAACTCCGCCACGCTCGCCGCGGCGGCCGAGGAGCTCACCGCGATCAGCCGCCAGATCGACTCCAGCGCGACGGAGGCGAACAACCGGGCCGGCGACGTCGCCCGGACGGCCGGCGCGGTCAGCGAGCACGTCGCCGCGGTTGCCGGCGGCGCGTCCGAGATGGCGAGGCGATCGAGGAGATCTCCCGCAGCACCGCGCACGCGGCGACCGTCACCGCGTCGGCGATCTCGATCGCGGCCACGACGAACGAGACGATCGGCAAGCGGGTCCAGGCCATCCAGGTCGACACCGACGACGCGGTCGCCGCGATGGCCCAGATCGGCGACGTCATCGCGCAGATGAGCCAGTACCAGAACGCGATCGCCGCGGCCGTGGAGCAGCAGGCGGCCACCGCCCGCTCGATGAGCGACAGCGTCGGCGAGGCAGCCGACGGCTCCACCCGCATCGCCGGCACGATCGCTGGCGTGCCGACGCGACCGCCGCGACGAACCAGGGCGTGACCAGCACCGGCGAGGCCGTCGACCGGCTCGCCTCGATGGCCTCCGAGATGCGGGTCCTGGTCTCCCGCTTCAAATACTGAGGGATCCCATGCGCAAGGCTCTGGCCGTACTGTCGACGCTCGCCCTGCTCACCGCCGGCCTCGCCGGCTGCACCGAGACGCTGCGATCCCCGGACAGCGGCGGCCCCTCCGCCCGCGTGGCGCTGCTGCTGCCCGAGCGCAAGGCCAGCCGCTACGAGGCCGGCGACCAGCCGTACTTCGCCCAGAAACTCTCCGAGCTCTGCCCCGGCTGCACGGTGGACTACCGCAACGCCGAGCAGGGCGCCGACACCCAGCTGCAGCAGGCCAAGGACGCCCTCGACCAAGGCGCCAAGGTGCTCGTGCTGGCCCCGGTCGACAGCGTCGCCGCCGGCCGCATCGTGACCGAGGCCAAGAACCGCGGCGTACCCGTCATCTCCTACGACCGCCTCGTGCTCAAGACCCAGGTCGACTACTACATCTCGTTCGACAACGCGAAGGTCGGCGCGCTGCAGGCCGCTGCCCTCCTCACCGCCCTGGGCCCCAAGGCCACCCAGGGCGAGATCCTGTGGATCAACGGCTCCCCGACCGACAACAACGCGACCCTCTTCAAGCAAGGGGCCTACGCCGGCCTCGACGGCAAGGTGCGCATCGCCGCCGAGTCCGACACGGCCGAGTGGAACCCGGACAACGCCAAGGCCTGGACGGCAAGCATCCTGCCCACCCTCAGGGGCCGCACAATCGTCGGCGTGTACGCCGCGAACGACGGCACGGCGGGCGCCGCGATCGCCGCGATGAAGGCCGCGGGCCTGCCGCAGGTCCCGGTGACCGGCCAGGACGCCGAGACGGCCGCGCTGCAACGGATCCTGGTCGGCGACCAGTACATGACGGTGTACAAGGCGATCCGCGCCGAGGCCGAGGCCGCCGCGACCCTGGCGAACGACCTGCTGCGCGGCAACCACCCGCCGGCGAGCACGACGGTCGACAACGGCGCGGCCCAGATCCCGTCGATCCTGCTGGACCCGGTAACGGTTACGAGGGACACCATCGCCACCACGGTCGTGAAGGACGGCTTCGTGACCGCGAGCGCCCTGTGCGCCGGCGCATACGCCGAAGCCTGCCGAACGGCCGGCATCGCGTAGCTGTGTTAGCTGCGCCTTCGGCGCGGCGGGGGGTTCCCACCCCGCACCCCCCATGCCTCGCTTCGCTTCGGCACCGGCCGCGCTTCGCCGGCCGGCTCACCCGCTCGTTCGGCGGGCATCGCTGCACTCCGCACCTTCGCTGGACGGGCCACCACCCCGGCCGCCGTCCGGGCCCGCGTCACGTCCAACGCACCTCGCCCCACGCCGCGGAATCGGCGTCGCGCGCGGGGGTTCGAGTCTGACTCCTTGGTCGGTGAGTTGGACTTCGGCGATGAGGGCTTCGATCGCGGCTTTGCGTTCGAGTGGTGTGCCGCACCTCTGTCACGCCGGGTTGTCGGGTGGTTCGGCGTCTGTCCACGCGGGCGCCGGGCCGCCGGCACCGGCCAGACCTGCCCGGTGGTGCGGGCCAGGTCGGTGTACTCGGCGACTTTGCCGGTCAGCACGTGCAGCGGCTCGGTGCCGGTGTCGAACTCGAGGAAGAACGGCATCGTCGTGCCGTCCTCAGACCAGATCCCGTGGCCGTCCGGTCGGACTTTCGGGGTGTAGGTCATGGCGTGGACGTCGTCCCCGGGTTGGGTGAAGGCGCCCATCTGCTGGCAGCGTGCGGCGGGCCGTCAGCGGTGCAGCGCGGCGGTGGGGTGGGTGCGGGCGTAGCTGGCGATGCTGCCGGACGACTTCAACACGGGTCTTGGGATAGTGGGACGGACGGCCGAAAGCGTGCACGCCGACTTCCGTGGGTCGAAGCCCGGCCATACCTGTCGGCGTACCGCGGACGTCTCGCAGGAAATCGAGACGCCCGCGAGCCCTCCGGATGAACCGATCAACCAAGATCGGGTGCACCCACATCAACATGCTCTTCACCACGCCCGGTCAGGACCAGGCCGTGCACGTCCGCGCCGGGCAGCCATAGCCAGGCGTCGGCCGCGTACTCCTTCTCGACGACGGCGATGCGTCGGCACCATCCGGGCCGGACGGCCGACCGGCCGCTGCGGACCCAGTCGCGGTGGACGCCGTCGGACAGGATGACCGCGAGATCGGCTGTGCCGGCCAGATCGAGGGCCTGCCGCGGCGGCGCCGCGTTGACCAGCCGTCCGGCGCCGACGACCGCCTGCCCGGCGAAGCCGTTGCGGGCCACGTCGGCCGGACCGTCGTCGAGCGCCAGGCGCAGCCGCATCCGGGCGACCGGGTCACGCATCCGGTTGTACCGCCACAACGCGGCTGCAAGCTCCAGGCAGAAGTCCCCGACTACCCGTGACGGTGCCTCGGCGGAGGGGATCAGCGCCAGTTCCGCGTCGCCAGCCGGCTGCCGGATCCAGCGCCGGCGATCCAGGCCGGCCCGCGCCCCGGCCCGGTCCAGCAGATCGATGAGGTCGTGCTGGATCTCCGCCTGCCGGATGTCGTCGTTGCGGGCGTATCCCTGGACGTCGACCGACAGGCAGAGAAACCGTCGCGGCGCACCGGGGGATCCGAGCCGCGGCGGCGGGCCCGACGACCGCCACAACGTGATCAGGTTGAAGACGGTCACCGCAAAGATCGGAAGAATGCCACCGCCCTGGACGATGATGTGCCATAGCTGCATCGGGACTCCTTGACGCGATTGGGCGGGTCCCGGCCGGGTTCCCGAAGTTGACGAGATGCAGTCCAGCAACCGGCAGACCCGTCCGGCCACAGTTCCGGAGCGAACCGGCGGCACACGGCCCGGCCGCCCTCGCACTGAGCTGCGATTCCGCCGGGACAACGCCCAGACGTCCGGTGGATCCACCGGACACGGCCGGACACCCGGAGGCCCGCGCCGGACGGCGCCGGCATGATCGTTTTCATTCGCAGTCGACGATGCTCGGAACATGCGGTCCGAACGGAGGATCGGCCGATGAAGAGCACCGATGGCATTCCGGAAGGGCCGTCAGTAGCCTGACCGAAGTCCGTCGGTGCACACCGCGAGCACCCACGGGTTGGGGGTGAGCACGCTGACGCCCGGAACCGCCGCCGATCCCTCCCGAGTGCGCACGAAAGGCGAATTCGGGGCGGCGCTCAGAGCCCTCAGTCAGGACAAGGGATTGTCGCTGGCTGAGATGGAAAAGCGCACCAGATCATGGACGGGTCCTCGCCTGGCGCTGAAAAGGGCCACACTGAGCGACGCGTTCAACGGTCGGACCCTGCTCGGCGAGCAGGCCCTCCTGAGCCTGCTCGCCCTGTACGAGGAACCGGAGAGCGTGCGGCAGTTGTGGCTCGCCGCGCACCGGCGCATCAAGGCCGGGGAGCGTGGCGCCGCTCGGCGCGCGGCCGGCACCGACCGCTTCGACATGGCGTCCCCGCGCGAGCTCGGCATCCACAGCGCGATCGTGGCGCCCGACGCGACCGATGAGCTGCCGGCGTACGTCGAGCGAGAGTTCGACTTCCGGCTGCGCGCCGCGCTGACCGGCGTGGTCGAGCGCGGGAGCTTCGTGATCCTGGTCGGCGGCTCGTCGACGGGCAAGACCCGCTCGCTCTACGAGGCGATCCACGACGTGGCACCGAACTGGTACCTTGTGCAGCCGACGGAGACCGAGGAACTGCTGGAACTCAAGCATGATCCGCCCGGCCGGACGATCTTCTGGCTCGACGAGCTCCAGCGCTACCTTGGCGGCCATCCGCCGCTGTCGGCGGAATGCGTCCGCGCGCTGACCCGCAAGCCGAACATCGTCGTCGGCACGCTGTGGCCCGATCATTACGACGCGCGGATCATGGGTGGGCAGTCCGAACCGGCCGGCGCCGACGACATCCGCCGCCTGCTACGGAGCGCGATCGTGATCAGCGTTGCGGAGGACTTCACCACGGCGGAGCGCGAGCGCGCCTACGAAAAGGCCGAGGAGGACGCCCGGATCCGGATCGCGCTGGAAACGCGCGACGCGGGCCTGACCCAGGTGTTGGCCGGCGGGCCCGCCCTGGTGCTGCACTGGGAACAGGCGCGCCCCTATGCCAAGGCGATGATCAACGCGGCCGCCGACGCGCACCGCCTCGGCGTCCAGTCACCGCTGAGTGAGGACCTGTTGGTCGAGGCCATGGCCGGGTACCTCACGGGACAACGGCGGGTGAAGCCACCGGGGGAATGGCTGTCCGAGGCCGTTCCCTACGCGATCCAGCCGCTGCATGGAGACGTGTCGGCGTTGTCGGCGTCCGACGGTGGCCGGCCAGGCACCTTCGCGGGGTACACCGTCGCCGACTACCTGGCTCAGCACCTGCGGCGGCACCGCCGGGCCGAACGCATCCCGGACGAGGCCTGGCAGGCGTTCGTCACCCGGACCGACCGCCCGGCGGACCTCCGCCGGATCGCCGACAGTGCCACCGCCCGGCTGCGGTACGTGTACACCGAACAGGCCCTCGAACGGCTCGCCGGCGGGTTCGGCGACGGCACCGCCGCGGTGGAGCTCGCCCGCCTGCTGGCCCGTCAGGACCGGTTCGAGCGGGCGATCGAAGTGCTGCACCGGAGGCTGGCGACCGCCCCGGGGGACGGCGACGCCGCAGACTGTCTCGCAGGCGTCGAGGCACTCCGGCGGCGGGTGGCCCAGCTCCGGCCTGCCGCCGCGGCCGGAGATCCGGCCGCGTGCCGGCGACTTGTCGAGATCCTCGACGACGGTGGTCGCCGCGACGCCCTGCGGGCACGGGCGGATGCCGGCGAGGCCCTCGCCGCCGAGGAACTGGTCGAGGAGCTCGCCAAGCACGGCTGCCTGCGTGAGCTGCGGGAACGAGCCGACGGTGGGCACGCGTACGCGGCCGAGGCGCTCGCCGACCTGCACGTCGCCTGGGGCGACGTGGACGAGTTGCTGGCCCGTGCGCACCAGGGCGACGAAGCCGCGGAGAGGCGCCTGCCGAAGGCCCGCGAGGCATCGGCGCGAGCCGGAGGCGCGGCCTCGGAACTGGCCGCGCTGCGTGCTACCGCCGGCGCGGATCGCGAGGCGGCCTGGCAGTTGTGCGGCCTGCTCTTCGAACTTCGCGACGTGGAAGGCCTGCACACCGAGCTGGATGCGGGCACCTACGGAGCGGCTGACCGGCTCATGGCCCTGCACACCGCCAGCGAGACGATGCCGATGGAGCAGCTGGCCAAGCTGCGCGCCTTCGGACTGACCGCCGACGGCGTACCAATCACCCCACCCGACGACCTCCGGAAGGACCCCACATGGCCGGCGAGCTGACCCGCACGGACTACGCGTTTCTCATCTTGCTGAACATCGAGGGCCGGGAGGTCTCCAACGCCGAGCTCGACAGGGCCTACGGCGTGAGGCTCGTCGGCGAGAGCTACGCGCGGCTCAACGGACTGGGCTACGTGGACACGAGAAAGTCAGGCAGCACGTACCATCACACGCTGTCGTCAAGTGGCTCGAAGCTGCTCGGCAGCCCGATCATGGTCACCGATGACGGGGCCGAGCCCAAGAAGGGTAGGGGCAACGGCCGGGAGCAGCAGCTCTGGGCCGCGCTGTGGGCCTTGCACAACAGTCGGCCGCGCATGGCCGAGCTCAACGGACACCGCGGGCTGGACCAGCGGATCCGGGCGGTCTACGCCGAGCTGGCCACCGAACCGGGGGCGTGGGTCAGCCTGAGCCGGTTGCGCCCCAGGTTCGGCGACGTGTCGAGGTCCGAACTCGACAAGGCACTGGAGCGGCTGCTCGATGCCTCCGACGTCGAGCTCGAGCCCGAGGAGAACCAGAAGACGTTGTCGGTCGAGGAACGACGGGCGGCCGTGCGGATCGGCGGCGAGCATCGGCATCTGTTGTCGATCGGCATGCGATGACCGCACAGAACCTCGCCGCGCTCGCCGCGCTCCGGCTCACCTGGGCACCGGTGCCGGACGACGCCTGGCGTCCGTCCCCGTTCCACGTCGACGGCCTGCACACCGATGTCGTGCGGGAGCTTCAGGGTGGCATCGCCGACGCGGCGGCCTGCACCGACTCCAACCCGATCGGCCTGGCGCTGCTGGGCCGGCGGGGCTCGGGCAAAACCCACCTGCTCGGCGGGGTCCGGCAACGCGTGCAGGACCAGGGGGGATACTTCTTCCTCGTCAGCCTGCTCGACGAACAGACCTTCTGGCCCAGCGTGCTGGCCCACATGCGGGAGAGCCTGGCCCGGCCGGTGGCCGATGGCGGGACCCAGCTGCGGCTGCTGCTGCGCCGCCTGTGCTCGCGCATCGGCGCGCCCCGCACGGCCCGCCGAGCCGTGATGGGCGAGATCGAACTGACCCCGCAGGCGCTGAACGCCTTCCTCGACGGGCTGGCGGAGTTCGATCCGTTCGTGGGCGAGGTGAGCCGGGACACCGCGCGGGCGCTGGTCCTCAGTGCATCCCTCCGATCCGAGCACCACGACGTGTCCGACAGCTACTTCATCTCAGACGACGAGTCGGTCCCTGGGGAACGCCGGGAGTGGGGAATCCGCCGCAAGCCGCACACCGCCGAGGACATCGTCCGCGACCTGTCGCTGTTGCTGGCGCTGACCGGCCCGTCGGTGATCGCGGTGGATCAGATCGACACGCTCGTGGCCCAGGCCTCGCTCAGCGCCGACCTGGCGCTCAACACGGACGAGCAGGCTGGCCAGCGGCAGGCGCTGGCCCTGGAGGAGGTGGCCAGCGGGTTGCTGCGGCTGCGGGAGCGCACGCGTCGCACCCTGGTCGTGGTCGCCTGCCTGCCTGCGACCTGGACGCTCATCAAGACGCGGGCGACCAACACCACCGCCGACCGTTTCCGCCTGTGCTCGTCGCTGAAGGGCATCCTGGACGCCCGCATCGCCCAGGAGATCGTCGCAAGCCGGTTCACCGCCCGCTACCGCGATATCGGCTTCACGCCCGAGTACACCACCTGGCCGGTACAGGACTCGGCCTTCGCGGGGGTCGGCAACTACACGCCGCGCCAGCTGCTCAAGGAGATCGACCGGCACGTCCGGGACTGCCTGAAGACCGGTGTGGTCCGGGAGCTGACGCGCCTGTCCGGAGCGCCGGAAGAGAACGACGAGCCGGGCCCACCCGTCCCGGTCGTACCCGAGATCGCCGACGAGGTCACGGCCAGGATCGACGCCCGGTTCGAAGCGCTCAAACGCGATGCGGACGTCACGTCCCCGCTCGAACCCGACACCGAGGACACGACGTTTCCGGCCCTGCTCACCGCCGGGCTGACCGCGTGGATCCTGGAGCACGGCGTAAGCGCCGAGGTGTTCACGCTGGACCCGCCGCCCAGCGAGAAGCCGGACCTGCACGCCCGGCTGCGCCGGACCCTGAACGAGGCGACCGAGGACCAGGTGCACTGGTGCTTCCGGGCGGTCAGCGACGCCCACCACGCGATCGCCGCGCTCAACCGGCTCCGCCGGGCCCGCACCGCCGCCGGGCTGACCTCCACGGTCGCCAAACGCAAGCTGATCCTCATCCGCAACGGGCACTGGTCCTCCGGGGCCAAGACGCGGCAGGCGATCGAGGAGTTCCACCGCGACGGCGGCCTGACCCTGGGCGTCGACGACATGGACCTGCGGGTGCTCGCCGCGCTGCACGGCCTGCGCGACGAGAACCCGGTGGAGTTGCAGGCGTGGCTGGTCAAACACCGGCCGACGGCGCAGATCACGCTGTTCAAGGAGGCACTGGCGGACGCCGACGACTGGGCCGGGCCGGTCCCGTCGCCGTCGGCAAGGAAGCCCGACACCGACGACGCGACCCACGAGCTCGTGCTCGGCCGCGAGGGCAGGGACGGCGAGCCCGTACGCGTGCCTCTGGAGGCCCTGCGGAAACATGTCGCGATCTTCGCCGGCTCGGGCTCGGGCAAGACGGTGCTCATCCGCCGTCTCATCGAGGAGTGCGCGCTCCAGGGCGTGTCCGCCATCGTCCTGGATCCCAACAACGACCTCGCCCGGCTCGGCGATCCGTGGCCGGAGCCGCCGGAGTGGTGGTGGTCCGGGGACCGGAAACGAGCCGAGGAGTACCTGGCCGGCACCGAGGTCGTGATCTGGACCCCGCGCCGCGAGTCGGGCCGACCGTTGAGCTTCCAGCCACTTCCCGACTTCGGTGAGGTGCGTGACGACCCGGACGAGTTCGCGGAGGCTGTCGAGGCCGCGGTTGCCGCCCTGGCCCCGCGCGCCCAGCTCGGCGGCCGGGCCGCTAAGGCCCATCTGGGCCTCGCTGTCCTGCGCCGTGCGGTGGAGCACTACGCCCGGCACGGCGGCCGGGACGTCCCCGGCCTCATCCACCTTCTGGCCGATCTGCCCGCCGGTGTCAGCGGCCTCGACGGTGCCGACCGGATCGCCGCCGGCCTGGCGCAGACGCTCACCGCCTCCATGGACAACGACTCGCTCTTCGCCGGCAGCGGCGCACCGGCTGATCCCGGCGTGCTCCTCACGCCCGCAGCGGGCAAGCGCGCCCGGATCTCGGTGATCAGCCTGATCGGCCTGCCGGCCGAGGAAGCGCGCCAGGGCTTCGTCAATCAGCTGCAGATGGCACTGTTCGCCTGGATCAAGAAGCATCCCGCCGCCCATCGACCGTTGCTTGGCCTGTTCGTGATGGACGAGGCCCAGACCCTGGCACCGTCGGGCGCGATGACGGCCTGCACCCAGAGCACGCTGGCGCTCGCCTCCCAGGCCCGCAAATACGGGCTCGGCCTGATCTTCGCGACCCAGGCACCGAAAGGGCTGCACAACCGGATCGCAGGCAACGCCACGACCCAGTTCTTCGGCCTGCTCAACGCGCCGGTGCAGATCGACGCGGCCCGGGAGATGGCCCGAATGAAAGGCGGAGACATCCCGGACCTGGGCCTGCTCACGTCGGGCGAGTTCTACGTCGCAGTGGAGGGTGAACCACCGCAACTGGTGCGGACGCCACTCTGCCTCAGCCACCATCCGCGGGCTCCGCTCACCGACGACGAGGTCTTGACCCGGGCCCGGCGGTGACCCTGCCGCAGTGCGGCCGTTCATCGTCGCCACGAGGCGCGACTTCGGCCTTGTGCGCGGATCCTCGGTTGCCCGGGCGAACGCGTCGGGTCGACGGCGTTCCCACTCGCGCGGTTACCCGCCGAGGGGTAACCTCCGGTCTCGCCCTGGCGGGGCCGTTGCCGTTCCCGCCGGGCCGGCATCGTCAACCCCATCCAGAGCGTCGCTGAACGGATCAGATCCAGCAATTGTGTGTCGGGTCGCTGGTGGCGATGCTGTTTCGTGCGGCACGACTTACGGCGACGTGACCCGCCTGTTGGCTCGCAGGTTCGTCATCGCGGTGCCGACGACCATGATCGTGCGGTTCGCATCGTGCAACGTCCGCCTCGCCGACCGCGCGTGCCCGCGTCATCGAAGTTACGGAGCGAGCTGCTCGATCGTCATGCCGACATCGCTGAAGATGCCGCGCAGCGTTCCCTTGGCCACGTCCCTGTTGCCGTGCATTGGTACCGTCGTGCCGCGTCCGTCGGGGTGCCGCATGATGTGGTGGCTGCCGGTGACCCGTGTCCACCTTGAAGCCGTGGCGCTCCAGGCCCGGACCAGCCGAGAGCCGGCGACCGAGGGGAGTGGCGGCATCAGGCTGCCAGGGTGATGGACAACTCGCGCGGAACTCCGAACTCCTCGATCAGGCCGATGAGTGCTTCACGGAGATCCTCCAGCGCCTCTTCCTCGGTGTTCCCTTCGCCATGGGCGCCGACACCCGGGCGCAGCTGAGCGTGCGCGCACCAAACCCCGTCCTCGTCGCGCTCTACGACGACCGGAAGGGTGACGGTGCGAGGCTGTGCCATCGCGCAACCATAACCCGGGCACCATGAGAGCCGCGAGGGTGATGGCTTGCGTTCAGCCAGAACGGGGCGACGGCGAGCATCGCCAACGCGAGCTGGAACGGCGTGCTCGCCGGCGGAGCGACGCTGACGGGGGTGAGTTTCAACGGCACCTGGGACAATGTCACAGGTGCGCTGCCGGTGAACTTCACGATCAACGGCAAGCGCTGCGCGCTCGGCTAGTACGTCGGTGCCGGCGGGACGCCCGCCGGCCCGCCGGTACAGCGCGGACCCCGGAGATGCCCCGGCCGTGAGGCTGGGCATCCTGACACGTAGCACCGATAGCGGCGAAGGTGAGTGCTTCCGTCGCCCTCTCAGCGTCGTCGGGATCTCAGGTCCGGTCGTCGGGGCGGCCCTTGGCGATACGGCGCAGGTAGTGGTCGACCTCCCGGCGGTTGTACCCGCGCAGGGCCACATGGAAGCTGACCGCCTGGGCGTCAGCCTGAGCCCTGGCCCGTCGGCCCGGCTCGTTGGACGCGATGGCGTCATTGGCCGCCTGGACGAACTTGTCGACCTCGGTCCGATCGTAGCCATGGAACTCGGTCGTGAACTGTGTCATACCTGCGAGTGTGCGCCTTTCTGGGCATGATGCACTCGTGCTGCTCGACCGGCGCTGACGACCTGGGTGTGCGGGCCGGCAAACTATGGTCGGCTGTCGTGTGAACTGTCGCGGCTGGTCTGCGGGCAAGATCGGCGCCTTGCCGTTCCCAGAGGACTGACGAGGACGGCGCCGGGAGAGCGGCGCCGTCCTTCGTTTCCGAGAACTAGTTGCGGTACCGGAAGAGGATCCGGCCCCTCGTCAGGTCGTACTGGCTGAGCTCGACCAGCACGCGGTCGAACGGCAGGATCTTGATGTAGTTCTTGCGGATCTTGCCGCTGATGTGGGCCAGGACGATGTGGCCGTTGGGGAGCTCGACGCGGAACTTGGCGTCGCGCAGGCACTCCAGCACGGTGCCCTCGAGCTGGATGCCGTCGGTTGCCTTGGGCATCAGCGGATCACCAGCTCGAGGTTGCTGCCGGTGCGGCGCGCGCCGGCGGCCTCGAAGAGGGCGATAGCCGCGGTGTTGGCCTCGTGCACGTCTGCGGAGACCGTCGCGACGCCGCGGGCATGGGTGGCGGCCAGTATCTCCGCGAGCAGGGCGCGGGCGATGCCGCGGCGTCGGTGGCCGGACCGGACCGCGATGAGGCCGATCCTCGTGTGCCTCGGCAGCAGCGCCAATCGGGCCAGGCCCACGTAGGCGTCGAGCTCGGCGGCGACCGCGTAATGGGTGGGGTCGAGCGGTCGGGACAGTACCGCCGCGGGCATCTGATCCCAACCGATCGTGGCCTCGATCTCGGCGCGGATCGTCCGGTCCAGGTGGCGCAGCGGGTCCAGCTCGGCGGTGCCGATGGGTAAGAGCGTCAGACCCGGCGGTGGTACTGCACCATCGCCGCCGCTCGACATGACGTACTCCCACTCGCGGCGGCGGGTGGTCAGGCCGGCCCGCACCCACCGGGTTCGCAGGTCGAGGTCGGCCTCGTCCACGACGGTGTACAGCGGCCGCGGCAGGGCGGCCAGCATGGCCTCGGCGAGGCGAGTGAAGACATCGTCGTGCCAGGCGTCGATGCTCAGGAAGAGGCGGCCGTCCGGGCGGGGCGAGGCGTCGCCGCGGCCGACCACGAGGTCGTCGTCGAGGGCATGCCACTGCCGCTCGGCGACGCGTGTGATGACGAGTGTGTTCATCGGTGTCACCTTTCGGGAGATCCCAACGGGACGCTCCCGGGCGGCACCTACTGCAGTCGCCCGACCGTGACGGGAATGGGGAGCACCCACATCGCTACAACGTTCACGGTGCTCACCCCCTCAGGCCGGACCACGGTCGCCGGAACGCTACCGCCGCCGCCCGCCGTCCGTCCAGCGATTAAGCATCGATCATTTGCCGTAGCACCGTCTTCACTGCTGATGCCTCGTCGTCGGTGAGCACCCACGCTGGCCGCTGCCCCTGCAGACGCGACCGAGCGATCGTCCGCACCTGTTCGGTGATGACGAACCCGGTCGGACGGTTGGCGGGGTGTATCGCAGTGCGGTGCAGCCAGCCGGAACGTTCCCGCGTCGTCACCGGGAGTACGGTGACGAGGGTTTCCCCGGTCAGCCGGAGGTGGAACACGCTGGAGACCACGAGCACCGGACGGCGCCCGGCCTGCTCGCGGCCCTCGGTCGGGTCGAGGTCGGCCCACCAGACTTGCCACGGCCGGATGACCGTCACGCGGCCTCGTCCCATGGGTCGACTGCCGGTGCGGTGGCTCGGTCGTCCCGGTCGGCCTCGGCGACGTATTCAGCCCAGCCCTCGGGGTCGTTCGCCCGGTATACGTCCACAGCGGCGATGGCCTTCATCTGCCAGTGTTCGGCCAGCAGCCGACGAATTGCCTCGTCTGCCGACGCGCCACCGAGATCTTCGGTGGCGACGCGGGTCAGGTCGTCGCGGGTGGACTCGTCCACCCGAATCATCACGCTACCCATACTCTGATGGTATCCAGTCGAAGACGGAAACGTCTACGTCGCCGTATACATTCCGGTATCGCCGCTCAAGGCGGCTTCCAAGTCATAATCGACATGGCTGCTTAGGTTCTCCACCGGGACTAGCCAGGCAGATGGCCGGCGTCGGCCCTGCAATCAAGATTGCGGGGTTCGTAGCGACTGGCGGGCATGGGCCCGACCCTGAAGAGCCCGACATCTGTGGGAAGTGCTTCCAGATGATCGGCTAGGTCGCCCAACGCCCGCCGACAGACGCTGCGGACCTGGTCGCGGTCGAGGTGCCGGACGACGACGCCGGGGCACTCGTATGGCGGGCGAAAGGAAAACGCATACGCCAACGCAACAGCCCTCCGTCTTCAATGGTGGCGTGAACCGCAACGCATTCCTGTCAGCACCGCCCCGCCACACGCGCAGGATCGTGCTCCTGAGCCTGGCGATCCTCGGCATCGCGTGCGCCGCGTTCGCCGTGCGGCGGCCGCTCATGATGTCCGCTCCGAGGTGCATGGCCGGGCGGTGGCACGGCTGCTTCGATACGGAGAACGGTGTGGTGCTCATGATGCTGGTCGGTCTTCCGTTGGCCGCGCTGGTGGTGTGGGCTTTGGCGAGCCTTCGGCGTGCCGTCGGCGTCACATCGGCGTGGCGGATGTCGCTGGCCGAGGTGGGCATGGTCTACGGGACGGTGCCGTTCGTATGGATGACCATGATGCCGGGCCCGGGGGCCGGCATCGTTCCCGGCCGGGTGAGCCTGATACCGCTGCGGGACCTCCTCACGATGGCGCCGGTCGGTATCGGCGGCAACCTCCTGGTCTTCGCGGCGCTGGGGGTCTTCGCTCCGATGCGGTTCGCGGCGCTGGCGTCCGTGCCGCGGATTCTGGCGCTCGGGGCGGGCTGCTCGGTCCTGGTCGAAACCGCACAGTACGTCCTGCGGCTGGACCGGGTGTCCTCCGTGGACGATGTCCTGGTCAACGCGGCCGGCGCCGTGCTGGCCGCGCTGGCGTCGCGCCGCTGGTGGCGTACTACAACCGAAGCGTCGTCGGACCAGCCTCGCCCCGTGTCAGCGTCGGCAGGCTGAGCCGCACGTCCAGTGCGCACGAGCTGGATGAGAGGTCGGCGGACGAGACGTCGGCCTTCTTCGCGCTTGGCGCGCAGAAGTTGAGAGTCAAGTCGAGCGTACGAGCGCTGTGCCACCGCTGGCGACGACGCCGAGGTGGCGCGGGCCGGCGTGCCGCGGCCGGCCGCGCGTTCACCCTCTGCGGCTCCGTGAGCTGGTGATACCTCTCGGCAGTAGCTCGCCCGAAACCTTGATCCACGTGTGTCACGAACGCGGAGAGGAGTTCGATGTAGGTAGAGCTTCTTGATGCGGTGCTGCGTAAGAGATGAGGGTTCGGCCCCTCGGAGTCGGCCTGCGGGGGCGGGCTCCAAACCACCCACTGCCGCGTTAGCTGAAGACTGTCGTGGTGAGCGATGTGGGAGAAGGCGCACGTGATGCGTCAGGTGGGGATCAGGAAGACGAGTGTCGTAGCCGTTGAGGTGTCGAAAGAGGTTGGTTGGCATCAAAACCGAAGCATGTGGATAGCTTCGGGAAAAGTCTGGAGGATACCCGCTTACTGTCCAGGCGGTGCCCGGCATAGAGGCGACGTGAGCCTGATCTGCGGCTCTTACGCGGAACGTGAGAAGGCGGACCCCGATACCGCCGTCCGGCGACGGGCGCGAGAGGGAGTGTCCCAAGCGGCGGAAACCGCAAGGGATCGAGTACCGAAGCGGGGTGCGCTGGCGGACTGACTCGTAGTAGCGGTGAAGCTCCTGCTTGACACGGTGGGGGTGGAGCGAAGGGGTCAGGTCATCCGTGGTTTGTTCGTTCGATCAACCGGGCCGGTGGTCTGGGAGGAGTCGCGTGAGCGAACTGAAGTCGGCAGGCAAGTCGTTTGAGATCTCCAAGCGGGAAGTCTGGGAGGCGTGGGAGAAGGTTAAGGCGAACAAGGGCGCGCCGGGTGTGGACGGGTGCTCCATTGACGACTTCGAAGCCGACCTGAAGAACAACCTGTACAAGGTCTGGAACCGGATGTCGTCGGGGAGCTACTTTCCGCCGCCGGTGCTCGCGGTGGAGATACCCAAGCCGCATGGGGCAGGGACCAGGATGCTCGGCGTGCCCACCGTCGCCGATCGTGTGGCCCAGACGGTGGTGGCCCGCAGGCTGGAGGCGAAGGTCGATCCGACCTTCCATCCGGACTCGTACGGCTACCGGCCGGGCCGATCGGCGCTGGACGCGGTGGCCGCATGCCGGCAGCGTTGCTGGAGCTACGACTGGGTGATCGATCTGGACATCCAGAAGTTCTTCGACAGCGTGCCTTGGGACCTCATCGTCAAGGCGGTGCGGGCCAACACCGACCAACCGTGGGTCATCCTGTACGTGCAACGGTGGCTGGAGGCCCCGGTACAGATGCCCGACGGGACCTTGCAGCAGCGGGACCGCGGCACCCCGCAGGGTTCTGCGGCCTCGCCCGTGCTGGCGAATCTGTTTCTGCACTATGGGTTCGACGCGTGGATGGCCCGGCGGTTTCCGGGGGTCCCGTTCGAGCGCTATGTCGATGACGCGGTGGTGCACTGCGTCAGCAAGGCTCAGGCCGAGTTTGTGGCCCGGGCGATCGGCGAGCGGATGCAGCAGGTCGGGCTGCGGCTGCACCCCGACAAGACCCGAATCGTGTACTGCCAGGACGGCAACCGGCGTGGCTCGCACGAGCACACGTCGTTTACGTTCCTGGGGTTCACGTTCTGCCAGCGCAAGGCGCGGAACAGGAAGGGGCAGCACTTCAACGCCTTCCTTCCCGCGATCAGCAGGGACGCCTTGAAACGACTGGGCGCGGAAGTACGGTCCTGGCGGCTGCACAACCGCACCGGTCACACCTTCGGCGACCTCGCGCGGCGGATCAACCCGATCGTGCGGGGCTGGATGCAGTACTACGGGGCGTTCCACCGCTCCGCGATGTATCCGCTCCTGGCGCGCATCAACGCCTACCTGGTGCGTTGGATCCGCAACAAGTACAAACGGCTGCGGCCCGTGAAGAAGGCCATCGGGTGCTGGCAAGGGATCACCGCACGGTATCCCCGGATGCTGGCCCACTGGGCCTGGACGCCCTGGGTGCCGCGAGTCTGGTGAACAGGATGACAAGAGCCCGGTGAGCCGAGAGGTTCACGCCGGGATCTGCGGGAGCCGGAGGGTGCGACTCCCTCCGGCCACCCGACCGGTTCCCATGGTGCATCGTCCGCTCCACCGGTGCGCTCACCTGCGCGTCGGTCGTCCGCTCCGACTCCCTGCCAGCTCATGCTCCTCGACCTGGCCCTTACGGTGCCGCTCGATGGCGGCCTCCAGTCGTCGTGCGTTCGCCGGGCTGGCCTGCAAGTATGCCGCCTCGCGCAGTGATTCGTACTCGCGTAGAGAAATGACGACCATCGGGTCGTGGCCGACGCGAGTGATCACAGCTGGTTCGGCGTCTTCCTCGACGCGGTTGAGGGTAGCTGCGAAGTTCTGGCGCGCTTCGCTGAACGTAACGTGACGCATGACATTTCCTCTCCGCATGTACAACCCACTGGTCATCGAGTGCGTCACGTTCGGCAGGGGGCGCGAACGTCACCATGGCTGAGGCGCTCTCACGGATCGGGCCGACCGCCGCGGCGCCCCGAACTTCACGTGGCAGCCCCCGTGCCGAAAACTGAGGGTGGCGAGCGGATTAGCCCTCCGTGCCTGACGACACGCCGATAGTGTCACCGGCATGACCATGAGTATCTCTATCACGCTCGACGACGAGCTCGGCGCAGCGCTGAACGCCGTGGTGGCTGGCGGGAGCCGGTCGGTGGTGGCTGAGGCTATTCGTGAGTACCTCGACCGCAAGGCTGTGGCTACCGCGGCAGCCTGGCATGCGTCCCTCGAGGGCGAGGACGCCGCCGCGTTTGCTGAGTTCAACGCCGCGTGGTAGCCCGGACCGCGCCACTGTCGCGAGGCGACGTTGTCGACAATGCCCTCAGCAGCAGGCGTATCCGGTTGTGGTGCTGATCCCACGACCGAGCCGATGGTGATATGCCTGGCATCCTGCTGCCCTTGCCGGCGAACCTGGCCGGAGGTGGCACCATCGACCTGTCGCGCATCCGTTTCGGGGACCCCGCGGCGTTCGGCCACCGTCACGGTCGCATCTCAGCCACCCTGGCGAGCCAGGTCGACCGAGGCCTTCGCCGTCTGCCTGCGCTTTAGCAGTCCAGCTTTAGCAGCCCACCACACGTTGAGCGCCCGCTGACTGCACCGACGACATCGCCGGGCATTGATTCAAGGGCAACAAGCACGAGCGCGTCTCGCTGATCGGCGTCGTCCTCTGCGTTACTCGAGGCCGTCCCGGGGGATCGGCGGCCCGATCCGGAAGTCCCGGAATGTGGCTTCCAACCCGGCGCGCTCCGGCGAGCAGCACATGACGCCGACGTCCACAGTGGAGGGTAGGTCGAGATGGCTGAGGCGCAGTAACTGCCACGGGCCGTCGGCGCTGCGGTAATGCACTGTCAGCGCCGCACCGAATCGGGTGACGCGCATCGAAACCTCGCCAGGAGACCCTGTGATCGGCGTCATCGATACGTCCGAGAACTCCCGTGTAACGACCGTGCTGATCTGAACGGCGCCCGACGTAACCTCCAGGCCGCTCTTCAACCAGTTGCGCTCGTCGGCCCGGACCATCATGCCGGCCTGGTCGAACCGTGTTGTGTGCGCGGCGGACACGACAACCTCGGCACTGAAGTCACCGGTTGCCGGTCGGTGGAAGAAGTGCCCGTTATCGGTGGTCCAGCCGTAGAACGTCTCGCGCCAGAAGTCGGTCCTCAACTCCGTGACCGCGCGAAGGACGCCGCCCTCCAGTGACCAGTCGCTCGGCTCGTTCAACCAGGCCATGGTCTCAAGCACAGCGAAGAGTGTAACTGCCCCCCCGGCATGCGCGCAGACCCGTACCTCCCCAAGCCGGCCGTCGTGCGGGGTTGACCGGTGGAGGCTACCTGCGACGTGCGGAACGAGTAGGCGATGTCAGGCCACGAGGTAACTGGAGTCGTCGAACTCGGCGGTGACCTTGAGCCTGCCGCCGAGGGCTTCAACGTAGGCGCGCAGAACGGACACGGAAACGGTGTCGAGCTTGCCGCGTTCGACGTCGGAGACGCGCGGACTGGACACGCCCATGGCTTCGGCGACTTCTCGCTGGGTCAGAGACCGATTACGCCGCACCTCGGCGAGCCGGAACGCATGGATCTCGTCGTCAAGCCGACGCTGAGCTGCGGCACGTTCGGCGTCGCTGCGCACGGGGTGCCCGGCGGCGCGGCGGGCCTCCTCCGCGCGGCGCTTGGCCTCATCCCAGGTGACAGTCATTCGTACTCCCTTGTTTCCAGCTCGGCCAGGTGGACGTCGTAGCGGTCGTCTGCCAACGGGATGGCGGTGTCGTACCAGCCGCGCCAGTTGCCGGACTTGTCACCTGCGACCAGCAGGACTGCTCGTCGCACCGGATCGAAGACGAACAGGATTCTGACTTCGCTTGAGCCAGTGGAGCCGGGCCTGAGCTCTTTCATGTTGTGATGGCGAGACCCATGGATCCGGTCGACCAGTGGGCGTCCGACCGTCGGACCGTCAGTGCTGAGTCGGTCGACAGCGTCCTCCACGAGGTCGGCCGTGCCAGGATCGTTCTTGGTCAGGTCGACGAACCATTCAGCGACCTCCTCGACCAACAGGATCTGCCAGGTTGCCACGACCCATGTTAACGCAGAGGTTAAGCTGTCGGCGACCCTATGCGGCGCCGCCACCGAGAGGCCGTTCAGGGTCCGAGCTGCCAGGTCCGGCCCCGCTCCCGCCGCACGACCGCGACGAGCCCGACCGCGCCAAAGGCGATCGTCGTCCTCAGCTTCCCGCAAGCCGCGGCGAGTTGCCCGTCTCGGCCGGATAGCGGGCCTGGGTTTCCGGGTGGGCGGGAGTCTGCAGTGCCACGATCCGGCCGCGGGAGCCGGTGTAGATCTCGTCGGGTTGATCGGTGACACCGTCCGAGCATCGAGGCCCCGCGCATGCCCGCGTGGCCGATGTTCCGAGGCGCCACACGTTTGGCGGTCAGCTCGCCCTTCTCCACAGCAGTGCGACTGCTGCGAGGCCGGGGATGCAAGGAAGGACCTGAAGCCAGCCCAGTAGCGGCGCAAGACCGACCTCACCGGAGGTGTCCTTGACGGTCACGGCCATGAGCGCGAGGCAGGCCGCAATCGCGAATACGCCGGTTGCCAGCCAGGGGGCCCAGCCTTTGCCGACGCGGACCGCCCGGGCGGTGCCGAGCCAGCTGAGGAGTCCCAGTACCCCTACCGCGGACAGGATCACCGTGTACGCGGTGACGGCGGCGTTGATCTCGCCCGGGCCGTAAGCCGGGTAACCCTTCCGGACGTGGTCTGCCAAGACAGTCGTAGTGGCCTGGTCGACGAATGGGGAGAGGGCAGCGATCACCGTGAGCCCGGCACCGACGTACATCGTGGCGAGGGCTACCTGGTTGGCCGGTTTCCTTGCCAGCTCTGTCACGGCATGAGTCCTTCCATGGGGGGCGGGTTGGCACCCTTAGAGACAGTCACTTTCAGATTGCGAGTGACTCTAGATCGCCTCTTACGGAGAGTCAATGCCAAACTGAGAGTCACTATCTGGAGCGTGTGACTTCCTGGTACCCTCGTCGCATGACCGGGCTTCGTGAGCGCTGGCGGCGCAAAGCCATGCGCACCATCCAGGAACGCGCTCTCGACCTGTTCGACGAGCGAGGGTTCGGCGCCGTCACGATCGAGGAGATCGCAGCCGCGGCCGAGGTCTCGCCGTCATCGGTGTACCGCTACTTCGGCACCAAGGAAGGACTCATCGTCGCTGATGAGTTCGACACCATGAGCCAGGAGATGCTCGAACAGATCCTGGATCCCGGGGATCCGGTCGGCAGCCTGCTTCGGGCCGTCCGTGCGTACGAATCCGCACCGGAACCAGCCCTTCACTCCGAGGACGTGGAACGAGACTCGCGGGCCGCGAGAAGCCCGTGGCGCAGGGTTCGGTACTTCTTCACCGAACCATCGGTGCGTATGGCCGCCTACGCGACGCTCGACCGGGCAGGCCAACGGATCGCTCCGCTGATCGCGGCCTCCGGAGAGCTGAGCGAGACGCAGGCGCGCGTGATCGCGAACGCCCTCGTTTTCGGCTACTTCGCCGCACTCGAGCGGTGGTACCTCGACGGGGGCGACCGTCCCATCGCCGACTACGTCGAGGAAGGCATGCGGCCGTTGCGCAGCATATGGTCGCCGTCGGACCCCGCACATCTCGCATGACAACTGTACGCACTACGCGTCACGCCCGTCGACCACGTTCGAAGCGGGCGCCCTCGATGCGAGGGCGCCCGCTTCGTTTCGTGCTCTACGCCAGCGCCTTGACGACCGAGCCCGCCACAGCCTGCTCCCGCGTGACGCGGCGGCGCCGGGTCGGCAGCCCGAACGTCGGGTTGGCGACGCCCCAGGCGGCGCCCTTGCAGACCAGCTCCTTGTAGACGGCGGCGAGCCGTCCGGTCAGGATCGCCCGCACGGCGCGGTCGTCGGCGGTGACGTACTGGATCAAGCCCTCCTTGCGGCCCAGCGAGATGCACTGGTTGAAGTAGCGGATCGGCGCGTTCGGGAGCTTCCCGTCGCTCAGGCGGGCCGCGATCGCGTCGGCGGCCTGCCACGCGGCCAGAGTTCCCGAGGCGCACGACATCCGCAGCGGCTTGTCCCCGGGACCCATCGCCATGGCCGCGTCGCCGACGGCGTACACGTCCGGGTGCGAGACCGAACGCATGGTCCCGTCGACCACGATCTGGCCGGTGCTCGTGACCTCCAGGGTGGTCGCCTTCGCGATCGGGTGTACCGCGAAGCCGGTGGTCCACACGGTGACCGCAGCCGGGATGGCGTTGCCGTCGGCGGTGGCGACGCGGTCGGCCTCGACACCGGTGACGGCCTCGTGCTCGTACACGGTGATACCGAGCTTGCCGAAGACCTTCCGCAGGTGCTCGCGGCCCTGAGGTGAGAGCCAGTCGCCGAGGCCGCCGCGGGCGACGAGGGCGACCTCGAGGTCCGGGCGGGCCTCGGCGATCTCGGTCGCGGCCTCCACGCCGGTGAGGCCGCCGCCGACAACGACCACGGTCTGACCGGCGTCGAGGCGGGCCAGGCGCTCGCGCAGCCGGAGTGCTCCGGGGCGGCTGGCGATCTCATAGGCGTGCTCGGCGGTCCCGGGGACGCCTTGGTCGTTCCAGCCGCTGCCGAGGGCGTAGACGAGCGTGTCGTAGGCCAGTTCCTCGGCGCCGTTCGCGTCGATGACGGCGACGGTCTTGCGGTCGACGTCGATGCCGGTGACCGTCGCGAGCCTCAGTTCGACGCCGGTGCCCGCGAACATCTCGCTGAATGGCCGGGGCTTGAGGTCCTGGCCGGTCGCCAGCTGGTGCATGCGGACGCGTTCGACGAAGTCGGGCTCGGCGTTGACGAGAGTGATGGCGACGTCCTCTCGGCGCAGTCGCTTGGCGATGCGGCCGGCGGCGATGGCTCCGGTGTATCCGGCTCCGAGAACGATGATGCGGTGCTGCATTTCCCTGCTCCTGTCTTGCGCGGGCTTGCCACTCGAACCGGGCGGCCCGCCGTTTCCTGACAGGAACGCGATGTGAAGCACCTCACATGGCGGCTAGAAGGCGTTGAACAGCGGCTCCCCGTGGTCGGTTGACGCCCAGTGCGCGGTCGCGCGTTCGAGCTTGTCGGGGTTGACCTGGTTGCGGAACGCGGCGATGCCCTCGGCGGTGACCTCCAGGCACATGACGCCGACGACCCGGCCGTCCACGACGGCCACGACGGCGGGGTCGCCGTTGGCGGTCCAGGCGTAGACCTCGGGCGAGCCGCCGACCAGGGCACGCTTGGCCTCGCCGGGTTTGAGCAGGCCCCACAGGAACTTCGCGACCGCGACGGCGCCCTCGAACGCCTTGGCGCGGGCCGGGACCTTCCCGCCGCCGTCGCCGATCGAGATGGCGTCCTCGGTGAGCAGGCGCACGAGCGGCTCGGTCTGGCCGCTGGCGGCGGCCGCCAGAAACTCCTTGACGATCCGCCGGGCGGCGGCCTCGTCGATCTCGGTGCGGACCTTACCGTCCGCGACATGCTGCTTGGCGCGGTGGAAGATCTGCTGGCTGGCGGCCTCGGTGATGTCGAGGATCTCGGCGATCTCCCGGTGTGGGTAGTCGAAGGCCTCCCGCAGTACGTACACCGCCCGCTCGTTGGGGGAGAGGCGCTCCATGAGGGTGAGGACCGCGTACGAGACCGATTCGCGCTGCTCGACGGTGTCGGCCGGACCGAGCATCGGGTCGCCGGCGAGCAGCGGCTCGGGAAGCCATTGACCCACATAGGTCTCGCGACGCGCCCGTGCAGAGGTGAGCTGGTTGAGGCAAAGGTTGGTCAGGACTTTCGTCAGCCAGGCCTCGGGAACCTCGATGCGGTCGATGTCGGCGGCCTGCCAGCGCAGGAACGTCTCCTGCACGGCGTCCTCGGCCTCCCCGGCGGAGCCGAGGAGGCGGTAGGCCATGGCCTCCAGGCGCGCCCTGGATGCCTCGAACCGCTCGACGTCGTCCGCGGTCAAGGGCATGGCCCGATGGTAGCCCGCGCGCCGCGATGGAGCCCTTCACGCCCTACGCAGCACTGGCGAAGAACGCGTCCAGCGGTCGGCAGTGAATCGGGACCAGTGCACCTTGCGCGGTACTGTCACCATTGTGGTCATCCACAGGGGTGACTGCATGAACGAGTTCCGGCACCGGCTGGAGGCGGCCGTCCGCGCCACCGATGCCGTGCGGCAGCGACTCCCGGCCGCCGTTGCCGGCATCGACCATCCCCGCGTCCGCGAAGCGAAGTCCTTCCTGAATCAGGCCTGGGGGCTGCTGGTCACCGCGGCTGGGATCGGCCGCAACCCGCTGCGGCGCCCCGACGGCTCGACCAGCGTCCTCGGCCTCGTCGCGCAGGTCCTCGCCATGGGGGCGGTCATGGCGGGCATCGCCGCAATGGTCCAGGCCTGGCACCCGCTGACCTACGGCTGGCAGATCACGGTGGGCATGACCGTCTACGCGGCGTCCGTTCCGCTGTACTGGATCATGATGGGTCTCGACCGGCGGCTCGGCGGTCGGGTCCGTCGGATCGCCGACCCATCGGCCACCCCGGCGACGTTGGCCGGGCTGCGCGACGCCATCGGCCTCGCCCGGCGCGAGCTCGGTGCCGCCGTACTCGCGTACCTGTCGAGCACCGCCCCGGTCCCGCCGGATGCCGCGTACCTGCGTTGGGCCACTGAGCGCGATCGGACCCTGGCGGCGCTCGCGTACGCCGATCTCGCGCTGTGCACCGCCGCCGACGGCATCGGCGAATGGCTCGCCACCAGCGCGGCGGCCGAGGTGGACGATGTCTGAGGAGTTCAGCAACGCACGGCTCGCCCGGGCGTGCCGCCGCCTCGGCGCCGACCTGATCGGTGCGATGGGGCTGCTGCAGCACCAGCAGTGGACCGGCGACCCGACCGGCAACCCTTCGATCGCGGCGCTGTACCGGGCCTACAGCTTCATCGAGGAAGCCGCCCGGCTGGCCGACGGCCCGCCGCCACCGGCGAGCCGGCGCACGTTCCTGACGTCGCTCGGCGGGCTCGTGGTGCTCGTCGCCGTGTTCGTCGGCACGCTACAGCCGGTGGGCGCGGTCGTGGGTCCCGTTCTCGCCGTACCGCTGTCGTTCGCCGCCGGTACCGTCGCCTACACCGTCGTCGGGTCCGCCATCGTCGCGGTAACCGGCCGGCAAGAGCGTGCGCGCCTGCCCGTTCCCGCCCCGCCCCGCTTCGACCTCTGGATCGCGCTGATCGACGACATCATCGTGCTCGGCCGGCCGTCCGGTCCCCGGATCGTCGGCCACCTGGAGGACGCGCGGTGGTGGATCGTCGAGGCGACCCGGGTCTACGCATCGGAACAGACGCGACCGGCCTGACGCCTCGAAGACCATGCGGCGGTACGACATGATCGTCCTGACCGACGTCGACAACGACGCGATCGTGCACGTCTACGACGGTGACGAGCTCGTCGCGCTACCCAAACGGCCGTCGACCTGGGGATCTATCGTTTCGTTCGACGAGCAGTACCGCGCCGATGGCCTGCCCCCTTCGCCGGGGGACCGGCTGACCACCACGTGGCTGGGTCCCGATGCCCTGGTACGGGTACGGGACGCGTTCACCGGCGAGGAACTGTTCGCCGCGGCCGAGTTCACGCAACGCGCCGACGGCGACAGCTGGGTATTCCGCGACACGGTCAGCGGTGCCGAGGCGCGCCACTGCTCACCGGTCGTTCAGCCCGATCAGAGGTCGTCGCTGCCTGCCCGGCTGCGCGCCGCCGTCCGGCCAGTCGGCATCGACGTCTTCCTCGCCGGCGTGGCGCACCTGCGCGCCCTGTTCACCGCATCGGTACAGACCGGCCGGCCCGTGTTCTGGCACTGACCGTCGGCATTCGCGTCACTGCAGGGCTGCGCGCACCGCGTTCACGAACTGCCAGAAGGTTGTCGTGGTGGTGTTCTTGCGCTGCGCCCGGGTGTTGGTGGTGAACATCGCCGTCCGCAGTGGTGTGGTGAGTTCCAGTTGTACGCCGCTGCCGGTGAGCGTGCGGTTGACGATGTTCGCTGGGTCGTCGCCGCCGAGTGCGGGGACGCTGGCCGCGTCGTATGCCTGGATGCCGGCGGTTGCGAGGTTGGTGAGCATCCGATTCTTCAGGGTGGTGTGCAGTCCGCCGACCATGACCGCCGCCGTACTGTCGGTGAGGCCGGCCTGGGCCGGGGTGCAGCCGTGCAGCGACACGGCGCGCCGGGCGCCGGCCGCCAGCGCCACTGCGACGGGGTCGTCGCAGTGGGTCGCCGTGACGTGCAGTGGGCCGTTGTTCGACGCGCGGATGCCCTCGAACATCCAGTAGTCGTAGGTCGGTCCGCCGGCTGGTTGGGCCGATCCGGTGGCCGGGTGGTAGCCGGCGACGGCCACGCAGAGCTCCGAGGCGCCCGGTTCGATGCCGCCGCCGTGCAGGGCGAGGACGACCGTGTCCGGGAACGGGTAGCTGGCCGCATCGCTGTCATCGATCGCCTCGTGCCGGCGGTACCGGCGGGCGTAGTCCACGCCTTCGGCGAGCGTGGGGTCGGCATAGAGGGCAGTGTTGGAGGCATAGGTGTCGGCGGCGTACGCGGCAGTCGGTGCGAGCGCGACGGAGGCGGCCGGCGCGGCGGCCATCGCGCCGATCGCGCCCAGGACCGTGCGGCGACTGAATGTGGTCACTTCTTGGCTCCCCGTAATATCGACGTCTGAGTCGAGAGCCTACGTGGCCGGTGCGGTCCTACGGAAGCCCGTCAACGTCCGGCCACATCGGGGCTGGCACCCCGCGCCAGGTGGATTGGTACCGCAGAGCGCTCGACCAGGACGTAAAGGTCCGGGTGGATCGCGATCATATCGGCGTCACTGTCCGGGCGGGCCCAGGCTGATCCACTCGGCCGCGCCGGGGATGTCGATTTCCGTGGTCGCGGTGATGGTGCCATCGGTGCTCAGGGTGAGCACCTTCCCGGCGTCCGTGGCGAGCAGCTGGGTGTCGCTCACCCACACGGCGTCGTACGCGAAGGGCCGGCTCTGTCCCGTGGAGACGTCGATGAGCTGCCAGTCTCTTCGCAGCTCGTCGGCGTTGGCGATGACGTATCGGCCGCTTGGTGACCAGGAGAACGGGCTGGACGGCATCGCCTTGACCGGCAGGGACCGGGTCGGTGCGCCGGTCGCGGCGTCGAACAGCTGCAGGCGGCTGACCTTCTCGGCGGACTCGCCGCCGCTGCGGTCAGCGATGGCCATGACGATCTCCCGCCCGTCCCGGCTCCAGCTGTACGTGCACTGGCTGCAGTCGTACCGGCTCACGTCGACCCAGTGCTTGCTCACCGTGCCCGTCCGGGCGTCGACGACGGCGAATCCGCTCTCGAAGGGCTCCTTCTGGCTGGCCCGGCCAACCAGCCGGTCGCCCGCCGGAGACCATCGGTAGTCGCCGCCGAGGTTGGTGTCGTTCACGGTGACCGGCTGGGTGTCTCGTACGCCCATCACCTGAATCGGCTCCGGCGTGGCGTCGAGCAGGATCCGGTCGCCGACCGGTGCGGGCAGCACCGCCCTCTTTCCCTCCGTCGAGACGTACTCGCCGGTCGCGCGGTCGAGGACCCGAGTTCCGGTGCCGGTGACGACCCAGCCGCCGGCGAGTCCGGTTGATCCCGGGTCGCGGGCGGTGCCGGAGGCCGCCGGTACTTCAGGCGCCGGCGAGCCGCCCGGCCGGGAGATGACTGCCCAGGGCAGGACGATCGCCGCGACCGCCAGGAGTGCGCCGCCCGCGCCGGTCAGCCGGCGGCCCCGGCGGATGCGCCGCCCGCGGGCGATGGAGGCGCTGACAAGGGCGGCCGAAGGCGCCTTCATCTCGTCGGCCATCTCGTCGATCGTCTCGTGGAGAAGCTGGTCGAAGCGCATCATCGCCGTCCTCCCACGGGGTCGGAGGACCAGTCGAGCTGGGGTACCAGATCGCGGAGCTTGGCCAGGGCCCGCGACGCCTGGCTGGCGACGGTTCCCTGGCGGCACGACAACACCGCCGCCGTCTCTTCGACGCTGAGGTCCTCGAAGTAGCGCAGGATCAACACGGCCCGCTGGCGCGGCGGCAGCGTCTGGAGTGCGTCACGCAGCAGCAACCGCAGGGCGGTGTCGGACTCCATGTACCGGCCGCCGGCGTGATCCGGCGGCTTCGCCACCGTGATCTCGGCTCGGCTGCGCGGGCTGCGCCGTCCCGACACGAAGTCGTTGTAGATCATTCTACGGAGATAGGGCTCCGGTTCGTCGATGCGTCGCCAGCGGGCGAACGCCTTGGCCAGGGCGGTCTGGACCAGGTCCTCCGCAGCGTGCCGATCGCCGGTCAGGGCGTACGCCGTTTTCAGCAGTGTATGGGCGCGCTCCGTGACGAAGGCCGCGAACTCGGCCTCCTGGGATGTCTCCACTGCGGGCACCTCCTTTGCCCCTATCCACGCAGGGGGCGCTCGAAAGTTTGCACGAAAAATGAACCTGCACGGCGCGGGCCGCGACTGAACAGGCGAAGGAGGGCAGATGGCCGATGAGTTGTTGGTGGTTCGCTGCCAGTTGGGCGAACGTGAAGCCTTCGCCGAGTTGATACGGGCGTGGCATCCGGCGATCGAGCGGTACGTCGGGCGGATGCTGACCGGGCCCGACGACGACGTTGTGCAAGAGGTATGGCTGGCGGTCTTCAAGGGGCTGCCGCGGCTGCGGCAGCCGGACCGGTTCGCCCCCTGGCTCTTCGGCATCGCTCGCCGGGCTGTGATGAACCGGCTGCGTGACGTCTATGCACGCCCCGAGCCCGAGTTGGTCGGCGACGTGCCGGGAGCCGACGAGGCGGAAGCGGTGGTCGATCGGGAGACGCTCGGTGGCGTGCTGGCGGCGCTTCCGGCCCGGGAACGGGAGGTACTGCTGCTGTTCTATCTCGAGGATCTGCCGCTGGACGTGTGCGCACAGATTTGCGCCGTGCCGGTCGGCACCATCAAATCGCGGCTCAACCGGGCAAGGAAGTTGTTGCGCCGCGAGCTGGCGCGGAAGGGGTACGAAGCATGACGCCCGAAGACCTGCTCAAGCGGCTCGACGCGCCGTTGTCGCTGCGTAAGAGGGTCGGATACGTGACGCTGGCACTCACCGGGCTCGCCGGCAGCGGCCTGATCGGGCTGCTGTGGGCGACGGAGCCGGGGCTGCCGCCACGGACGAAGGTCGCGTTCGCGGTACTGGTGGCGATCGGGCTGTGCTGGGCGGTTTTCGGCGGCTGGGCCGTGACCCGCAGGACGCCGATGTTCGCCCGGGATCGGGTCGTGGCCGGCTGGCTCGGACTGGGCGCCTGGCTGCTGTTCACCGTCGGTGCGCTGGTCATCACCACCCTGCGGCACAAGCTCGCGCCATCGTTGGTCGTCGTGGTATTGGCGTTGGGCGTCCTGGCCATCGCCAATCTGCGCACCGCCCGCCGGAGGAGGGCGGCTCTGCTACGACGCAAGGAAGAGCTGAGCCGGCTTCCATGAGCCGCGAGCTGCGCTCAACGTTCACCACCTGCGTGAGGCCCGTGTGTCGGTGTCGTGGGGCTCCGCGGCGGTGGCGTACGAAACGGGTTCCTCAGGGTCGGCGGCCAGGTCGAGGCGGCGGTGCGACCATGGGCGTATGACGGCGTGGCAGGACGTCGAACGGGCAGTGCCGGAGCTCGCGCACCGGGTGCGGACGCTGTTCGACGCGCACCGGCACAAGACCATCGCGACCTTGCGAGCCGACGGGTCGCCGCGGATCTCCGGGATCGAGGCGGTCTTCGAGGGCGGCGAACTGGTCTTCGGCTCGATGCCGAACGCGCGCAAGGGCGCGGATCTCCGCCGGGATCCGCGGTTCGCCCTGCACAGCGCCACGGTCGACCCGATCGAGGGCGGCGAGGCGCTGTGGCCGGGCGAGGCGAAGATCTCCGGCCGGGCGATCGCCGCCGGACCGCTCAGCGAGGGGCCGGACGGCGACCTCTTCCGCGCCGACGTCGCCGAGGTCGTGTACACGCACCTCAACGACGAGGCCACGATGCTCGTCGTCGAGTGGTGGACGCCCGCGTACGGGCTGCGAAGGGTCGAGCGCGAGTAACCTCCGGCGTCGCGGGGCGTCGTCCCGGCACCGCGGGACGCGGGTCTCTGGCTGCGGGAACGTGCCGTGCCGATGCTGAGAGCCGGGTCGCGGCACTCGCGGCCCGGACCACGTTGGAGGGCATCCATGACCGCTTCGAGATGGCGCGTCCTTGCCGGGATCGTCGCGTTGCTCGGCGCCGGGCTCGAGCAGCTCGCCCAGTTCGTCGTCGCACCGGCCCACCTGTCCGGCGGCTCCGCGGCCGAGCAGGTCGCCGCCGCGGCCGCGCACGAGGCACGCATGCAGGCGTCGGTCTGGCCCGACCTGCCGATCCTGCTCATCATCCCCGCCGCGCTGTACCTCGGCCACCTCGCCCAGGCGCGGACGTCCCGGCTGCACGCGACCGACCGGGCCGAGGTGATCGTGAAGGCGCGCCGGGCCGGCCTCGGCAACGCCTAGGGCCGCCCGTCCCGGTCGACCAGGTCAGGCGCGGACGACCACCATCTTGCCGCCGGCCTCGCCGGCCTCCATCACCCGATGCGCCTCGCGTACCTCGTCGAAGCCGAACACGCGTGACGGCTTCGCCCTGAGGCGGCCGGCCGCGACGTCCGCCGCGATTTTCTGCAACGGTACGTCCGACAGCGGGAATCCGGGTTTGCCGAATACGAAGCTGCCGAAGAAGGTCAGGTAGACCCCGCTGGCCATCTGCAGCAAGGGGTTGAAGTCGGCGATCGGGTCGAGGCCACCCAGCCAGCCGGCCAGGCAGGCCCGGCCGCCCCGGCGCAGCATGTCCAGCGAGTCGAGGATGGTGCTGTTGCCGACGAGGTCGAGCACCGCGTCGAGCCGTTTGGCCTCGGCGATCCGCATGGAAAGATCCGGCCTCTCCAACTCGGCGCGGTCCGCGCCGAGCTCCTCCAGCATGGCGAAGCGCTCGCGCTTGCGCGTGGTCGCGATCACCCGCACGCCGGCGTTCACCGCGAGGTTGATGGCGGCCTGGCCGAACGAGGACGTACCGCCGCGGATGACCAGCGTCTGCCCGCGGGTGATCTCCAGGTTGCGGAACAGGCAGGTCCAGGCGGTCGCGTAGGTCTCCGGGATCGCGGCGAGCTCGGCCCAGGGCAGATCGGACTCGATGAGCGCGACGTTCGACGCCGGCGCCCGGGTGTACTCGGCATAGCTGCCGTTGATGGTGCGCCCGAGGCCACCCATCAGCGCCGCGACCTTGGCACCGACCGGGAACTCGCCGCCGGGGCAGGCCTTCACCAGCCCGACGCACTCGATGCCGCTCACCTGCGCGGCCTCGGCCCACTCACCCCGGCGCATGTGCATTTCGGCGTGGTTGATGCCGAACGCCTTGATCTCGATGACGACCTGACCGGGCATCGGCTCGGGCTCCGGCAGGTCCTTGTACATCAGGCAGTCGGGTCCACCGAACTTCTCGATGACGATGGCACGCATCACGGCTCCCCGGAGGCAGGGCGACAGGCTCAGCGGCGCTTCCCGCAAACGCCTGGGCCAAACGCCGCACGGGGGGTGAGGCGCAGCCGGGTCAGCGCGGTGCGGTGCCGAGCGCGAGCTGAATGGCACTCACCAGCACGGCGACCACGAGCGCGACCGACGGGCGGATGGAGGACTCCTCCATGCTCACCGAGCCGGTGAAGCCGGCACGGTCGCCGATCTGCTGCAACCGCTGGTGGGCCGTCACGGCGTCGGCGCCGCTCAGGCCGAGCGCGGGCGCCATCCGCACCGCCGCGACGAGCGTCGCCAGCGCCGCCGTCCGCTCGTCGGGCATCTCGTCTCCGATCAGCGCCCGGCTCAGGCGGGCCCGGACCTCGGCCTCCACCGTGGGATCGACGGTGGGGTACCGGTGGACGTGGATGAAGCCCATCGTGGTCTCGTCGACGTCGCAGACCACGCCGCGGTCGCAGAGGTCGGCGAGGACCCGGTCGCGCAGCCCGTGCCGCAGCCGCTGCACCCAGGAGGCGGGCGAATGCGGCGTGTCGGCGGCGACGCGGGCCAGCACCTCGTCGGCGATCGGTTCGCCGATCGGCGACGGCTCGGTGACGACGATTGTCCCGTCGACATAGACGATCCTGCCGGCCAGCGCCAGCTCGACCAGCACGGCGGCGGCCATGCCCAGGTCAAGGCCGATGTGGGAGCCGGTGGCCTTGCCCGACTCGTCATCGTAGGCGAGCAGGAGCAGCTCCTCGGCCAACGCAATGGAACCCATGGCCTGGAACGTTAGCGTGCGCCGGCCAGAACCTGTATCCACATGTCAGCCGCTCCTTCGCTCGGCCGCCACTCGGCCTTCGGGTGGCACATGTTCATACTGATGTAGGCTGTTTGGTATGACGGTCAGGATCACCGTATCGCTGCCGGACGACATTGCCGGTCCGCTGAAGGACCTGCCCGCCGGTCAGGTGTCGGCGTACGTGGCGGAGGCACTGCGGCGCCGGCAGCTCGTCGAGCAGACGCAGGACGCGCTGACCGGGGCCGGGCACCGACGGTTCACGCCCGACCCGTCCGAGGCCGCGGCGCTGCGGGATCAGCTGCGTGTGCCTCGTGAGGTGCGGGACGAGGCGGTGCGCCGCCTGCAGTCCGAGGGCATCCTGCCCGCTGACTGGCAGCCGCGCCGGTGATCGTCGAGGCGGTGCTCGACAGCGGTGCGCTGATGGCGTACGTGCACGGTGTCGACCGGGTCGGTGAGCTGCTGTTCCGGGCGGCCGAGGACAGTTTCGCGGTGGCGATTCCGAGCACCTGTCTCGTGGAGGCCTATCAAGCGCTGCGGTTCGATGACGAGTTCGACGTGTTGCGAGTGCTGCGGCTGCTGCCGGTCGTGCTGGTCGACGAGCCGCGGGCGGATGTGAATGGGCCGGACGATCTGCCGATCATCGGCGGCATGGCGGCGAGGGCGGGACGCATCGGCGCCGGTCATGCGGCGTTGACGGCGGCCAGTCATTCGGCTGCGGTCTACACGTCGCTGCCGCAGCAGATCGAGGCGGTGCTGGGCAAGGCCTGGCCGGTCGTGGAGGTGTAGCCGCATCAGGCGATGCTCTGGCAGGGGTTGCCGTCGATGGTGCACGCGGTCGGGGCGGCGTCCAGCGGGGTCGCGCCGATCACGGCGGCGGCGAACCTCCTGCCGGGAACCCCGGGTCGGATTCAGCGTCCGCGCGGGCGCCGGCTCGGCTCGTACCGGCGCCCGGGCCCGCGTCCGCGCGGCGCGACGCACGCGGCGTGCGTCACCCCCGTCGCCGCGGCGCAGGGCCGCGGGGCGAGAGCCAGCCCCCACCGCCCGGCCACGGCCCGCGCCAGCCTCACCAGGACCCGTCGCACCCGCATGCCGGACAGTCTCGTCCGCGCCAGCTGAGGCGCCGCTGAACCGGGCTGAGGAGCGGCTCAGGAGCGGCGCGCGGCTCGGCTTCTTACGGGTCATGGAACAACTGGCGATGAAAGTCGATGAACACCCGCCGAACGGCGGTTCCCAGGGTTCGGGCGGTATGCAAGCATCCACGGCAGTGGAGGCCGGACGTGCGTGGCGACCTGGGAGCGGACCGGAATTGGTGGAGCGGATCATCGTCCCGTTCGAGGGGCCCGGCGCCGGGACCGGGCCGCTGGCCTGGGGGCAGCAGCAGGTCTGGGCGGCGATGACGGAGATCGACTCGTCGATGAGCATGGGCGGCGCCGTCGCCGTCACCGACGGGCGGACCGTCGAGGACATCGCCGGGGAACTGCGCTTCTTCATGAGCCGGTACGCGGCGATGCGGACGCTGCTGCGCTTTTCCGGCGACGGCACGGTGACGCAGGAGGTGTTCGCGTCCGGAGAGGCCGTGCTGGAGCTCGTCGACACCGCCGGCGACGAGGACCCGGCGGCGGTGGCCGAGGCGCTGGCCGCCGAGTGGCGCGAGCGCAAGTTCGACTACGCCGAGGAGTGGCCGCTGCGGATGGGCGTGGTCCGCCACGACGGGGCCGTCGCCCACGTCGTCGCGCTGATCTGCCACATCGCGGCGGACCTCGGCGGGATCGCGGTGATGCTGCGTGAGCTGGCCGGGCGCGACCCGGCGACGGGGGAGCCGGCCGGGCCGTACGAGGCGCTGCAGCCGCTGGACCTGGCCCGCCTGCAGCGGGAGCCGGCCGTGGCGCGGCAGACCGCGTCGGCGATGCGCTACTGGGAGTCGCACCTGCGCACGATCCCGGCCAGCCTTTTTCCGGGGCCGGTCGAGCGGGGCGAGCCGACGTACTGCCGGGTGCGGTGGCAGTCGCGGGCGATGCACCTCGCCTCCGAGGCGCTGTCGGCCCGGCTCGGCGCCGACCCGGCGTGGGTGCTGCTCGCGGCGTTCGCCACCGGGCTGGAGCAGGTACTGCCGGGCAGCGGGCCGTTCGTCGCGATCGGGATCATCAGCAACCGGTTCCGGCCGGCGCTGCGCGACGTGGTGAGCCCGGTGACCCAGGACGGCCTGTGCGTGCTCGACGTCGCCGGGGTCTCCGCCGCCGACGCGGTGGCCCGGGCCCGGGCGGCGTCGATGAGCGCGTCGAAGTACGCCTACTACGACCCCGAGGCCCGCGCGGAGCTCACCGAGCGCATCGCCCGGGAGCGCGGCGAGCACCTCGACCTGACCTGCCTGTACAACGACCGGCGCACCGCACGGCCCCCGGACGGCGGGTCCGCGCCGGCCGGAGGCGACGAGGTGCGCGCGGCGCTGGCCGAGACCCGGGTGGTGTCCGAGGAGCCGCTGCGGTCGCTGGGCCCCAAGCTCATGGTCACCGTCGAGGACGTGCCGGACGTGGTACGGATGATCGTGGAGGTCGACACCCGGTACCTGTCGCTGCCGGACCTGCGCGAGCTGCTCCACCGGATGGAGACGTTCGTGGTAGAGGCGCTCGTGGCGGAGGCCTGAGTCATGCTTGACACCCGAGGCTAATGGCATTAGCTTTTTGGCTATGACGATGAGCTTTGTGCACGAGAACGGGAACATCGCGTACGACGACAGCCTCGGTGGCGGGCCGCTGGTGCTCTGCCTGCCCGGCCTCGGGGTCACCCGGCGCACCTTCGAGCCCTTCGTGCCCCGTCTGGTCGCGGCCGGCTACCGGGTCGTCACCATGGACCTGCGCGGCGAGGGCGAGACCGACGCCGTCTGGGCCGACTACTCGCCCGAGGCGATCGCCCGCGACGCGATCGCGCTGCTGCGCCACCTCGACGCCGGGCCCGCCGTGCTGTTCACCAACTCCTACACCGGCTCCAGCGCGATCTGGGCCGCGGCCGAGGCGCCCGAGTTGTTCGGTGCGATCGTGCTGTCCGACCCCTTCGCCCGGGTCATGCCGCGGCCGAACCCGTTCATGCGCGCCGCGATCTGGGCGGTGCAGACGTTCCGGCCGCTGTGGGTCGCGTACTGGGCCTCGCTGTACAAGACCGGGAAGCCCGACGCGGGGGAGCGGGCGGCGCTGTCGGCGAACCTCGCCGAGCCGGGCCGGATGGACGCGCTGCGCGCCATGCTCGCCGCCGACGTGTCGGTGTGCGAGGCGCGCTCGGCCGAGGTGCGCACCCCGGCGCTGGTCGTGATGGGCTCGAAGGACCCCGACTTCCCGGACCCGGCCGCCGAGGCGCGGCTGATCGCCGGGCGGATCGGCGGCACGGTCGCGATGATCGAGGGCGCCGGGCACTACCCGCACTCCGAGTGCCCGGCGGAGACCGCCGACGCGGTGCTGGCGTTCCTGGGGCAGCGCGCGCATGCCTAGGGCCGGGCTGAGCCCCACCGCCGTCGTCGACGCCGCGCTGCGGGTCGTGGACGCGGGCGGGCCGGCGGCGCTCACCCTCGCCGCGGTCGCGGCCGAGTGCGGCGTCGCCACCCCGTCGCTGTACAAGCACGTGGCCGGCCTCGCCGAGCTGCGCGGCCGGCTCGCGGCGCGCATCCTCGACGAGTTCACCGCCACCGCCACGGCCGCGGTGCTGGGGCGCAGCGGGGACGACGCGCTGGAGGCGCTCATGCACGCGTACCACGCCTACGCCACCCAGCACCCGGACCGCTACGCGCTCGTCCCGCAGCGGCCGGACCCCGACCCGCTGGTCTCGGCCGCCGCGGGCCGCTTCATCGCCGTCGTCTTCGCCGTGTTCAAGGGCTACGACCTCGCCGACGACCAGGTCGTGCACGCGACCCGGGTCCTGCGCGCCGCGATGCACGGCTTCGCGGTCCTGCAGACCGAGGGCAGCTTCCAGATGGCCCAGGACGTGGCCGAGACCCACCGCGTGCTGGTCGAGACGATGAAAGCGGTCCGCACGGCGGCCGCTGACGCGTGAGGCACCGCAGCGCGGGCGCCGGTGCGGCTTGAGCAAGGCGCCCTCTGTGCGAGGACGCCGCGGGATGCTCAATCGCTCGTCGCGGCACCTCTGATGGACGTACGGAAGTCGATGGGCGTTTGGCCAGTGCGCTGGTGGAAGTACTTGTTGAAGTTGGTTGCGCTGTCGAAGCCGAGACGGGTGGCGACCTGGGCGGCGCTGTGGCTGGTGTGGGCGAGCATGCGCTTGGCTTCAAGGATCACGCGCTGGCCGATGACCTCTTTTGCGCCGACGCCGACCACCGCGACACTGGCCCGGGTCAGGGTGCGGGGAGAGTAGCCGAGCCTGGTGGCGTAGTCCTCGACAGTGCGAGTGATGGTGTACCGCTGCTCCAGGAGATCCCGGAACCGGCGGAAGATCTGAGTGTTGCCGTCGGGCTGTTCTGCCGGCATGACGGACTGGCTCAGCCGCAACAGCAGTGCGGCGAGCAGATGCCGCAGAGCGGCGAGGTGCTTGTGCGGCGGCATTGCGCCGTACGTGACGAACTCGGCGGTCAGGTGCTGGGCCGCTTGGTGCAGCACCTGCTGCTCGGCCATCTCCAGGTCGATCCGGGCAGGGGCGAAAGGATCATCGGCGCCTGTGGCTGAGATGGTGGCGGCGTCGAGGAACTCCTCCTGGAACAAGATGAGGGTGCCCTCGGTGCGGGCCAGGTCGCCCCATTGCAGGACCTGGCGTGGGCGTATCCAGAGCCACTCGCCGGCGACGAGGGTGTAGCCGGTGAAGTCGACGGTCTGCCGTAGCTGTCCGCGGTCGATGTTCACCAAATGGTGGAAGGCGGGGCGGTGCGGACGGGCGAGGCTCGCTGGTGTGGTGCGTGATCGCAGGGTGGCCAGCGTCATGACCTCGATCCCCGCCGGTGTGCCTGGGGGAGCGGCGTAGGCAACGTTCGCAACCGATCGCCGTTCATCGTGTCCGATTCTGACCATCATCTGTCTCCAACTCTCCCTGTTTGTAGGTACTCCCCTGGGTAGGGTCGACGCGTCGATGGGTGAAAAGCACCATAAGGCTCGAAGGCCGACCGGCCAAGGAGGAGATCATGAGCAGCCCGAAGGAGACCGTTCTCGCGGCGGCGAAGGAACTGTTCGGCGACAAGGATCCGTCTGCGGTCGACCGTTGGGTGGCCGCGGACTACAAGCAGCACAGCGCTTTGGCCGCCGACGGTCCGGAAGCGCTGCGTGGCCTGGTGGCAGGGTTGCCGGCGGCGTTCCGGTATGAGGGAGCGCGTGTCATCGCTGACGGCGACCTCGTGGCGTTGCACGGCGTCTACCACGGGTTCGGCCCGGACCCGTTGGTCGCTTTCGACATCTTCCGGGTCGCTGACGGCAAACTGGCCGAGCACTGGGACGCGCTGACGACGGTCGTTACGTCCACCGCATCGGGACGCTCGCAGATCGACGGGCCGACCCAGATCAAGGACGCGGACAAGACCGAGGCGAACCGGACGCTGGTGGCCGAGTTCGCGGAGAAGGTGCTCAGGGACGCCGACTACTCGGTGCTGACCGACTACATCTCCACCGAGACGTACCACCAGCACAACCCGGAGGCCGCCGACGGGCTGGCCGGGTTCGGCGCGGCCGCGGCGGAGTGGGCCGCGGACGGTAAGAACCTCGTCTACAAGACCATCCACAGGGTCATCGCCGAAGGTGACTTCGTCCTGCTGCAGTCTGAGGGCGAATTCGGCGTGCCGTGCGCCTACTACGACCTGTTCCGGATCGAGGACGGTCGGATCGTCGAGCACTGGGACGTCATCGCGCCCGTGCCGGACTCGCTGCCCCATGGCAACGGTCTGTTCTGACCTGGAGCCGAGTCGGTGCAATGAACGGGCTTGCTGCGGCGCTGGAGGCTCCTGGCTTCCCGCGTCGCAGCACCGTGTTTTCACCGCCTGCGGCGACGCCGTCCTGCCACTGATCGCAGACCGATCATCGCAGCCGCAACGGCGTGCGCGCCGAAACCACGTGCAGATCGGCTTCGATGCCGGCCGCGGCTCGGCGGAGTGCCGGCAGGAGCGTGGCGACGGTGTGCTCCGGCCCTCCTCGCCCGGTGTGCGTGGAGAGGTTCACCGCGGCCACTACGGCGCCGGTGACGTCGCGCAGTGGTACGGCGATCGAACGCAGTCCTTGCTCGAGTTCCTCGTCGACGAGCGCGTACCCGTTCGCGGCTGTCTCGCGCAGGATCTGCGCGAGCACGTCCGGGTCGGTGACGGTACGTCGTGTCAGCGGTCGCAGATCGACGCGGCCGAGCCGGGCGGCGCGCTCGCGCTCGTCCAGGCCGGCCAGCAGTACCCGCCCCATCGAGGTGGCGTAGGCGGGAAAGCGGGTACCGATGGTGATGTCCACGCTCATGATCCGGTAGGTGGGGATCCGGGCCACGTAGCGGATGTCGTCGCCGTCCAGGACCGTGGCCGAGGCGGACTCGTGCACGGCCTCGACCAGTCGTTCCAGATGCGGCTGGATGATCTGGGCGAGGTCGAGCCCGGACAGGTGGGTGTACCCGAGTTCGAGGACCCGGGGCAGCGGCCGGAACCGCGGTCCGTCCGCCGCCACGTAGCCGAGTTGCGCCAGGCTGAGCAGCGACCGTCGTGCGGTGGCGCGCGGAAGCGCGGTGGCGGCGGCCACCTCGGACAGGGTGAGCCCGCCGGTCGACGTGCCGAGCGAGGTCAGCACGGCCAGTCCACGAGCCAGCGACTGCAGGAAGCCCGCCCCCAGTTCCTTCTTCGTGGCCAGTATGGCGTCGGTCGGGGCGGCCTGGGCGAACGTCTTGGTGTCTCGCCGCTCGACGGTGTCGGTCAGAGCACGCTGCATACCGTCGGCCTCGTCGCGCAGCCTGGGCAGCACGGCCGCGGAGAGTGACTGCACGCAGTGCCGGCTGGTGTGGCTGACGACGCTCACCGCGCAGACCGCCCGCCCCGACGGGTCTGTCACCGGGACCGCCACAGCGATCAGGCCCGGTTCGATGAGCTGGTCGTCGGCCGACCAGCCGCGAGCGCTGGCCTGCTCGGTGCGGTGGGCGAACTCCGCTTCGACGGCCTCCGGGTCGGTGCTCCCGGCCCGGGCCGGGACGGCGGGGAAGGCGGCGTCGCGGGGGTCTGTGCGGCGCCGCTCGCGCCAGGCGTGCCACTGCTGTTCGGTCCAGTCGCGGGCGAACAGCGCCCCGGGCGCGCACCGCTCGGCGGGCAGCAGGTCGCCGATGCGAAAGGCCAGCGACATGGTCCGTCGCCGGGAGACCCGGGTGACGAAGCGGACGCCGTCGCCGTCGGGCACGGCGAGGGAGACCGACTCGTCGAGATCGTCGGCGAGCCGTTCGGCAAGGGGCCCGAGGGTGTCGGGGATGGCGGAACTGGTCAGGTAGGCGTTGCCCAGTTCCAGCAGGCGAGGGGTGAGCTCCATGTCGCGGCCTGCCGGACGAAGGTAGCCGAGCTGGGCGAGTGTGCCGACGACGCGGTCGACGGTGGACCGCGCGAGGCCGGTCACATGCACAAGGTCGCTGGTACGCATGCGGTGCTGGCCGGGCGAGGACATGGCGCGCAGCACGGACAGGCCGCGCTCCAGCGGCCCCACCACTGCCTCGTCCGGCGCAGGCACCGTGCCGGCCACATCGAGCGGCTGCGGGAGGTCCGGCGGCGGGTCGTTGACACCGGCTACGGGCGGGTGGAAACTCATGGCACAAATTATGAATGAAAGTTCACCAGGCGAACAAGAGGCCGCGGGGCGGCACGGGGGGACCATGGCTGACATCCGCACCCTGCACGACGCCGTGCGGGAGTTCATCCACGACGGGGACACCGTCGCCATGGAGGGCTTCACCCACCTGATCCCGTTCGCCGCCGCGCACGAGATCATCCGCCAGGGCATCACCGACCTGACGCTCATCCGCATGACGCCGGACGTGATCTACGACCAGCTCATCGGTGCCGGGCTGGTGCGCAAGCTCGTCTTCTCGTGGGGTGGCAACCCCGGGGTCGGCTCGCTGCACCGGTTCCGCGACGCCGTGGAGAACGGCTGGCCGCGACCGCTGGAGCTGGATGAGCACAGCCACGCCGGGATGGCCAACCGCTACGTCGCTGGCGCCTCCCGGCTGCCGTTCGCGGTGCTGCGCGGCTACCGGGGCAGCGACCTGGCCACCCGCACCGACACCGTGGCGACCGTCACCTGCCCCTTCACCGGCGAGGAACTGGCGGCGGTGGCCGCGGTCAATCCCGACGTGACCGTCATCCACGCCCAGCAGGCCGACCGGCACGGCAACGTCCGGCTGTGGGGCCTCGTCGGCGTGCAGAAGGAGGCGGCATTGGCGGCCGACCGGATCCTGGTCACCGTCGAGGAGATCGTCGAGGAGTTGGAGCCCCGGCCCGACGCGGTGACGCTGCCCGGCTGGGCCATCACCGCCGTCGCGCACGTGCCCGGCGGCGCGCACCCGTCCTACGCGGCCGGCTACTCGGTCCGCGACAACGACTTCTACCGAGCGTGGGATCCGATCTCGCGCGACCGGGATACCTTCCGCGCCTGGATCCGCGAACACGTCCTGGAGCAGACCGCCGAGAAGGTGGCCGCCCGATGACGTCGCCGACCCCAGCGCCGTGGACCCCCGACGAGCTGATGACCGTCAACGCCGCACGGGCACTGGCCGGCGCCCGGACCTGCTTCGTCGGGATCGGGCTGCCCAGCACCGCCGCGAACCTGGCCCGCCGCACCGGACAGCCCGGCCTCGTGCTCATCTACGAGTCGGGCACCCTCGGCTCCAAGCCCACCCGGCTGCCGCTGTCCATCGGCGACGGTGAGCTGGCCGACACCGCCGACGCGGTGGTCTCCGTCCCCGAGATCTTCAACTACTGGCTGCAGGCCGGCCGCGTCGACGTCGGCTTCCTCGGCGCCGCCCAGGTCGACCGGCACGCCAACATCAACACCACCCTCGTCGACCGTGGGCCCGGCCGGGCACCCGGCCGCCTGCCCGGTGCCGGTGGCGCGCCCGAGATCGCGGCCAACTGCGGTCGGGTCCTCATGGTGCTGCGGCACTCCACCCGCAACCTCGTGGAGAAGCTGGACTTCGTCACGACCGTCGGCCACGGCTCGGGCCCCGGCGACCGGGCCCGGCTCGGGCTGCGCGGGGCCGGACCGGTCGCGGTGATCACCGACCTCGGTGTCCTGCGCCCCGACCCGGCCACCGCCGAACTGGTGCTGACCGACGTGCACCCCGGCGTGAGCGTGGCGCAGGTCCGGGACGCCACCGGCTGGCAGCTCAAGGTCGGCGCCACCGTCGCCACCACCGAGCCGCCCACCGGCGACGAACTCGCCGCGCTGCGCGCCCTGCAGGCCCCCGGAGGGAGCGCCTCGTGACCGACCGCCTCCGCGACGTGTCCATCGTCGACGCCGTGCGAACCCCGATCGGCAAGTACGGCGGCGCGCTCGCCGGCATCCGCCCCGACGACCTGGCCGCCCACGTCGTGCGCGCCCGCGCGAAGCGCGCGCCAGGCCAGGAGCGGCAGGCTATTCGTGTGGCAGCAGGAAGCGCCAGCTGAGCTGGGCCCGGCGGCCGTCGGGCAGCCGGAAGAGCGGCCATTGCGCCTGGTCCGGCCGGGGTACCGCCTTGATCAGGGCCGGCGCTGAGCGGTCGCGCAGGTCCATCCGCGTCACGAACTCGTCCTTGCGGAAGTGTGGCACGGGCACGCCCGCCGGCCAGTTCGAGACCGGCACCGTCGTGGGCTGCGCCGGCTCGAGGAGGGTCGCGACGAGCCGCACCGCGTCCGGGCGCCACGGGGTGCCCGAGCGGTTCGCCCGCTCGCGCAGCTGCGTCAGGTGGTCCAGCAGCGAGTAGGCCGGCGGCGGGTACGCCCTGTCGCGCCGCGTCTCCTCCAGGCCGTCGAACGACAGGCGCAACCGCCGGCCGTTCGTCCGCGCGGTGATCACCGTCGACGGCACGTCCGCGACGATCGGCGCGCCCGGGCGGCGGCGCGCGTTGGCCGGGTCCCGCAGGACCGTCGTGGCGCGGTTGCGCAGCGAGCGCAGGTCGCCCGCGCCGATGCGCAGCCGCTTCGCCGCGTCGGCGATGAGCACCCCGTCGTCGTACGCGACCAGCCGAGGCGCCCGCAGCAGCGTCCAGCAGGCCGGCACGAACCCGCCGGCGAGCTCCCAGGTCAGCATCGGCTGCGGGCGGCGGCCCGCCTCCGGATCCACGGCGGCGATCGCGGCGGCCGCGCCCCCGACCGCGGTCGTGACGCCGACGGCGCCGGCCGCCACCAGCAGGCTCCTGCGGTTCATGGTCTCGAAGCTCCCGTCCGTCCGGGCCTCGCGCCCGGTCATCACCGGCTTCAACGACAAATCGGTCAAAAAGACTCAAAATCCGGCAGCCGTACCGCGGGAGCCAATGGATATAAACCAGAGCACCTTGATATGGTTTTCCGGCCAACCACTCCCGCTGCTGGAGGACGTGCCGCGATGCGCATCTCGGCGAAGGCGGACTACGCGATCCGCGCCCTGGTCGAACTGGCCGCGGACGCGGGCCGCCCGCTGGTGTGCGAGGGGATCGCCGCGGCGCAGCACATCCCCTACCGCTTCCTCAAGTCGATCATGCGGGACCTGCGCCGCGCCGGCCTGGTGCGTAGCCAGCGCGGCTGCGAGGGCGGCTACTGGCTGGGCCGCGCCGCCGCCGACATCACCCTCGCCGACGTGGTCGGCGCCGTCGACGGCGAACTGCTCACCGTGCACGGCGCGAGCCCGGACGATCCGGCCGACGCGACCCGGGCGCCCGCGGTGACGGCGGTGTGGCGGGCCGTCCAGGCGCGCACGGAGGAGATCCTCACCGGCGTGACGCTCGCGGACCTGCTGACCGAGACGCCCCCCGAGCCGGCCGCGACGCTACTCGGCCTGGTGCCCGCGCGTGCCTGACCACGCTTGAGAAGAGCGCCCGCCCGGGCGCCATAAAAAGGAGATCCGCATGACCGACCACTGGCACGCCCCGCTGCGCCACATCAAGGGCGCGGAGCTGAGCGGCGACACCCGGCAGACGTCGGGCATGACGCGCCTGGAGGCGATCTCCGGCAAGACGGTCGGCTCGGACAAGCTGTGGATGGGCCGCACCCACGTCGCCCCGGCCACCAGCTCCGGCGACCACCACCACGGCGAGGCCGAGACCGCCATCTACGTCGTTTCCGGCCACCCGGTCTTCGTCTTCGCCGAGGGCGACGCCGAGGTACGCCTGGAGACCGAGCCCGGCGACTACATCTTCGTCCCGCCGTACGTGCCCCACCGCGAGGAGAACCCGGGCGCCGAGGAGGCCGTGGTCGTCATCGCCCGCAGCAGCCAGGAGGGTGTCGTCGTCAACCTGCCGAGCCTGTGGACGCCGGTCGAGCGCCCGTGAGCGGTCCGGAGCGGAGCGGAGCGGAGGTGTCGGCGTGACGGCTCTGTCCGTCGTCGAGTACACCGACCCCATGTGCCCGTGGGCCTGGGGCTCGGAGCCGACGTTCCGGTACCTGCGCGCCGCCTTGGGCGGTGCCGCCGGTGCGGCCTGGCGCCGCGTGTTCGGCATCCTCTTCGACGACGGCGACGATCCGGCGCCGGACCCGGCGGCGGAGACGGCCTGGTACCACCGGCACATCCAGGAGATCGCCGGGCACACGGGCGCGCCCTGGCCGGCGCGCCTGGAGCGGGTCGCGCTGTCGAGCCGGCCGTCGTCGCTGGCGGCACTGGCGGCGCGGGAGCAGGGGAGCGCCGTCGCCGACCGGGTGCTGCGCCGGCTGCGCGAGACCGTCTTCGTCCTCGGGGAGCCGGCCGACACCGAGGAGCGGGTGCTGTCCGCCGTCCGTGGCGTGCCGGGCCTGGACGTCGCGCGGCTCGCCGCGGAGATGCGCGCGCGGCGGACCGGGCAGGCGCTGGGCCGGGACCGGCGCGAGGCCCGCCGCCCCGACCCCGAGGTGGTCGGGCTCACCGGGCCGGGCCCGCACCCGGGCGCCGCCAAGCCGGCCCGAGGCGGCCGGCGCTACGGGTTTCCCACCATCGTGTTCACCGGACCTCGTGGGCGCGCGATCGTGCCCGGCTGGCGGCCCCTCGCCGGCTATCTGGAGGCCGCGGAGCGGGTCGCGCCGGGGTGCGTGCGCGCGGCGGCGCCGATGGGGGACCTGGCCGCCCACCGCAGCCTCACCGGGCCGGAGGTCCGCCTGTTGCTGGGCGCCGACGCCCCGCCGCCGGGCGCCGTGGAGGTGCGCACCGCGGGCGGACCGGTGTTCCTCGACCCGGACGAGGCCGCCACCCATCCTGCCACACGCGGGCGCTAATTCCTATTAAACCCATCGGGTTCATCTCAATAAATAGGACACATCCCGATGGCTATTGACGAGAGTTCCGGCGCCTCCGCATGATGGGCCCATGACCTCGACCCACCCTGGCGTGGCGCGTCGCTACGTCGATCTCCGGCGCACGGCCAGCGCCCTCTGTCGATAGGTCATTCCCCGGCGCACCTCGACCTTTCCCCGCGCCCGCCCCCGGCGGGTGTGCTCCCGTGCCTCCTCATGCTTTCGAAAGGCATCCGTTCTCATGAATTCCTCTGTCGATCTGAGCCGCCGGTCGTTCCTCGGCCTGGGCGCCGCGCTGGGCGCCGCGACGCTGCTCGCCGCCTGCGGCGACGGGACCACCGGCCCCGGCGCCGCGGGCGGAGCGGGCGGCACCCTCAAGTGGGGCTGGGCCCTGCCCACCAGTTGGGACCCGGTCACCTCGTCGGCCGGCTGGGACGTGCACGTGCTGTCGCTCGTCTACGCCGGGCTCACCAAGCTCGACGAGAAGGGCGCCGCGGTGCCGGCCCTCGCCACCGGCTGGAAGTACAACGCCGACGGCACCGAGGTCACCTTCGCCCTGCGGCCCGGCCTCACGTTCAGCGACGGCACGCCGCTGGACGCCGCCGCGGTCAAGAAGAGCCTCGAGCGCGGCCGCGACCTCCCCAAGTCGCTCGTCGGCCCGCAGCTGGTCAACGTCAAGGAGATCGCGGCACCGGACAGCGGTACCGTCACCATCAGGCTCGGCGTCCCCGACTTCCAGATCCCCAACCTGCTCGCCGGCAAGACCGGCATGATCGTGAGCCCCACGGCGTTCACCACCGCCCCCGACGCGCTGGCCACCAAGCCCGCCGGCGCCGGACCGTTCACGCTCACGTCGTACACCCAGAACGCCAAGGCGGTGCTGACCCGCAACCCCGCATACTGGGACGCGGCCAGCATCAAGCTGCAGGGGTTCGAGGCCTATCCGCTGCCGGAGGCGGCCACCGTCGTCGCCGCCCTGCAGTCCGGGCAGTACGACGTCGCCCAGATCCCCGGCAGCCAGGTCGAGGCGGCGAAGGCGGCCGGCCTGCAGGTCCAGGTCATCCCTTCGCTCGTCGTCGCCACCCTCGACGTCAACATCGGCAAGAAGCCGTTCGACGACCCGAAGGTCGTCGAGGCGCTGCACTACGCCGTGGACCGCGCCGCGCTGCTCAAGACCGCGCAGTTCGGCCACGGCGAGGTCGCCTACCAGCCCTTCCCGAAGGGCTACGCGGGGTACAACCCGGCGCTGGACGGCATCTACGCCTACAACCCGGACAAGGCCAGGCAGCTGCTCGCCGAGTCCTCCTACCAGGGCGCGCCGGTCGACCTGGTCATCACCACCGCCGCCGCGGCCGGCGTGCCCGAGCAGCTGCAGTCCCAGCTGCAGGCCGCCGGGTTCAAGCCGACCATCGAGGTGATCCCGCAGGCCCAGTTCACCCAGCTGGTCTACGTGCAGCACTCCCGGGCGCTGTCCGTCGACCAGTTCGCCGGGCGCGACTCCGCCGTGCAGGCCTTCCAGGTGCTCTTCGGCAAGGAGGGCCTGATGAACCCGGGCCGCGTCCAGCCGCCGGAGCTCACCGACGCCCTGGCGAAGGTGAGCCGCACGCCGCTGGACGACCCGAAGTACCCGACCGCGCTGCAGGAGGCGACGGCGACCGCCGTGCGCACCATGCCCAACGTCTTCCTCTACACCGTCCCGCGCATCCTCGCCCGCCGCACGGGCGTCTCCGCCATCCCCGAGTTCACCGCCGTGCAGCGCTTCGAGGGGGTGACCGTGTCATGACCACGTTGCTGGAGCGGCCGCAGGCGCCGGCGCGGGCGCCCGCGGCGGCGGCGCCGGCGGGCGGCCGGACGCGGCGGCGCCGGGGCTGGATCGGCGCGCTGGCCACACCGGTCGTTGTGTTCCTGTTCTCGTCGCTGCTCACGTTCGGGCTCGGCGCGCTGTCGCCGAGCAACCCGGCCGCGGCCGTGCTCGGCGAGACCGCGACCCCGGCCGACATCGCGCGGATGAACCACGAGTTCGGGCTCGACCGGCCGTTCCTCGTGCAGTACCTCGACTGGCTCGGCGGCGCCCTCACCGGCGACCTCGGCCGCTCGTACTTCACCACGATCCCCGTCGCCGACAGCATCTCCGCCGCGCTGCCCGTGGATCTGGCGCTCGCCGGCCTGGCCGTGCTCCTCGCCGTGCTGCTGGGCGGCGCCGCCGGCATCGGCGCCGCCCTGCGCCGGGGCGGCCGGCTCGACCGGGCCGTCACGCTCGTCGCCTCCGCGCTGGGCACGCTGCCACCGTTCGTCGTCGGCATCGGCCTCGTGGTGATCTTCTCGGTGCTGCTCAAGGCGCTGCCGGCCGGCGGCTACGTGGGCCCGGAGCACGGGTTGCTGCCCTGGCTGCGCTTCGCGATCCTGCCCGCGCTCGCGCTCAGCCTCGACATCGCCGCGTCCATCGCCCGGCAGCTGCGCACCTCCCTCGTCGCGCAGCTCGGCGAGAACTACGTCACCGGCGCCGTCGTGCGCGGCCTCGGGGCCCGGCGGGTGCTGTTCCGCCACGCGCTGCGCAACGCGATCGGCCCGGCCCTCACCGTGCTCGGCATCGGCGTGCCGATGGTCCTCGGCGGCGCCGTCGTCACCGAGAAGATCTTCAACCTGCCGGGCCTGGCCCAGCTGACCCTGCAGGCCTCCGCGCAGCACGACGTGCCGCTCATCCAGGGCACCCTGCTCGTCACCGTCACCGTCGTGCTGATCTGCAACACCCTCGTCAACCTGGCGCTGCTGCGCCTCACCCCGCAGGGGCGGCGGTCATGAGGCGCCTCGCGCTCGCCGCGCTCGCCGTCGTCGCGCTGCTGGCCGTCGCCGGCGGCCTGCTGGCCCCGCACGACCCGCTGGCGCAGGACCCCGACCTGGCCCTGCACGCGCCCACCTGGGCGCACCCGTTCGGCACCGACTACCTCGGCCGCGACGTGTTCAGCCGGCTGCTCGCCGGCACCGGCAGCACGGTCGTCGCCGCCGTGGAGAGCGTCGGCGTCGGGCTGCTGCTCGGCGTCGTGCCCGGCCTGGCCTCGCTGTGGCTCGGCCGGGGCGTCGAGTGGGTGCTGCTGCGCGCGGCGGACGCGCTGATGACCCTGCCGTTCATCGTGTTCGCCGTGGCCGTCACCGGCATCCTCGGCAACGGCCTCACCCAGGCGATGATCGCGATCGGCATGCTGTTCGCGCCGCTGTTCTTCCGGGTCACCCGGGCCGCCGGGCTCGCGCTCACCCGGGCGCAGTACGTCGAGGCCGCCGAGCTCTTCGGCGCCTCCCGCGGCCGGATCCTGCGCACCCACGTCTGGGGCAAGGTCCTGCCGACCGTCGCCGTCACCGCCGCCCAGGCCACCGGCGGCGCGCTGCTGGCCGTGTCGTCGCTGACGTTCCTCGGCATCGGCGTCCAGCCGCCCGCGCCGACCTGGGGCGGCGTCCTCGCCAGCGACCTGGGATTCCTCGCCCAGCAGCCGTGGGCGCCGGTCATCCCGGCCGCGCTCATCGCGCTCACCGTCGCCGCGCTCAACACCCTCGCCGACGACCGGGGGGCGCTCCGTGCTGCGCGTTGACGATCTGCACGTCACCGTCGGCCGGGATCTGGAGGCGGTACGCCAGGTCTCCCTCACCGTCGGCCCGGGCGAGTCGCTCGGCCTCGTCGGCGAGTCCGGCTCCGGCAAGACCCTCACCTGCCGCGCCGTGCTCGGCGTGCTGCCGCCCGGCGTCGCCGTCTCCGGCGGCCGCATCGCGCTCGGCGACACCGAGCTGACCTCGCTGGACCGCCGGGGCTGGGACCGCATCCGCGGCAACCGGATCGCCGCGGTCTTCCAGGACCCGGCCTCGTACCTCAACCCCTCACTGACCGTCGGCCGTCAGCTCGCCGAGCAGCTGCGCCTCAAGCGCGGCCTGCCCCGCGGCGAGACCCGCGCCGCCGCCGTCGAGCTGCTCGAGGCGATGGGCATCCGCCGCGCCCCGGCCGTCTTCGACCAGTACCCGCACGAGCTGTCCGGCGGCATGCTGCAGCGCACCCTCATCGCCATCGCCGTCGCCGGGCGGCCCGATCTGCTCGTCGCCGACGAGGCCACCACCGCGCTCGACCCGGCCGTGCAGGCCGAGGTGCTCGACCTGCTGCGGCAGCTGCGCGAGGAGCGCGGCCTGGCCCTGCTGCTGGTCAGCCACGACCTCGCCGTCGTCGCCGAGGTCTGCGACCGGGTCGCGGTCTTCTACGCCGGTGAGATCGTCGAGCACGGCCCGACCGCCGAGGTCATCGCCAACCCCCGGCACCCGTACACCGAGGCGCTGCTGCGCGTCGCGTCGCTGGGCGACTGGCGCCGCCGCGACCTGGAGGTGATCCCCGGCCGCCCGCCCGAGCTCGGCGCCTTCTCCACCGGCTGCCGCTTCGCCGAGCGCTGCGCGCACTTCACCGAGCGGTGCGGCGCGCCGGTGCCACTGTCCACCGTGGACGGCCGGACGGTGCGCTGCCACCGGGCCGCCGAGCTGGCGCTGGTGGGCGCATGAAGACCCTGCTGGACATCCAGGACCTGACCGTCGAGTACGACCGGCACCGGGTGCTCGACGGGGTGAGCCTGGCCGTGCGTACCGGCGAGATCCTCGGCATCATCGGCGAGACCGGGTCCGGTAAGACCACGCTCGCCCGCGCCGTGGCCGGGCTCGCCCCCGTCCGCGGCGGCCGGGTCGCCTTCGACGGCACCGACCTCACCGCCCTGCGCGGCCGGTCGCTGCGCGCGTGGCGGCGCACCGGGGCGCTGCAGTACGTCTTCCAGGACCCGCTGCGCGCCCTCGACCCGCAGCACACCGTGGCCGCCGCGGTGGGGGAGGGCCTCGCCGTCGCCGGCGGGCGGCGCCCGGCCGAGATCGCCGAGCGGGTCGCCGCCGCGCTGACCCGCGTCGGCCTCGACCCGGCCCTCGCGTCGCGCCGGCCGGGCGAGATCTCCGGCGGCCAGCGCCAGCGCGTCCTGCTCGCCCGCGCCCTGGCCGTCGGCCCGCGGCTGCTGCTGTGCGACGAGCCGGTCTCGGCGCTGGACGCCTCCAACCGCAACCACGTGCTGCGGCTGCTCGCCGGCCTGCGCGACACCGCCGGCGTGACCGTCGTCGTCATCACCCACGACCTGAGCTCCCTCGCGGGCATCGCCGACCGGGTCGCCGTGCTCTACGGCGGCAGCCTCGTCGAGCACGGCCCGATCGAGGACGTGCTCACCGCGCCGCGGCACCCGTACACGGCGCTGCTGGCCGCCTCCTCGCCCAGCGTCCGCCGAGAGCACCCGGTCCCGGCCGCCCGGCTGCGCGGCCCCGGCGACGGCGTGACGCACGCCGGCGGGTGCGCGTACGCGGCCAGGTGCCCCTTCGCCACCGCCGAGTGCGCCACCGCGCCGGAACTGTCGAGTGTGGACGGTGACCGCGCGGTCGCCTGCCACCACGCCGGCACCTGGCGGGCTCGGCTCGGCATCGGCGCCCACATCCACACACCGCAGGACGACACCATCCTGACCGCGGCCGGTAGGGCCGCGCTGTCCCGGTTCGGAAAGGAACCCAACCCATGACCTCGGTCGAGTTCATCGGCATGATCGGCACGCAGCACGCCTCCGAGATCCACGCGCCGGGCGGGCCGGTCGTCGACCCGGCGTACACCCGCCGCTTCGCCCGCGCCCACGAGGACGCCGGCTTCGACCGGATCCTCATCGGATACGGCTCCGGATGGCCCGAGGGCGGCCAGGTCGCCGCCCACGTGGCCGCCCACACCGAGCGGCTCGGCCTGCTCGTCGCGCACCGCCCCGGCTTCGTCGCGCCCACCCTCGCCGCGCGCACGTTCGCGACCCTGGACCAGTTCAGCGGCGGCCGGGTCGCGGTGCACACCATCACCGGCGGCAACGACCACGAGCAGCGGCGCGACGGCGACTACCTGGGCAAGGACGAGCGCTACGGGCGTACCGACGAATACCTGGAGATCCTGCGCCGCGCCTGGTCCTCGCCCGAGCCGTTCGACTACGACGGCACGTACTACCGGTTCGCGGACTTCTCCGCCCACGTCCAGCCGGCGCACCGGATTCCGCTGTACTTCGGCGGGTCCTCCGAGGCCGCGTACCGGGTCGGCGGCAAGCACGCGGACACCTTCGCGCTGTGGGGCGAACCGCTGCGGGAGACCGCCGAGCAGATCGCCTCGGTCCGCGCCGCCGCGGCCGCCGCCGGGCGCACCGACGTGCCCGGCATCAGCGTCTCGTTCCGCCCGATCCTCGGCCCGACCGAGGAGCTCGCGTGGGAGCGCGCGCACGCGATCCTCGACACCATCACGACCGGCCGCGCCAACTGGCCGAAGCGGGCCTGGGGCACCGACGGCCCCCCGCAGAACGCCGGCTCGCAGCGCCTGCTCGCCGCCGCCGCGAAGGGCGATCTGCACGACCGTGCACTGTGGACAGCCACCGCGAAGGCGTCGGGCGCGGCCGGCAACTCGACCGCGCTCGTCGGCACCCCGGAGACCGTCGCGCAGGCCCTCTTGGACTACGTTGACATCGGCGTGACCACCCTGCTGATCCGCGGCTACGACCCGCTCGACGACGCCATCGACTACGGCCGCCATCTGCTCCCGTTGGTACGCCAGGAGCTCGCCCACCGCGCCGCCTCGTCCACGCCGGCCTCGTCCACAGCGTCTTCGTCCACAGCCTCGTCGGGTGCCGAGCCGGTCGCGGCGGGTGCCCGGTGACCGCCTCCGTCAGTTCGTCCGCCGGCACCTCGGTCGGGGCGCCCGTCGTCGCCGGCGCCCGCTGGGACCCGCCGGCCGCGATCGCCGTGCGCGGCACCGTCCTGCTGCTGCCCGGCCGCGGCGAGCACGCCGGGGTGTACGACCGCTTCGGCCGCCGCCTCGCCGCGGACGGCTACGCGGTGCGCTCGGCCACGCCGGAGACGGTCCCCGCCGTGGCCGCGGAAGCGGTCGCCCCGCTCGTGCTGGCCGGCTCCGACACCGGCGCCCTGCACGCCCTGGCCCTCGCCGAGACGGTCCAGGCCGCCGGCGTGATCGCGGCCGGCGTGCCGTGGGCGGCCCCGCGCGCCGGGGGCTCCCCGGATCAGGGCTCCTTGGATCGGGGCTCCCCGGATCGGGGCTTCCTCGATCGGGGCTTCCTCGATCGGGGCTTCCTCGACTGGGGTGACGAGCTGGAGGCCCGCAGCGCCTGCCCGACCCACCGGGCCCGCCTGGAGGCCGACGGCGGCTTCGAGCGCGGCACTCTCGCCGAGCCGGTGCCGCGGGCGCTCGTCGAGGCGGTCGACCCGGCCGCGATCGCCGTACCCGTCCTGCTCGTGCACGGCGAGGCCGACCCGGTCGCGCCGCTGAGCGGCGCGCGGGACCTGGCCGCCCGGCTGGCCCGGGCGGAGCTCGCCACCGTGCGCGACGGCCGGCATGACGCGCTCAACGACATCACCCACCGCACCGTGGCCGCCCACGTCGTGCAATGGCTGGAACGCCTGCGCGCCGACCCGGCGTCCGTCGCCGCGATCCTCACCGTCTCGTAAAAGGGGGTACCCCATGCCCGCCACGACCACGATCGACGCCGACCTGTTCCGCTCCCTGTTGCGCCGGCACGCGGCCGGGGTCGTCGTGATCACCGCCGGCGGCCACCCCCGCCCGGCGGGCTTCACGGCGACGTCGTTCACCTCGGTGTCTCTCGACCCGCCGCTGGTGTCGTTCTGCCTGGACCGCCGCTCGTCGAGCTGGCCGGCCCTGGAGCAGGCGGCGCACGTCGGGGTGCATGTCCTGACCGAGTCCCAGGAGGAGCTGGCGCGGCGCTTCGCCACGAGCGGCATCGACCGCTTCGCGGCGCCGTTGCGCTGGCATCCGGGCCCGCACGGCGTCCCCGTCCTGGAGGGCGCCCTGGCGGTCCTGGTGTGCCGGGTGGCCGAGCGGGTCCACGCGGGCGACCACGCGATCGTGCTGGCCGAGCCGATCCACGGCGAACACTCCGACGGCGCCCCGCTGCTGTACCACAACGGCCGCTACCTCAAGGCCGCCTGACGTCCGCGCTATTCCCGGATGTGTCCGACATTTCCGGTATACGCGGAGCTGGCGGCGGGTGGCGGCCGGACGCCTGGCCGCCACCCGCCTGTTTCGGGGTTGGTGTCGTTCCCGGGCCCGTCGGCGTCGAGCCCGGGCACTGCGCCCCATCCGCGCCCGGCCTTCGGCGGCGGCCGGGCGCGGACGTCTCAGCCGCTGTAGACGCGGAACTCCGAGCACTGGCCGGCCGGCCAGCCGGTGTTCGCCGTGAAGGTCAGCCGCACGTAACGGGCCGTGGCCGCGGCGAAGGTGATCGTCACGGTGTTGCCCGTCGCGGGGTTGAAGGTGTACCCGGCCGACGGCACGATCGTGGTGAACGTCCCGCCGTCGGTGCTCCCGCTCACCGACAGGGTCTGCGTGCGCGTGGCCCAGGACGACTGCGGCGGCAGGGTCAGCACGATGCGGCGCGTGGTCATCGCGGAGCCCAGATCGACCTGCAGCCACTGCGGCCACACGTTGTTGGCGCTCTCCCAGTAGGTGCCGGTGTTGCCGTCGACGGCGTTGGCGCTGCCGTACACCTGCGTGTGGCTGCTCTCGGACGTCGGGCGGCCGGCGGCGAGGTTGGTGGTGTTGTCCGGCGCCGCGGCCGTGGTCGCGGTGACGGCGTTGGAGGCGCCGGAGGCGTTGCCGGCCGCGTCGAAGGCGGCGACCGTGAACGTGTACGCGGTCGAGGCCGTCAGGCCGGTGACGGTGAAGGCCAGGGTCGTGGTGGTACCGATGACCGTGCTCGTGGAGCCCGACAACCGCGAGACGCGGTATCCGGCGACCCCGACGTTGTCCGTGGAGGCATTCCAGGCGAGCGCGACCGTCGTGTCCGTGGTGCCCGTGACGCGCAGGTTGCCGGGCACCGTCGGCGGGGTCTGGTCGGGGCCGGTGGGGAAGGGCACCGTGAACCGGGCCTCGGTCAGCGCGATCTGGCCCTTGAGCATCCGGCCGCCGTCGTTGGTCAGGCGCAGGTAGTAGTCGGACGAGCACGGGGTGCCGTCCTCGTCGAGGGCGCGCATCCCGGAGTTGGTGGGCTGCCAGGCCGCGCTCTCGGCGGTCTTGGCGATCTGGTTGCCCTCGTTGAACTCGTCGAACATCGAGATGTAGACGCTCTGCACGCCGGCGCGGGTGTGGTTGTAGAACTGCCGCCACATCAGCTCGCCGTGGCGGCGGTGGCCGGCCGCGAGGTCGCCGGGGATCACGCACGGCTGGTAGTCGATCCCGCGGGCGTTGAGGTCGGCGAGGTCGGGCAGCACGCGGTTGGTGTAGAACCAGTCGGCGCCGGCGTTGTCGCTGATCCGGCCGACCATCCACGGCGAGATCATGTTGAAGGCGTGGTACACGTCGATGAATCCGGCTCGCGAGTCGTCCGTGCCCAGGCGCCAGTGGGTGGGCACGCCGCCGATCACGTAGCACCCCTGCGCCTTGAACCAGTTGATCACATCGAGGCACGCGGCCGGCGCGAACGGGCGGCCGTCGTCGTTGAACCCGAAGCCCCAGATGCACACGACGGGCTTTCCGTTCTGCCTGGCGTACGCCGGGGAGGCTGTATGGGCGGACATCTTGTTCGTCCAGTCGGTCTTGATCTCGCCCTGCATGTTCAGCCACCAGGTGACGTCGTACATGACGTAGAACTTGCGGCCGTACGCCTCGGCCGCCTGCCGCACCTTCTGGGCCATCGCGTCGCGGGTCGCCCCCTCGCCCCCGTTGGGGTTGAAGCGCTGCAGCGCGGCCGTGTCGCACCCGTTCTGCTGCATCCACCGGAAGTGGGTGTCGACCGTCTGCTGGTCGTACGACGAGAACAGGTTCGCCGGCTGGCCGTTGCCGAGGTTGGCGAAGTTGGTGCGGTACCCCTTGGTGAAGTCGCGCATGTCCGGCCAGCAGGTGATCGAGCAGGCGCCCGGGGCGGGGCTCTGCGACCAGTTCGGGCTGTAGTGCCACCAGCCGTTGATCGGGGCGCCGTCGCCGATGCAGGCGAACCACCCCTGGTAGCCGACGGTGACCTTGCCGACGACGTCCCCGGGCGGGCTGGCGGCGAACGCGGTGCCGGCGCCGGCCGAACCGAGCGGCAGCGCGCCGGCGGCGGCCCCGACGAGCGAGGTGGCGATGACGGAGCGGCGGGAAACTCCCATGTGGACTCCTCGGGTGTCGCCCCGGCCGGCGGTACCGCGCGTCGCGCCGCCGGCAGTGCGGTAGCCGGACCCGATGGCGGTCGGGCCGGCGGCCGGGGCGCGTCGTTTGGGATCCGGTTCGGGGCATGGCGGGGGCAACGGGCCGGGCGGGGCCCGTACACCGGCACTGAGCAGCCCACGCGTGCGAACGCGAGGTTGGCGGCGCTGACCATATGTCGGCTTCTGGCTCGGAATCCTGCCAGCATCGACGCTCCCAGCGCAATACTTCGATGTTTCGATCGCAACTTTACGACGAACTTCTGTCGCATTGGACGTTCCTCCACCTGGGCCGCGGCATATGGCGCGGCTTCGTCGCGGCGCCCCTGTTGTGTGCTCGGCCGGGTGCGCGGTTCGCGATGATCGCGGAGTGTGCTGGTACAGGGGCAGCACTTTTGCTCCGCGATCATGAAAACGGCCGCGCCGCTGGTCCGCCGACCGGTCGCGTTATGTCACGACTCCTGGCGGAGTCATGACATAACGGACTTTTCACCTGTCAGGGTATAAATCCGATAAGTCGTGGCGGGGAGCGCCCGACTTATCGGATCCGCAGGGGGCGGGCGTTACAGACGGCGGGGGAGGCCGAAGTACGGGAGGACCGTGTTGTCGATGAAGCGGGTGAACGCGCTCACCCGATCGTCCGCCATCGTCAGCACCAGCATGCCGTGGGCGTGGGTCGCCGGGTCGCCGTCGTCGCTGATGTAGCAGCCGTACGCGGGCTGCAGGTTGGCGGCCGTCGGGACCAGGCGGTAGCGGCGCCGGCCGGCGCGGAAGCCGATGCGCCGCATGAAGTCGGCGATCGCCTCGTGGCCCTGGTACTGCAGCGGCGCCGGCGGCATCGTCAGCCACGCGTCGTCGGTGAGCAGCGCCACCATCGCGTCCACGTCGCCGGCCTCGATCGCCGAGGCGAAGGCGGACGCGGCCTGGCGCTGGCGCGGGGACGTTGCGGCCGCCGGCGAGCGGTCGAACTGGACCGCCCGGGCGCGCCTGAGCAGGGCGTTCGCCGCGTCCTCGGTCATGTCCAGCAGTTCGGCGGCCTCGGCGGCGCGGTAGCCGAGGACGTCGCGCAGCAGCAGCACGGCGCGCTGGCGCGGGGGCAGGGCCTGCACAGCGGTGACGAAGGCCAGGGACACGGCCTCGCGGCGCTCGTATCGCGCCTCCGGGCCGGGGGTGTCGTCGGGCAGGCCGTCCAGCAGCGCGTCGGGGATCGGCTGCAGCCAGATCGGGTCGACGGTGCGGGTCGGCTCCGGGGGCACGACGCCGGCGGGGAAGGTGGTCACCGTGCGCGGGCGGCGTTCGCCGTCGCGCAGCCAGTTCAGGCAGCGGTTGGTGGCGATCCGGTAGAGCCACGTGCGCAGCGAAGCCCGCTCGGCGAACCCGCCGAGGCTGCGCCACGCCGCCGTGAGCGTCTCCTGCAGCACGTCCTCGGCGTCCTGGACGGAGCCCAGCATGCGGTAGCAGTGGACGTACAGCTCGCGGCGGAAAGGCTCGACGAGCGCGCCGAACGCCGTGTCGTCGCCCGCCTTCGCCCGGGACAGCAGTGTCATCACCTTCATGCTGACACCGACGCGACCAGAAACCGGTCGGGCCGGTGTCTGCCCGGGCATGACCACAAGTACCGCAACCCAGCGCTGGGCGCTCGGGCTGTCCGCGGCGGCGTCGTTCATGGTGATCCTGGACATGCTCGTCGTGGCGACCGCGCTGAGCACCATCCAGCGCGACCTCGGCGCCTCGCTGGAGGACCTCGAGTGGACCGTCAACGCCTACACGCTGAGCTTCGCCTGCCTGATCCTGACCGGCGCCGCGCTCGGCGACCGGCTCGGGCGGCGGGCCGTGTTCGCCGCCGGGCTGGCGCTGTTCAGCCTCGCCTCGGTGGGGTGCGCCCTCGCGCCCTCGGTGGGCACACTCATCGCCGCGCGCACCGTGCAGGGCGCCGGCGCCGCGCTGGTCATGCCGCTCGCGCTGGCGCTGCTCAACGCCGCGTTCCCGCCCGAGCGGCGAGGCTGGGCCCTGGGGGTGTACGGCGGGGTCACCGGCCTGGCCGCGACGGTGGGCCCGGTGATCGGCGGCGCGGTGACCGAGGGCCTGGCCTGGCAGTGGATCTTCTGGATCAACGTGCCGATCGGCCTGCTGGCGATCCCGCTACTGCTGGCCCGCACGCCGGAGAGCCGCGGCGCGCGGGCCCCGCTGGACCTGGCCGGGCTGCCGCTGTCCGGGGTCGCCGCGCTCGGCCTCGTCTGGGCGCTCATCCGGGGCAACGCGGCCGGCTGGACCGCGGCGCAGACGCTGGTCCCGCTGGCCGCCGGGGTGCTCGCCGGCCTCGCCTTCCTCTGGCGGGAGCGGGTGGCCGCGGCGCCGATGCTGCCGCTGCGGCTGTTCCGCTCGCGCTCGTTCACCGGCGGCAACCTGGTCATCTTCTTCGTCAACGCGGCGCTCACCGGCGCGATCTTCTTCACCGCGCAGTGCTTCCAGATCCTGTACCACCACGGCGCCTTCGTCGCCGGCCTGTGGCTGCTGCCGCTCGGCGTGGCCCCGCTGCTGGCCGGACCGCGGGCGGGCGCCCTGGCCGACCGGTTCGGCGAGCGCTCGCTGATCGTCGCCGGCACGCTGTGCCTGGTCGCCGGCATGGCCTGGACCGGCCTGGCCGCGGACGCCGGGGGCTCCTACCTGGCGCTGGTGGTGCCGCTGACGCTGAGCGGCCTGGGTATCGCGCTGAGCGTCCCGGCGGCGACCCGGGCGGTGGTCAGCCGGGTCGCTCCGCCGGAGATGGCGAAGGCCGGCGGCACGTTCAGCACGCTGCGCCAGCTCGGCGGCGCCTTCGGCGTGGCGATCCTCGGCGCGGTGTTCACCGGCGCGGGCGGGTCGTTCGACGCGGGCTTCCGCGCCGCGCTGCTGGTGGCCGCCGCGCTGTCGGTGTGTGCCGCCGTGGCGACCGGCCTGCTGCGCGGCCGGCCGCGCATCGCACCGGCTACCGCGCCGGACGCCCGGCGCGAGCCGGCGCCGGATCCGGCACGTTAGGCTCCGCGCTCAAGAAGGTGCTGTACGGCTGTCTGGCGCCTGATTGAGATACGCGAGGACCGCCAGCACTCGCCGGTGACCCTCGTCCGACGTGGGCAGCCCCAGCTTGTTCATGATCGAGCTGACGTGCGCCTCCACCGTCCGGTCGGTGAGCCAGAGCCGGCGGGCGATGCCGATGTTGGTCAGCCCCTCGGCCATGAGGGCCAGCACGTCATGCTCACGTCCGGTGAGCGAGGCGCGCAGCCGGTCGCTCTGCTGCCCCCCGACGAGCCGGCGCACCACCTCGGGGTCGAGGGCGGAGCCGCCGGCGCCGATCCTGCGTATCGCGTCGAGGAAGTCGTCGACGTCGAGCACCCGGTCCTTGAGGAGATAGCCGAACCCGCCGTGCGCGACGAGCTCGACCGAGTGCCGGCTCTCGATGTGCTGGGAGAGCAGGACGATGCCGCAACGAGGCTGGGCGGTGCGGATCTGCCGGGCTGCGCGCGCACCGTCGTCGGTGCGGTCGGGCGGCATCCGGATGTCGATGATCGTGAGATCGGGCCGGGCCCGCTCGACCGCCTGCAGCAGGGACGGGGCGTCGTGGGCCTTCTCCACGACCTCGTGCCCCGCGTCGACCAGCAGGCGCGCCAGCCCCTCGCGAAAGAGCGCGGAATCCTCACCGATCACGATTCGCACGGCAGCACCGCCTCCACCGTGGTACCCCCGGCGACGGGGCTCACGACTTGCAGCCGGCCGCCGGCCGCGGCGACCCGGTCGGCGAGACCGCCCAGGCCGGATCCGGGGCGGACGACCGCGCCACCGGAGCCGTCGTCGCGCACCCGGACGGTCAGCCGTTTCGCGTCCCGGCACACGGTGACGCCGATCGCCGTCGGCCGCGCGTGCTTGACGGCGTTGGTCGCCGCCTCGGTGACCACGTAGTAGGCGGTCGTCGCCAGGTCGTCGGGGATCGGGTCGGCCGTGCGCAGATCCAGCGTCACCGGGATCGGTATCTGGCTCACCATGGCCCCGAGCGCGCGGTCCAGCCCGTCGTCGAGGCTGCTCGGCCGCAGCCCGTGCGCGATCTGCCGCAGCTCCGCGACCGTGCTGCCCAGCTCGCCCACCGACTGCTCGATCAGGCCGTCGACGTCGACCGTGCCGTCGTCGAGGTGGCGCTGGGCCAGCCGGAGCCTCATGCCGAGCGCGACGAGCCGCTGCTGGGCGCCGTCGTGGAGATCCCGCTCGAGCCGGCGCCGCTCCTGGTACCCCGCGGTCAGCAGCCGGGCCCGGCTCGCCTCCACCTCCGCCAGCGCCGAGGCCAGCTCCGCCCGCAACCGGACCACCTCGACCAGCAGCGAACTGGCCGTCGCCACCTCGCGGAGCAGTTCCCGGCTCGCCCCGCCGTCCGCCACGATGACGCCGATCTCGTTGCCGCCCAGCCGCACCGGGGCCGACCGCCCGGGCCGGACCGGGTCCGGCTCCACCGGGTGCCCCGCCGTGTCGAGCATCGCGGCCGATCCGGGAAGCCGGTACCCGATCCGCAGGCTCGGATCGCGCAGAGCCGTGCGCAGCGCGCTCTCCAGCTGCTCGGGCCGGGCGCTGCCCGCGTCGGTCCGCTGGCGCAGGTCCTCGATCGCGGCGATGGCAGCCTCCCGGGCCGGGTAGAGCCGGTGGTCGACGAAGCGCTGCAGGCGGTTGCGCATCGGCGCGAGCGCGGCGGCGCAGACCGCCGTCGCCGCCGCGGCGGCCGCCGGGGAGCCCCGGCCCGCGCCGAGACCGACCACGAACGACGCCACCGTGTAGAAGGCCAGCAGCATCGCCGTCGCCAGCGCATAAGTCGCCGTCGCGCTCAGCGCTCGATCGACGTCGTACAGGTCGTGCTTGAGCAGCGCGATCGTGGTCGACGCCGGGATCGCGAGGTACGTCGCGACCAGCCCGGCGAGGCCGAGCTCGGGCCGGTCGAACACCAGATAGCTGGCCCAGCACAGCAGCAGCGTGATCGGAAGGAAGCTCGCCCCCAGCACGAACCATTTGAGCTGTGCCCGCTCGACGGCGCCGCCGGTGCGGCGGTACCGGACGATGATCGACGCGAGCGACGCGACGAGCAGGCCGAGGAAGATCGGCAACAGGGCAAAGCCGGCCGCCTCGATGACGCTCAGGACCTCGGGGGGCGCGCGGAACGCCTTCGGCACGCCCGGATACTGCGGCGCCGGGCCCGGGTCGAATGCCGCCACCAGGATGAACAGCACCGGCACCACCAGCAGCCCGATCACGACCCAGCGCCAGCGCGGCCCCGGCACCCGGCCCTCGGGCACGAGCAGGAACAACAGCGCCGGCGGGACGTACAGCAGCATCCAGGCGCCACGAACGAGGTCGACGTAGACGCCCGGCACCGGCAGGCGCGGGTCGGCGGCCACCGCGGCCGGGTACAGGTCGCTGACGACGACCGCGACGAGCGCGGCGCCGGAACAGACGAGCAGCAGGCCGACCACGTTACGCGGGCGGCGGGTGGCGACCGTCAAGCCGAGGAGAACGGACGAAAGCCCCAGCAGCTCGCCGACCACCAGCTCCACGGTGGCCGACCCGTCCCGGGCGATCGCCGCCAGGTAGATCCCGAAACCGGCCAGCGCGAGCACCACCGCGGCGGCGAGGTACGCCACCAGCCGCTTCCCGTACATCGCACCACCGTAGCGGCGGCGGCCGGCCGCACGAATACGTGCCAGTACGGAACTTGTCCTGGTACTGGCACAGATCCGAGCGCGAGCCACAACCCCGACGCTGTGCTCATGAAACGCTCGCTCTCCCTCACCATCGGGCTGGTCCTGTCCGGCCTGCTCGGCCTCGCCGACGTCGTCTCGCTCCCGCTCGGCACCGACGGGCCGCCCCTGGCGGTGCTCGTGCTCGGCGCCGCGCTCGGTCTCGGCACCATCGTCGGCGTCGTGCTCGCGTGGCCGAACCGATCCCGGACCGGCGCCGTCACCGTCATCGTCACCCGGCTGCTCTCCGCGCTGAGCGCCGTGCCCGCGTTCTTCGTCGCCACGACGCCGGCCCCGGCCAAGGGCGCCGCCGCGGCCGGCATCGTCCTCACCCTGCTCTGCGTCGCCCTGGTGGCTCCCGCCCTCCGCGCCCGCCCCGCCGGGGTCCCCTCCTAGATCGCCGAGCCGGCGTCACGCCGCGGGCTCGCTCCCGTCACACCGATTGGAATCGTCATGCTGGACAGTGCAACGGAAACGACCACCACGCACCGCCGGGCGACCGCGCTCGCGGCGGCGCTGTTCATCGCGCCCTGGGGATTCGTCGTCGCCAACGGCGCGTACGCCCTGGCCACCCGCGACGGCGGCAGCGACAGCGACGGGGCCGGCGCCCTGGCGCTGACCGCCGCCCATCCCGGCCTGACCCGGGTCTCCGTCCTCGCGGCGATGCTGGGCAGCCTGCTCATCGTGCCCGCCGTCCTCGGCGTCAAGCGGCTCGTCGGCGATCGCAGCCGCCGGCTCGCCGGCATCGCGGCCGCACTCACCGCGGGCGGGTACATCTGCTACTTCGCCATCGCCTCCAGCACCTTCGTCACGCTCGCCATGGCCCGCCACGGCGGGCCGGCGGCCGACTTCGCCGCGGTGCTCGACGACGCCCAGTCCGACCCGTCGGCGCTGTGGATGTTCCTGCTGTTCGTCCTCGGCAATCTCGTCGGGACGGTGCTGCTCGCCGTGGCGCTGTTCCGCAGCCGTGCCGTGGCCGGCTGGGTCGCCTTCGCACTGGGCGCCTGGTCGCCGCTGCACATCACCGGCCTGATCGTGGGCTCCGAGTGGTTCGAGGTCGCGGGCGCGGTGAGCCAGGCCGTCGCCCTCGCCATGGTGGGCCGCGAGCTGCTGAACACCCAGCAGCGACCGGCGTAGAGCGCGCTCGGCCCGTCCCGCGACACCGGGCGCGCGACCGGCCGCCGCCGGGTGCTACGCGCGCAGGGCGGCCGAGTACGCCGCGGCGAACGCGTCCTCGCCCAGCAGGTCGCGGGTCAGCGCGGCCGTGCGGGCCACATCCGGGTCGCCGGTGACCGTCGTGCCGCGCAGCGCCGCGGCCCGGCCCAGCAGCCGGGCCGCGGCGGGACCGTGGCCGGTCAGCGCCGCGTGCCCGGCGTGGCCCTCGAGCGCGTCGGCGACGCCGGCCGCGAGCGGGGCGGCGCGGGCCGCGGCCAGCGCCTCGTCGTGGCGGCCGCGGGCCTCGTCGAGCAGCGGGCCGCGGCGCGCCTCGTCGAGGAGAGGGTCGGCGGCGCGCGCCTCGGCCAGGCGGGCGAGGGCGGTCAGGATGCTCGATCGGGTGTAGACGGCGCCGAGGTCGCCGGCGTGGGCGTACGACAGGGCCAGGTCGAGGCGGCGGGCGGCCTCGGCGAGGTCGCCGCGGTGGCGGGCCACCTCGCCCAGGCCGAGCTCGGCGGGGGCGGTGCCGGGGCGCCCGGCGCGGCGGCCCAGCTCGGCGGCGCGCCGGTAGTCCGCCTCCGCGCCGGGCAGGTCGCCCTGCCGGACGCGGCAGTCGCCGCGCCGGCACAGCACGTCGGCGGCCTCCTGGGCGGCGCCGAGCTCGTCGAGGGCGGCCAGCGCCCCGGCCCACAGCTCGTGGGCCCGCGGCCACTCGCCGCGCCAGCCGGCCAGGTGGGCGAGCCAGTCGAGGGCCTGCGCGGTGCCCCAGCGCTCGCCCAGCGCCCGGAACCGCGCGAGCACGTCGAGCAGCGCCGCGTCGTCCGGGCGGCCGCCCAGGACGGCCAGCAGCGCGGCGCCGAGCCGCTGCAGGGCGAGGTTCCACGGGTCGCCGCCGAGCACGACCGGCGACGGGCCGTCCGTGACGGTGTCGACGCGGGACATGCCCCACACGGCGGCGCCGAACGGGTGGCGCAGCGGCCGGTCGAGCGCGGCCATCGCGGCGTCGGCACGGCGGCGGTGCCGCGGGCCGGCGAGGGACTCGGCGTGCACGACGCAGCTGACGTACTCCTCCTCCAGGCCGGCCGGCGGCCCGTCCGGCAGGGCGTCGAGCACCCGCGCGGCCAGGGCCGCGACCTCGCCCCGGCGGCCGCCGAGCCACCAGTACGCGGCCAGCGCGGCGATCAGCCGCATGGCGGTGTCGCGGTCGTGCGCGACCGACCAGCGCAGCGCCGCCATGAGGTTCTCGTGCTCGGCGGCGAGCGTGTCGAGCCACTCGAGCTGCTCGGCGCGGCGCAGGAACGGGTCGGCCCGGCGGGCCAGGTCGAGGTGGAAGGCGGCGTGGGCGGCGCGCAGCCGCCGCTCCTCGCTCGCCTCGGCCAGCCGCTCGCGGCAGTAGAGCTGGATCGTCTCCAGCATCCGGTACCGCCCGTCGCGCACCGACAGCAGCGACCGGTCGACCAGGTCGGCCAGCAGGTCCTCGCCCGCGCCGCAGACCGCCTCGACGGCGGGCCGGGTCGCGCCGCCGGCGAACACCGTGAAGCGCCGCGCCAGCGCCCGCTCCTCGGGGCCGAGCAGCTGCCAGCTCCAGTCGACGACGGCGCGCAGGGTGCGGTGCCGGCCGGCGGCGGTGCGGTCGCCACGGGAGAGCACGGCGAAGTGCTCGTACGCGGCGAGCCGCTCGGCCAGCTCGCCGACGCTCAGCTGGCGCAGGCGGGCCGCGGCCAGCTCGATGGCCAGGGGCAGGCCGTCGAGCAGCGCGCAGATGCGGGCCACCGCCGCGGCGAGTTCGTCGTCGACGGCGAACCCGGCCCGCACGGCCGCGGCGCGCTCGGCGAACAGCCGCGCCGCCGGCTCGGGCGCGAGCGGCCCGACCGGCACCAGGACCTCGCCGGTGAGCCCGAGCGGCTCGCGGCTCGTGGCCAGCACCGCCAGGTCCGGGCACTGCCCGAGCAGCGCGCGCACCAGGCCGGCGGTGGCGTCGAGCGCCTGCTCGCAGTTGTCCAGGACGAGCAGCACCTCCCGGCCCGCGAGGGCGCCGGCGAGCGAGCGCACCGGGTCGGCGGCCGGGGCCCGGGGAACTACGGAGCCGCCCTCGCGCAGCCCGAGGGCGCCGGCGACCGCGTGCGGCACGAGGTCGCCGTCCTCGACCCGTGTGAGGTCGGCGAAGCTCACCTCGCGCCCGTCCCGGCCGGCCGCCTCGACCGCGAGCCGGGTCTTGCCCGCCCCGCCCGGGCCGACGAGCGTGACGAGCCGGGCGCCGCGCAGGCCGGCGAGCCGCTCCAGCTCGTCCTCCCGCCCGACGAGCCGGGTCAGCGGCGCGGGCAGCGTCCCCCGCGGCCGATGGGGCGGTTCGGCCCGCAGGATTGCCAAGTGTACCGCCAAAAGCTCCGCCGACGGGTCCGCGCCCAGCTCCGCGGCGAGCAGCCGGCGCGCCTCGTCGAACTCGGCGAGCGCCTCCGCGGTGCGCCCGGCCGCGTGCAGGGCCCGCATGAGCTGGCCGCGCAGCCGCTCCCGGAACGGGTGCTCGGCGGCCAGCCGGCGCAGCGGCCCGACGGGGGTGCCCTCGGGCAGCGCGAGCTCGGCCTCGACGAGGTCCTCGGCCGCCGCGAGCCGGGCCTCCTCCAGGCGCACCGCCTGGGTCGCCGCGTCCGGCAGGTCCGCCAGGGCGGGTCCGCGCCACAGGTCCAGCGCCTCGCGCAGTACACCCGCGGCGGTCCCGAAATCGCCCCCGGCGAGCAGCTGCCGGCCGTCCCGCGCGAGCCGCTCGAACCGGTGGGCGTCGACGTCCTGCGGGTCCACGGCGATGCGGTAGCCGCCGCCGGTGAACTCGACCGGCCCGCCCGGCAGCGCCCGCCGCAGCCGCGACACCTGCGCCTGCAGCGCGTTGGCGCTCTCGCCGCCGAGCCGCTCCGGCGCCACCACCCGCCCGGCCTCCAGCAGCAGCCGGGTCAGCAGCGCCCGCGGCTTGGGCCCGCCGACGGCGACCGGCGCGCCCGCGTCGTCACGGACCTCCAGCGGCCCCAGGATGCCGAAACGCATCCTGACATTGTCCCTCCACCGCCCAGGCCAGACCGCTTCGAGCCCGGCCGGTCCAGGCAGTAGGTAAATATTTGCACAGTTAACATGAGCTTCATGGCACCGTCAGCAGCGCAGCTCTTCGCCCGGATCGGCACGGCGACGCCGCCCAGGCCGCCGCGGATCCTCATGCACCGCGCGGTCGTGCTCGGCGGCAGCGTGGCCGGGCTGATGGCGGCCCGGGTGCTCGCCGACCACGCCGAGGAGGTGCTGATCGTCGAGCGCGACCCGACCGAGGGCGACGGGCCGCGCCCGGGCGTGCCGCAGGGCACCCAGGTGCACGCGCTGCTGCCGGCCGGGCAGACCCAGCTGGAGCGCTGGTTCCCGGGGTTCACCGCCGGGGCCCTCGACGCCGGCGCGCCCGACTTCGGCGACGTCCAGGGCAAGGTGTACATCAACGACGAGCTGCGCCAGGTGCCCGACCCGCCGGGCGCGCGGCCGGCCCTCATCACCACCCGGCCGTTCCTGGAGTCCCAGGTGCGCCGCCGGGTGCTGCGCCGCGCCAACGTCCGAATGGTGTACGGCCGCGCCGAGGGCCTGCTGTTCGCCGAGGACGGCGTGCGCGGCGCCGTGTACGTGCCCGACGGCGCCGACGAGCCGGTCGAGGTCGAGGCCGGCCTGGTCGTCGACGCGATGGGCCGCTCGAGCCGGCTCAACGACTGGCTGGAGCGGCACGGCTGGCCACCCGCCCCGATGCGGCGCATGCCGATCAAGCTCAACTACGCCTCCGCGCTGTTCGAGCGCGACGAGTCGGTCAGCGACGCCTGGGCCGTCATCTCGCAGACCACGCCCGGCAATGGCCGGGTGCCGCGCATCGGCGGCGTGCTGTCGGTGGAGGGCGACCGCTGGCTGATGCTGGTCGCCGGCTACGACGAGGACCGCCCGAGCCGCGACGCCGCCGAATACGCGCAGCGCTGCCGCCGGCACTTCCCGTCGATGTTCGGCGACATCGCCGAGCGCGGCCGGATGATCGGCAGCGTCATCACGTACCACCAGGCCGACAGCCGCCGCCGCGACTTCCACGCCGTGGACCGCCTGCCGGCCGGCCTGATCGCCGCCGGGGACGCGGTGGCGTCGTTCAATCCGGTGTACGGCCAGGGCATGACCTCGGCGATGCTGCACGCCTCGTGCCTGTCGGCCTGGCTGCAGGGCGGCCCCGACGTGACCAGCGAGCCGGCCCGCCCGTACTTCGACCGGGTCCGCGTCATCGTGGACGCCGCGTGGCAGGTCTCCACGTTCGCGGACCTCGGCCTGCCGCACATCACCGAGGGCCACCCGCGCGGCTACCGGGTCATCCGCTGGGCGAGCGACCTGCTGCTGCGAGCCTCGATGACCGACGAGCCGACGTGCCGCCGGCTCAACAGCGTGACCGCGATGGAGACCCACCCGGCCGCGCTGGCCAAGCCGGGCGTGGTCCTGCGCGCCCTGCGCCTGCGCCTGCTCGGCCGGATCTGACGCCGCGCCGGGCGGGTGGCGGCGGGCCGCCTGAAAAATCCCTTCACACGTCGCCCGGACCGCCGCGGTACGGTGCGGTGTGCCCCTGGAGCTTCGCCGCGCACGGTTCGCCGGATGCCTGCTGTTCCTGCTCTTCGGCGCCGCCCTCGGGGCCTGGACCGCGCGGGTGCCCGCGGTGAAGCACGGCCTCGGGCTCGACGACTTCCGGCTCGGCGTCGCGCTGCTCGGGCTGGCCGCCGGGGCGATCGTGGGGCAGATGGTCGCCGGTCGGCTCGTCGACCGGTTCGGCAGCGTGCGGGTCGCGGCGCCGACCGCGCTCGCCGAGGGGGCGCTGCTGCTCCCGGCCGCCTACGCGCCGTCGCTCGCCCTGCTCACCGCCGCGCTGCTCGTCTTCGGCGTCAACCACGGCGTGCTCAACGTGGCCATGAACGCCAACGCGCTCGGGGTGCAGCGCGCGTACGGCCGGCCGATCATCTCGTCCTTCCACGCCGTCTACAGCATCGGCGGCTTCGCTGGCGCCGCGCTCGGCGGCCTGTGCGCGCACTTCGGGCTCGGCGTGCGCGGCACCTTCCTGCTCGTGTGCGCGATCACCACCGCGATGGCGGCGTGGTCGCTGCGCTGGCTCGCGCCCGAGCCGGCCGCCGGCGACGCGGACGGCGGCGCGCGGGCGGGGCGGCTCGACGGGGTGCTGGTGCTCGGCGCCCTGGCGTTCTGTGCCCTCGTCGGCGAGGGCGCCGCCGCGGACTGGAGCGCGGTGTACCTGCGCGACAACCTGGACGGCTCGTCCGGCTTCGCCGCGGCCGGGTACGCCGCGTTCGCGATCGCGATGACCGCCGGCCGGCTCGTCGGCGACCGGCTCACCACGCTGCTCGGCCCGGCCCGGCTGGTCCGCGCGGGCGGCGTGCTCGCCGCCGCCGGGCTCGGCGCGGCGCTGCTGCTCGACCAGCGCTACGCCGGGGTCGCCGGCTTCGCCTGCCTAGGCGCCGGGCTGTCGTGCGTGGCGCCGCAGGTGTTCTCGGCCGCGACCGCGCGCAACCCGGCCCAGCCGGCCCGGGCGCTGGCCGTCGCGGTGAGCATGGGCTACGCCGGCTTCCTCGCCGGCCCGGTCCTCATCGGCGCGGCCACCCAGGCCGTGCCGTTGCCGGTCGCCCTCGGCATCCCCGCCGCGCTCGCGCTGCTGGTCGCCGCGAGCGCGGCCGCCGTGCGGGCGCCGGCCGCTGTCACCGGCACCGGCAGCACGCCGCGCTGACAGGCCTGTCAGCGGACCGGTCGTGGATTGTCAGCGCCGCCCGCGACCGTGGCCGCATGAAGCACACCACGGTCCTCATCTCCGGCGCGAGCATCGCCGGCCCCGCGCTCGCCTTCTGGCTGGCCCGCTACGGCTGCACCGTCACCGTCGTCGAGCGCGCCCCCGCGCTGCGCCCCGGCGGCCAGGCTGTCGACTTCAAGGGGGAGACCCACCGCACGGTGCTGTCGCGCATGGGCATCCTCGACGACGTCCGCGCGCTGCAGACCGGCGGCCACGACCAGACCATCGTCGATGCCGCCGGGCGCGCCCTGGCCGTCATCCCCGGCGAGTTCAGCGGCGGCGAGGTCGAGATCCGCCGCGGCGACCTCTCCCGGCTGCTGTACGACCGGACCGCGAACGACTGCGAGTACCTGTTCGGCGACTCCGTCACCTCGCTCACCGATACCCCCGGCGGCGTGCACGTCACCTTCGCCGCCGCCGCGCCGCGCACCTTCGACCTGGCCATCGGCGCCGACGGGATCCACTCCAACGTCCGCCGCCTCGCGTTCGGCCCGGAGCGCGACTACGTGAGGTTCCTGGGCCACTACTACGCCCTGGTCGAGCTCGGCGTGGACGGCGACCCGGTGATGTACAACGAGCCGGGCCGCATGGCCGCCCTCGGCGGCCCGAAGGCCCCCGCGCTCTTCGTGTTCGCCTCGCCGGAGCTGCGGTACGACCGCTACGACCCGGAGTCGCAGAAGGACGTGCTGCGCGCGGCGTACCGCGGCGGGAGTTGGCGAATCCCGGAGCTCATGGCCCGGCTCGCCGACGCGACCGACGTCTACCTGGACTCGATCAGCCGCGCCGAGGTCCCCGCGTACTCCAAGGGCCGCGTAGCCCTGCTCGGCGACTCGGCCTACGGCAACACCCTCGGCGGCTTCGGCACGGGCCTGGCCGTCGTCGGCGCGTACGTCCTGGCCGGCGAGCTGCGCACCGCGGGCGGCGACCACCGCGCCGCGTTCGCCGCCTACGAGTCCGCCTTCCGCGGCTACGCGAGGGTCGCCCGCCAGGGCAACGCCGGCCCGTTCCTGGCCCCGGGCAGCCGCCCGCGCATGGCGATGCGCAACTGGATGTTCCGCTCCCCGTGGATGCTGCGCCTGCTGCTCAAGGCCACGGACAGGTTCGCGACCGGCATCGACCTGAGGGACTACCGCTGAGCGTTCTCACCAATGATCGTGATATCGTTTGGGCAATAAACGTTAGTATCACTAACATTTAGGCGTCGAATGAAACCTCTGGAGTCAAGACCATGATCAAGCCGTTCCGCATCGACATCCCCCAGGCCGATCTCGACGACCTGACCGACCGGCTCTCCCGCACCCGCTGGCCCAACGAGGTCGCCGACGCCGGTTGGGACTACGGCTTCCCGCTGGCGCGGCTCAAGGAACTGGCCGAATACTGGCGCACCGGCTACGACTGGCGCGAGCACGAGGCCAAGCTCAACGAGCTTCCGCACTTCACCACCGAGATCGACGGCCAGAACATCCACTTCGTCCACGTCCGGTCCTCGAAACCGGACGCGCTCGCGCTGATCCTCACCCACGGCTGGCCCGGCTCGTTCCTGGAGTTCCTCGACGTGATCGAGCCGCTGTCGCGCGACTTCCACCTGGTGATTCCGTCCATCCCCGGTTACGGCTTCTCCGGGCCGACCCACGAGCGCGGCTGGGATGTCGTCCGGGTCGCACGGGCCTGGGCTGAGCTGATGCGCCGTCTCGGGTACGAGCGCTACGGCGCGCAGGGCGGCGACTTCGGCTCGGGCATCTCAACGGCACTCGGCGCGGTGGCACCCGAGCACGTCGTCGGGGTGCACGTCAACTACCTGCCGACCCGGCCGGTCCCGGACGCCGGCATCGAACTGTCCGAGACGGACGAAGCCCGGCTGGACAAGGTCAGGCAACTGATGGCGAATCGTCCGCCGTACCAAGCTCTGCAGGCCACCACCCCGCAGACGATCGGCTACGCGCTGACCGACTCGCCGGTCGGCCAGCTGGCCTGGATCGCCGAGCGCTTCGCACAGTGGACGGACCCTCGCTCGCAGATCAGTGACGAGCGCATGCTCACCGACATCTCGCTGTACTGGCTGACCGCCACCGCGGCGTCCTCGGCGCGGCTGCACCGCGAGACTCCGCGACGGATCGAGCCGTGCCCGGTACCGGTCGGCGTGGCGGTGTTCGCGCACGACATCACGCAGTCGGTGCGACCGCTGGCCGAGCGGCTGTACGACATCAGGCACTGGTCGGAGTTCGACCGCGGCGGCCACTTCGCCGCGATGGAAGTGCCGGACCTGCTCGCCGAGGACGTCCGGGACTTCTTCCTTACCCAGATCAAGTAGCGGCTAGTTCGTCGTGAAGCGGTCCGGACGGACGAGGATGGCGGTCCGGCCCTCGGCGGCCATGACCCGGTCGTACTCCTCCAGGTCGGGGTGCTCGCCCCCGGCGGCGTGGTAGATGTCGCGCAGCAGCAGCCGCAGCGCCTCAGGCTCGGTGTCGCCGGGGGCGATCACCTCAGCGGCGCCGCTCACCGAGATCCACTCCCAGCCGGCACGGAACACGAGCGTCGCCCGCGGGTGGTGGCGCAGGTTCGCCAGCCGGGCGCTGCCGCCCTGGGAGCCGATCCCGACCACGGGCGTGCCGTCCGCCGGGTGCGGCAGGATGCCGGCATTGACCACGGACGTGGAGGGCTCGCCGTCCGGACGCACGGTGACGACGACGGCGAGCCAGTGTTCCCGCTGCGCCAGCTCGGCGACGCGCCGCAGCCCGTCCTCGGTGGAAAGCATGTGCCGAGCATATGCGCTCGGCGGGACGCGCGAGGGCGGTCGTCAGGGCTCACCCGCCCGCTCCAGCCACTCGGCGACGAGCGCCTCGAACAGGGCCGGCTGCTCGAACTGCAGGTTGTGCCCGGCCACGTCGAACACCGCATACGTCGCGCGCGGATAGTGCGGCAGCAGCGCGAACTGGTCCAGGTAGCCGACCGAGGAGTCCTGCCGGCCGGTCAGGATGAGCGCCGGGCGCTCGAACGGCGGCCCGTCCTCGGGGTCGGACGACAGCACCCAGCGGCGCCGGATCCGCGCCATCGCCCCGGCGTCGGCGGCGTCGAGGCCGGGCTGGACCTCGGCCCGGTATCGCCGCAGCGTCTCCCGGGAGCGCACGACCGCCATCTCCAGGAAGCCGGGGTCCGCGCCGGCCAGGAAGTCCGGGTCCGGCTCCGTGCGGAGCACCTCGTGCGGAGGCACGGTGCGCTCGGCGTGCTCGACCTTCGTGCCGATCGGGCAGATCAGCGCCAGGCCCCGCACCCGGTCGCGATGCACACGGGCCAGCGCCCGGGCGAGATAGCCGCCGTAGGACTCGCCGATCAGCAGGAACGGCCTGTCGCCGATGCGCTCCCCGACGAACCGGTCCAGCTCCGCCAGGACGTCGTCCGACGACGCGATCGCCGGCGGCGCGGGGCTACACCCCATCGCCGGTAGGTCCGGATAGAGCCGGTGGTAGCCCGGCTCAAGGCAGCCCAGCATCAGCCGATGGTCCGGGTCCAGCCGTGGATGGCGAGGACCGGGATTCCGCTGCCGCGCTCGACGACGTTCATGGGGGCATCGTGCCAGCGGGGTACGACAAAATCCGCGTCAGAGCCCGGGGTGTACTGTGTGATCACGCAGCGTGGCGAACGCCCGCTCGGACTGGCTCTTCACGGTTCTCGGCGAGCCAGCCGAGGGATGGCCAGCCGCTTCTCGTTCCCGGAGGCGGCGCGCAGGGCGAGCGCGCGCTCGTTCTCGCTGCCGAGCACCGTGGCCACCTGCGCGGTCAGCTTCCCGAAGACCCCGTCGCCGACGCCGAACCCCAGCCCGACCACGGCGACCCAGAAGAGGATGACGAACACCGGCCGGCGCAGCGCCACATGCGTGAGAACTCGAAACATGCGTCGATGTTCGCGGCGCCGGCCGGCCCGCACATCGCCGTCAGGAGCGGGGAAACCCCGACGCCCCCTACCTCCTGAGAGTGAGTCACTCCTCGGCCAGCAGCCGGGTGGTCGGCAGGTTGCGCAGCCGGCGCACGGGCACGACCGCGGCGACGGCGGCGACCAGCAGGCCGGTCAGCGCCGCGCCGGTGGCGACCGCGTAGCCGACCGACGGCAGCCCGGCGCCCAGCGACGCCGCCACCGCGAGCCCCACGCCCGCGCCGAGCGGCCCGCCGGCCGCGCCGAGGACGGCGGCCTCGTAGCCGGCCAGCCGCACCAGCCGGCCGTCGTCCCAGCCGACGGCGCCGAGCAGCGCGAACTCGGCGGCCCGCTCGCGGATGTTGACGTAGAGCACGTCGCCGACGGTCACCGCGCCGAGCAGGATCGTGATCGCCGTGGCGACGTAGTCGGTCGCCCGGACCTGCACCGTGATCGCGTCGCCGAGCAGCGTCCCGGTCACGCTGCCCCGGAAGCCGGCGGTGACGACGGCGAGCAGCGTCAGCGCCGCGACGCCGAGGGCCAGGCTCAGCGCGCCGAGCGCGGTCCGGCCGGGCGCCCGCAGCGCGTTGGTCCACGCCAGGCCGCCGATCCCGCGCGGCACCCGGCGCGCGCGGACCCGGGCGAAGGAGGGGCGGACCGCGGTGACGGGCGCGGCGCGCGTCGCACGCAGGGCCGGCACCACCGCGGCGAGGAGCGCGAGCGCGAGCGCGGCGGGGGCGGCCAGCATGAGGTACCACGGCACGATCCGCACCGACAGCGGCACCGCGGCCACGGCGGCCAGCGCGGTGCCGGCCACGCCGGCGGCCAGCCCGACGAGCGCCGACTCCCCCAGCACGAGGCCGAACAGCCGGCGCCGGGGCCAGCCCAGGCACGCCAGCACGGCCAGCTCCGAGGCGCGGGTGCGCACCGCCGCGCCCGTCGCGTTGGCCACCGCCAGCACGCACGTGACGAGGACCAGCCCGGCCAGCAGCAGGCTCTTGCGGTCGATCGCGGCGACGACGACGGTGGCCACGCCGGGCTGCAGCCACGGATCGCGCACCGTCAGGGCGGGGCGGCCGTGCGCGCCGGCGGCAAGCTCGGCCGGGACCGCGGCGGCCGAGCCACCGGCGGCGATGTCGACGTGCAGGCCGGTCTGCTGGTTGATGAGCTCGGCGGCGGCGCGCAGCCGCTCCCGGGACAGCTCGTCGGGGCCGAGCGCGCCGGCCAGCCGGACCCGGATCGTGCCGATCGGCGCCGCGGCGCTCAGGCCGGCGCCGTAGGCCGGGCGCCACAGCGCCGCCATCGCGTCCAATGTGGTCAGCAGCTGCGGGCGGGCGGCGACCGGGCCGGCGAAGTTCGCCGAGGGCCGCAGCGGGTCGCCGCCGCCGGCCGGCGCGAGCGCGGGGTCGCTGTAGAGGTCGGCCGGCATCGCGGCGAGCGGCGGGCCGACGGCGACCTTCGCCGGGTCGTAGACGCCGACGGCCCGCAGCTGGGTCGGGCCGTACTGCTCGCCCGGGGCGGGGACGTAGGGGTGGGCGGCGACGGGCCGCAGCGACGTGTCCGACAGCTCCAGCGGCAGCGGGTTGAACGGCTGGTCGTCGTTCGCGGACAGGCCCGTCCAGCCGGGGTCCGGCGCGAACGGCGTGGGCCGGCGGGCACCGGCCGTCCAGAAGATCCGGATCGGGTCCTCCAGCCGCTGCCCGATCGTCGTCGGCCGCTCGCCGCCGACGATCGACGTCGCCGGGGGCGTGGTGTCGGCCGGGTGCGCCAGCTGTTGCAGCACCTGTGGATAGGCGTCGGCGCCGCGGACCGTCACGGTGCCGACCGGCGTGCCGGGGTCGGCCTCGTAGCCGTCGACGAGGTTGTCGAACGAGACGCCGGCCGCCACGCCGTTGCCCGCGGTGGGGCCGAGGCGGTCGATCCGGACCGTCGCCTGCTGCTCGACGAGCGGCCGCGACGCGGCCAGCACCGGCATGACCGTGCCCGCCGGCGCCGGCGATCCGAGATAGGAGCCCGAGACGAGCGCCGTGTCGAGCCCGTCGAGCCGCGCCTCCTGCTCCGGATCGATCGCCGCTATCAGCATCGGTACGGATACGAGCACGTCGATCAGCGCATGGTCGCTCGCGTTGCCGGTGGACGCGGGGTCGCGCGACCAGCACTTCACGGCCTGCCGGGCGTCGGGCCTCAGCGGGTCCACGGTGCCGACGTCGTGCGTGAGGTCGGCGCAGACGCCGGTGCGCCGGCCGTCCGGCCCGATCTCCAGCAGCGACGACGCCCGGGGCTGGTTGTCGCCCTCGAAGACCTCCCGGCCCGTGATGCGGTCGCCCGGCACGAACTCCAGGCGATCGTCGGTCACGTAGAGGTAGGAGGAGCCGTCGGTGAGGCGGCTGGCCCCGGCGTCCCACGTCCAGGTCGGGCGGGCCCGCAGCACCTGGCTCCGCGCGTCCGGGGAGAGGTACGGGCCGACGTCGACGGAGACCGCGACGGTCCGCATGACGTAACCGACGGTCGCGACCGGGGCGGCCACGCTGACGCCGGGCAGCGCCTGGATGCGCCGCCACTGCCCCAGCGTGATGCCGCCGCCGGCGCTCAGCACCGAGTCGAACGAGACCCGGCCCGTCGCGTCCGTCGCCGGGTCGGCCCGCACCAGCAGGTCGTAGACCGGCCGGAAGTTCCGGCCGACCGTGCCCTGGGCGCGTACCTGCGAGCCGCGCGAGGCCGACGCCAGCAGGGCGAAGCTCGCCACCGCGATCGCCACCGCCAGCAGGGTGGCGGCGAAACGGCCCCGCCGGAAGCGCACCTGGGCCCAGACCATCGACATCACGCGCGGCACCTCTGCGGCTCTCGGACGGGCGGGAAGCGTTTCGTTAGCGGCTCGTTAGCGCCGCGCGGCACCGTATCGGCGACCGCCCGGTGCGGAGGCCGTGCGCCGCTGAAGAAGAAGGAGGAACCATGCGCAGGTTCAACGCCATCGCGGACCGGCTGCTCGGCAGGCTGCTGCCGAAGGCCGCGGCCGACGCCCGCAGCTGCTGGTACCCGCCGCCGTACCGCCCCAACTACATGTGCTGCAGCTACCCGGAGGCCGGCGGCATCGTCTACTGCGGCGACCCCTGCTGCGTCTGACGGTTCGCCGGGGCCCGGCGCTCGTGCGCCGGGCCCCACCCCCAGCCTCACGACAGCCTCGCCGTCATCACGCCCAGCACCCGATCCAGGGTGGCATAGCCCCGTCCGCTTTGGGTCCGTAGGCCGTGCATGCCGCACGGTCGCACCAGTTGGGGTGGTGTTCCTCGGCCATGTGTCCTCCTGCGAGCTGCGGTGATGGAGGGGCATGGCGGTCGGGTTCCCTCCGCCCATCGACCGCCACACCCGATGCCCGACCGTAGTCAACTGTTACATGGTAGTCCATAGTCTTCCATGACGGATCGCGGAAGACCGCGATCTTTTACCTTCGAAGAATGATTGATCCCGAGGGGCCTGATCCGCTGTACATGCAGCTGGCGGCGGTTCTCCGTGAGCGGATCGAGAAGGGCGTGTACCCGCCCAACCGGCCAGTCCCGAGCATCACGTCGCTTCAGCAGGAGTTCGGCCTGGCGCGAGGGACCATCATCCACGCCATCGAGGTCCTGCGGGAAGAAGGCGCCGTCCGCACGGTCCAGGGTCGAGGCACCTTCGTCGCGCCGAACGAGGGGTAGCCGGAGCTGTGCATGCAGGGTGACGACGTCAGGTCAAACCTGATCATGGAGTCACGCGGAAATGCCGTCTCAGGCTAGCAATCGTGGCTGTCTGTCGTGAGCTTGCCGCAGGTCAAGCGGCGAGACGGGCGATGATCGTGTCAGTGTCCGTAAGGTCGGTCCAGACGTCGTCCGCGCCGGCGTCTCGGAGTTGCTCGGCCGACTCCTTGCCGGACGCGACGGCGATCGCTTGTGCGCCGCCCCGTCGGCCGGTGTTGATGTCGTGGCTGCTGTCCCCGATAACGGTGGTGTTGTCCCGGTTGCAGGTGATGCCGTACTTGGCTGTTGCGCGCTGCTGCGCGATCGCGACGAGGCTGGGACGGTAGTTGTCGTCGTCGCCGTAGGCGCTGACGTCGAGATCGATGTACCGGTCGAGGTTGAAGATCTCCAGCTTGATTCGGGAAACCGCCCGCAGGTTGCCCGTCAAGACGGCCTGCACAACCTTCGGCACTGCTGCGAGCGCGGCAAGTGCTTGTTCGGCTCCGGGCAGCTTCCGCCCACGGTGGGACAGGTCGGCTCGATGCCGGTCGTATTCGACGGCGAGTTGCTGCGTGTAGCGCGACAGGTATGGCTCATCTTGGTCGATGCCGTGCAGGCGCAGGGTCGCGATCAGGATCGACGGTTCGGTCTGCCCGGTGACATCCGCTTTTTGCTGAAGGGGAAGGCCGGTCGCGGCCTCGAATGCGTTGGCGTACAACTCGCTGCCCACGCCGCCGGTCTCGATCAGAGTGTGGTCGATGTCCCAGAGCACCAACCGGCGGATGGGTTCATTGAGGATCATGTCTTGAGTCTGCCACTTTGGGCGTAGCCTGCGGCTAATACTGGTGCCTGCCACAGGCTCGGGGGAGATGCGATGGAGATCGACGAGTGGCTCGGACGACGAATCGCATTGCACCGGGCGCGGCGGGGGCTCACCCAGGACGAACTGGCTGGGGCCAACCCGATCCAGCACCGGTAGCCCTCCGGCTCGGCTCGCGGCAGGCCGATGCGCAACCACCCACCGCCTTGGGGAAGTACCGGCTTCACCCCAAGGACGAATGGGCCGGATGCGCGAAGGACACCGCGAGCGCCTCCATGTTCCACAGGATTCGTTCGGCGTCGCGTGGCGCCAGCAGCGCCGTGTCGGTGTGTGCGGTGCAGCGCACGGCGCCGGGCACCTCGGGGAGGTCCTCGACGTCGAGGATGAACGGCTCGAACGCGGGGTGGTCCTGCCGCCGTACCCAAGATAGCCGCGACGCCGGCAGCGCCGCCTCGATGTCCTCGGCGGTGGGGGAGTCCATCGGTACCGGGCCGCGCCGGTCGTTGAGGAAGCAGCCGATCTCCAGCGGCTCCCCGCGCTCGGCCGCCACCCGGTCCACCAACGCCCACAGGTCGCGCTGGTCGAAGTAACCGTACTTGAACGCGCCCAGCGCCGCCCGCCGCGCCCGGTCGACGAGCTCGTCGAAGCCGGTCTCGCAGTCGACCAGGCACAACCCCGCCTGTACCGCGGTGCACACCACCCCGTCCAGCCCGGCGCGGAACCGGTTGCTCACCAGTGGCCGTACCACGACCGGGTTGAGCCCGAACGTCTCGTGCACCGCTGCGGCGAACACCGCCAGCAGCGTCACTGCCGGGTCGACGTCCAGCCGGGCCGTGATCGCGCGCAGCGCCAGGGGCAGCGCGGCCGAGTCGAACCGTACCCGCCAGTACCGCGGCGAGCGTGGCACCACCGGCGTGGCGAAGCGCTGGGGCGGCATCGCCCGCAGCACCGACTCGAAGTGGCGCATCGCCGAGGCGTTCTGGCGCCGGCCGGCCGGCGAGGCCTGCCACTCGGCCTGCTCCAGCGGTGCCTTCCCGGCGACCGGCTCGCAGGGGCGCTCGGCGACCTCGCGCAGCATCGTCCGCGCGCCCGCGGCGTCCATGGCGAAGTGCGAGATGAGTGCCACGAGATGGGCCGGGGCGCCGTCGTGGGAGACCACCGCGGCCCGGATCGGCCATTCGGTGGCGAAGTTCAAGGGCCGGGCACGGTACTCCTCCGCGACCGCCTCCGGATCGACGTCCTCGTAGACCTCGAGCTCCAGCTCGCCCTCGGCGAACACCTCCTGCTCGGGCGTCCCGCCGTCGCCGGGGATGTGCAGGAGGGTGCGCAGCGTGACGTACCGCTGCAGATGGAACCGCAGCTCGTCGACGACGTCGTCGATCGTGGTGCCCGCCGGCACCGGCTGCACGCCGCCGATCGGCATCCAGTGCCCGAGGGACCGCACGGCGTGCCAGTTCTCGATCTGGCCCCAGGCGAGGGGGCCGCGGCCGGCCCCCTCGCCCTTGAACGGGACGACGACGCGGGAAGGGGCGGCCATGTGGCTCCTCGATTCGGGCGGGCATCCGCCGGAATCTAACCATGCAGGCGAGCGCCCTTGAGGATCTTGTCGACGGCGTTCTTCGGCCCGTGCAGGGCCATGCCGGCCAGTCGCAGGTCAGTGCGGGGCACGGCGCGCACGGCCGCCCGGTTGTCCTCGTCGTTGCCGGTCTTGAACAGCTCGTCCGTGAAAACTGCACAGGCGACGCCGCGCTCGACGGCCCGCCGGTGCGCGGCGGCGAGGGTCTGCGCGTCGCCTTCGAACACGAGCACCGGCTGGCCGAACATCGGCAGGTACCGCGTGCCGTCCGCGTCCGCGTAGTCCTCGCCGAGCAACTCCGGCTGGGTGCCGGCGACGCCGCTGACGACGAACGCGGTCACGTTGAGCCGCTGCCAGACGGCCAGGTCGCCGCGCAGCAGCACGGCGATCTTGGTGGGGAACGTCATGCACCGACCCTGCCGGACGCCGCGGCCCCTGGCTTGTACGTTGTGAACATGGCGTCCGAGCTGGTCACGGCGTGGCGCCCGCGCGTGCCGGGTGTCGCCGAGGTCTTCCACGCGCACTTCGTCGACCACGCGTACCCGCCGCATGTGCACGACGCGTGGACGCTGCTCATCGTCGACGACGGCGCGATCCGCTTCGACCTGGACCGCCACCACCGGGGCGCGGCCGGCGCCGCCAGCGTGACGATCCTGCCGCCGGACGTGCCGCACGACGGCCGCGCCGCGACCCACCACGGCTTCCGCAAGCGCGTGGTGTACCTCGACGCGGCCGTCCTGCCCCCGTCCCTGGCCGGCGCGGCCGTCGACCAGCCCGGCTTCGACGACCCCCTCCTGCGCCTGCGCATCCACCAGCTGCACCGCGCCCTCGGCGGTCCACGCCACCTGGGCGACGAGCTGGAGGCGGAGAGCAGGCTGGCGCTGATCCGGGGCCGCCTGCGCGAGCATCTGGACCGGCATTTCGTGGATCCGGCGGTACCGCGGTCGCGGCGCCTGGCCGACGGGCTGCGCGAACTGCTGGACGCGCACACCGCGACCGGCATCACGCTGAGGGAGGCGGGCGCCCGGCTGGGCAGTCATCCCGGGCATCTGGTCCGGGCCTTCACGGCGACGTTCGGGTTGCCGCCGCACCGGTACCTCATGAGCCGGCGCATCGAGCACGCCCGCCGGCTGCTACTGGCGGGCCGGCGACCGGCCGACGTGGCCGCCGAGGTGGGGTTTCACGATCAGGCGCACCTGCACCGCCACTTCAAGCGGCACGTGGGGGTGACGCCGGGCGTCTATGCCGCCCAGGGTGGCGTGCCGAAGAGGGTGCCGTCCATGTGGTAGGCCGTCACCCCCGCCCGCAGCGCGACGTAGACCTCGGCCGGCTCGCCCAGCGGGTTGCCGATCTCGATCTTCTCGCCGGCCGGCACGACGGCCGCGTCGCCCGGCCCGAGCACCTCGCCGCCCGGCGCGAGGTGGATGCCGCCGGAGAGCACCATGAAGACCTCGTCGCGGTCGATCGTGTGCGGCATCGACTGGGTGCCGGCCGGCACCGTGAGCCGCCACGTGCAGATCTCCTGCGAGCCGTGGCTCGGCCCGGCGTACACCGTGAACTTCGTGTTCCCGAGCTCGAATCGCGGCGCGTCGGCCGCGCGGACGATACTCATTCTCCTGTCCCTTCCGTCGTTTGGTGTGCCTTGAAACTAAACCAGGTTTCGCACTTTGTAAACGGGGTTTCGCATGTCCGATCTCACCGATGACGAGCTGCGCGCGCTGCCACTGGGCCGCCTCCTGCTCCAGGCGCACCGCCGCGCCCAGGCCGCGTCACTGGCGAAACTGCAGGCGAGCGGGCACGCTGAGATCCGGCTGGGCCACGTACCGGTGATCACGAACCTCGACCCGGAGGGCACGCGCATCACCGACCTGGCCGCGCGGGCCGGGATGACGCGGCAGATGATGGGCCGGCTGGTGAAGGAGCTCGAGGCGATCGGCTACGTGCGCCTGCGCCCGCACGAGACCGACCTGCGCGCGGTGGTGGTGACGCTGACCGAGCTGGGGGAGCGGTTCCGCGCGGAGGCCCCGGTCGCGATGGCCGCCGTGGATCGAGACTTCGCGCAACTGCTGGGCCCGTCCGAACTGGCCAACCTACGCGAGATGCTGCTCCGCATCAGCAAGTCTTGAGTCCGGTAAGTCCGGCGCTGACGCGACAGACTTACCGGACATTTCACGATTTTTCATGATCGCGGAGCGAATGTGCTGCTCCTTGTGCATTTCCACTCCGCGATCATGACGAACCGAGTGTTCGGCGGTTCGGGTCGCTCGTGGCGCGTGCCGCCCGCGCGGCGCGCCGGCGGTCGCGCCTGCCCCCCGCTCGCCCGAAGCGCGGAAGCGGGCCGATGGTGCGCTGCGCCGCGCTGACCGGGGCTGCCCGCGCGCTGGGCCGGCCGTGCGCTGGCCCGCCGGTAGTGCTGGCCGCGCGTGTGTTGGGCCGCCCGTGCGTCGGGCCGGCCGTGCGCTGGCCCGCCCGTAGTGCTGGCCGCCCGTGTGTTGGGCCGCCCGTAGTGATGGTCGCGCGTGTGTTGGGCCGCCCGGCGGGCGGAGGCGTCGGTGTTGAGTCCGCGGTTCGGGCGGCCGTGTGGCGCGCGGACCGTTATGCGGCGGCGTCGTTCGTCGTCAGGTGGAGGCGCCGCAGCCGGCGGTCGGCCGCCGCCGCATTGCGGTGCAGCCGGTCCGTCTCGGTGCTCAGCAGCTCGCGCCCCACCTCCGTCAGCCGATAGTAACGGCGCAGCCGGGACGCGACGACCTCCTCGCGGTCGACCTCGATCAGGCCGTCGGCGCGCAGCCGGTCCAGGATGCCGTACAGGGTGCCCGCCTGCAGGCGCACCCGGCCCTCCGAGATGCGGCGCACGTCGTCCAGGACGCTGTAGCCGTGCTGCGGCTCGGCCGCCAGGGCGGTCAGGACCAGGAACGTCGGTTCGCGTAACGGTAAGCCAGTCATACCCATCACTATACAAAGATGGCCGATATATACAATCAATCGATCGGTCGGGCGATCGCGGGATCACCGCGATGTTCGGAGGCGGCCGTCGATGAAATAGTAAACTGTCTTAACAGCAACGGGTCAATGCTTCAACACCCTTGACTACCATACGCAGCTGAATCGCTACGATGGGCTCTCGCGGTGAATCGCCAGGACCTTCACGGCACATTGACAGCAATCGCCCCTAGCGTCCGGTACCTCGGTGACGGATGCGAAGGAGCAGGACATGCCGGCGGACGATCACGAGGGGCAGCGCGTCAGCCGCCGTACCCTGGTGCGCGGGATCTCCGCGCTGAGCTTCGGCGGGCTGCTGGCCGCGTGCTCCGGCGGCGACCGGGCGGCCCCGACCGGCGGCGCCACCCCGGCGGCGTCGACGACGACCGACCTCACCGGCCTCTTCGCCGGCGCCAACACGTGCACCATGAGCCCGAACGTGACCCAGGGCCCGTACTACTTCGACGCCGACAAGATCCGTAGCGACATCCGCGAAGATCGTCAGGGCACGCGGCTCCGGGTCGTGCTCAAGGTCCAGGAGTCGGCGTCGTGCCGGCCGCTGCACAACGCGGTCGTCGAGATCTGGCACTGCGACGCCGCCGGCCTGTACTCCGGCGCCGAGTCCATGTCCGCGGGCGGCAACGGCGGTCCCGCGGGCGGCAACGGCGGCCCGATGCCCGGCGGCGCCCCGCCGAGCGGCATGCCCGGCGGCGCACCGGGGAACGGCGGTGGAGACCAGCCCGCCATGGACCTCAAGCCGGCCGACGACAAGCGCTATCTCCGCGGCGCCCAGGTCAGCAACGCCGACGGCATCGTCGAGTTCACCACGATCTGGCCCGGCTGGTACCGCGGCCGCACCGTCCACATCCACGTCATGCTCCACGTGAATGACAAGCGCGTGCTCATCAGCCAGCTGATGTTCGACGAGTCGCTCAACGCAAAGGTCTTCACCGCCGAGCCGTACGCCAAGCACACCGGCCGCGACACGACCAACGACAACGACACCATCTACCAGCCCTCGATGCTGATGAAGGTCACCGAGGACGACGACGGCTACCTCGGCGTCATCGCCCTGTCCGCCTAGTCCGGCAGGGCCAGGCGGACGAGGGTCTCGGCGCAGGCGTGGACCTGGGTCAGGGAGACCCGTTCGTCGGGGCAGTGGCCGTAGCCGACGCCGGGGCCGTACTGGACGGCCGGGATGCCGGCGGCGGTCAGCAGGCGCAGGTCGGAGCCGTACGGGGCGCCGACCACCGCGGGCTCCTCGCCGCCGTGGGCCTCGACGTGCGTCGTGAGCAGGCGTTGGACCAGGTCGGTGCCCTCGGGGCAGCGGCCCGACGCGAACTGGCCGCCCCACCACTCGACCGTCACCGGGTGCTCCTTCAGCCACGCGTCGGCGGCGCACGCCTCGGCGACCGTGGCCTCGAACTGCTCGCGCGCCCGGTCCACCGGCTCGTCCAGGGCCACGCCGAAGCGGCCCTCGGCGACGAGCAGGTCGGGGACCGTGGAGGCCCAGTCGCCGGCGCGGACGGTTCCGATCTCCAGGGGGTACGCGATGTCCCAGCGGCGCATCATGGGGTCCACGGTGCGGTTGCGGGACGCCTCCAGGGCGCGGAGCACCGGGAAGATCAGCTGGAACTTCTCGACCGCGCTGACGCCGCTCGTGCGGGCGCAGGCGTGGGCGGCCAGGCCGGGCACGCGCAGGCGGAAGGTCAGCGCGCCGCCGTTGGCGGCCAGCACGTCCAGGGCGGTGGGCTCGGTGATGACGCAGGCGTCGGCGCGCCAGCCGCGCCGCAGCGTGGCGTAGGTGCCGAGGCCACCGTCCTCCTCGCCGACCACGGCGGCCAGCAGGACGTCGCCGGCCGGGCGGGCGCCGCTGCGGTGCAGGGCCAGGAGGGCTGAGAGGGCCGAGACGAAGCCGCCCTTCATGTCGCAGGCGCCGCGGCCGTGGGCGTGGCCGTCGCGGACCTCGCCCGACCAGGGGTCGGCCGACCAGGTCGAGGGCTCGCCCGGGGGTACCACGTCGAGGTGGCCGTTGAACATGAGCGACGGCGCCGCGGGGTCGGCGCCGGGGAGGCGGGCGACCAGGCCCCACGCCTCGTCGCGGGCGACCTCCATGCCGGGGAAGTCGGGGCGGGCCGCGAGCTCCGCGACCGGGATCGGCCACAGGTCGAGCTCGACGCCCTCGGCGCGCAGCAGGCCGGCGACGTGGTGGACGATCTCGCTCTCCGCGGCGGTGCCGCCCACACTGGGAATCCGGATCAGGTCGCTCAGCGTGCCGGTCGCCTCGTCGCGGGCGTGCCGCAGCGCGTCGAGGGCGGGCTGTACATCACGGTTCACGAGGGCAATGTAAGTCGCTGACGCTCGTGACGTACAACATCAAAAACGGTGGGCGTTCACCGACCGCTACGTCGTGACCGGCGGGGAGGCGGGATCCGCGTCGGATCATGAGCGGCTGGTGGCCCGGGCAGCGTAGAGACCTGCGCGGCGGCGGCCTGCGCGGCGCTGCCGGAGGTTCGCGGGTCGATCTGCTCGCGCGGCGGCGGCAGGCGCCGGTGCCCGCCGAGCGGCGGGTTGGCCACCCAGCGGATGATCGGGCCCTGGCCGGGGGCGGGCAGCCAGCCCAGGAACCGGCTCCACAGCTGCTCGGCGCCGAACTGGCGCAAGTCCTCGGCGGCGTCGGCGACGCGCAGCGCCATGAGGGTGCGCAGCTCGGCCGGGTTGTCACCGTACTCGGCGACGAGCTGCTCCCGCTTCGCACCGCACGGCCACGGCTCGGCACATCCCGTGCACCGCCACGTCGGCCGGGCCGGGATGTGCGCCTCGGTCACCCAAGGCTCCCCGGCCGGGCGACCTCGAGGCGTCGCAGGGCGTACACGAGTACCGAGTTGCGCGCCGTCACGTACTGGTCGCACGGCCAGGGGCGGCCGCAGTCGCGGCACTGCTCGGCGCGCTTGAGCTTCGCGGCCAGCCACGAACGGGGCCGCGGCTGGTGGCGGCGGCGCTGGCGGACCAGGTCTGGGAGCTCCATAGCGGTTCCTTAGTTCGCCGTCGTCGGACGGGGGAAGATGTCCTTCTCCGCCGGCAGCCGGGGCTTGCCGAGGCGGAGCGTGGTGTGCACGACGTGCTGGTGGGCGCCCACGTGCGGGTGCCCGGCCAGGACCGGGCGGCGGCGGCCGCCCTTCGAGCGGTACATGGCCGCGTCGGCGCGGTGGACAGCGTCGGCGAGGTGTGCGTCAGGCTCGACGGGGACGAGCCCGACGGACACGCTGACGGTGACGATCTGGCCGGCCAGCCGCATCGGCGCGGCGAGCGTCTGCGCGAGGCGGTCGGCCTGCTCCTGGGCGCCGTCGTGGCGGCCGGCGAGGAGCCCGGCGAACTCGTCGCCCCCCAGCCGCGCCACGAGGCCCGATCCGGCGTACTCGGCGAGGCGGCGGGCGGTCGTCACGAGGACCTCGTCGCCGGCCGAGTGGCCGAACATGTCGTTGATCTGTTTGAACCCGTCGACGTCGAGCACGACGGCGACCAGCGGGTGCCTCGCGCGGTCCGAGACCAGTTGGGCGCCGCGCTTGTAGAAGGCCCGCCGGTTCGGCAGCCCGGTGAGCGGGTCGTGGTCGGCGGCGTGCCGCTCGACCTCGAGCTCCGCGGTGAGTCGTTCGGCGAGCCGCTCCGCGCGACGCGCGCGTAGGTAAAGAGGAAGGACCGCACACGCCCCGGCCGCCGCGGCCGCACCGGCCAGGAAGGCGAGGGGGTCCATGCGCGCGTCCCTTCCAGAGATCGCAGCTGGGGAAGCCGCCCGATCATTTGGGAGCGAACGTCCGGTTTTGATCACAAACTGTGAGCGAGCCCTGACGTCCGCACATGCGCTAGCATGCGCTTTATCGGCTGCAGACGCAAGAGCCGATGCACGTGCAGATGCCGCTTGCTTGGTGAACTTTCAACCAAGGTCCTCAGAAAGATGTCTATGGAACAGACGTACAACGGGATGCCGGCCGGCCACCTGACCGGTGTGACCTGGCAGAAGAGCCGCCGCAGCAACCCGAGCGGCAACTGTGTCGAGCTGGCGCGCCTGTCCGACGGGAGTGGCTTCGCCATGCGCAACTCGCGCGACCCCGAGGGGCCGGCGCTCATCTACACGTTCGAGGAGATCGCGGCCTTTGTCGGCGGAGCCCGTGACGGGGACTTTGACAATCTGTTGACTGAGTAATCGGACTGAGAGAAGGAGCAGGCCCGCACCCCGCCCGCAGACGCGAGCCGACTCCCGCTTACTGTCCGGTCATGGCATGCTTACTCCGGCCCGAACGCCCAGTCTGGCTCGGACAGCTTCGCGGAGCCGAACCAGACCGGCGCCGCGGCTGTTCGTTCACGACAGTCCGGAGGCAGCACGGTGACGACCGGTCTAACTGAAGGAGGAGCGTCCGGAGGCCCCACGGTCCTCCGGATGCTGCTGGGCGCCCACCTGCGGCGCCTGCGTGAGGCACAGGGCGTCACCCGCGAAGACGCCGGCTGGGAGATCCGCTCCTCGGAGTCGAAGATCAGCCGGATGGAGCTCGGCCGCGTCGGCTTCAAGGAGCGCGACGTCGCCGACCTGCTGACCCTCTACGGGGTCGACGACTCGGAGGAGCGCACCCGCCTGCTCGCGCTGGCCCGTGACGCCAACAACCCCGGGTGGTGGCACCGCTTCGGCGACGTGCTGCCCAACTGGTTCCAGTCCTACCTCGGCCTCGAGGCCGCCGCGGCCCTCATCCGCACCTACGAGGTGCAGTTCGTCCCCGGCCTGCTGCAGACCCGCGAGTATGCGCGCTCCGTCGTCCTGCTCGGCCACGGCCGGGCCAAGGAGGACGAGATCGAGCGCCGGGTCGAGCTGCGCATGCAGCGCCAGCAGGTCCTGACCCGCTCCGACGCGCCCCGCCTGTGGGTGGTGGTCGACGAGGCCGCGCTGCGCCGCCCGATCGGCGGCCTGGACATCATGCGCGGCCAGGTCGAGGCGCTGCTGGAGATCAACAGCAGCCTGCCCAACGTGCGCCTGCAGGTGATCCCGTTCAACGCCGGCGGCCACGCCGCGGCCGGCGGCGCGTTCACGATCCTGCGCTTCCCCGACGAGTGTACATCGAGCAGCTCACCTCCGCGCTGTACCTCGACAAGCGCGACGACGTCGACCTCTACGCGGAGGCGATGGAGCGCCTGTGCGTGGAGGCAAGGCCGCCGACGGAGACCTCGAAGGTCCTCGAGGACATCCGCAAGGACCTCGACGCGTAGGACCGCGGCGACCCGCCGCTGCGGGTCGCCGCGGCCTGGAACCCGAGTTTCCCCGGCCGGACAGGATCAGCCGAACAGGATCAGCTGCCACAGGTCGAAGGACTGCACACCGCGGCCGTGTGTCGCGGCGTAGAGGCGCAGCCCGTGCAGCCCGGTGCGCAGCTGCATCGTCGTGGTCGTGGGCAGGTTGCGCCCGAGGACCTTCCAGCCGGTGCGGCCCGGGGCCCGGTAGAACACGGCGAGGTCGGTGCCGACGACGAGGCCGCCGCCCCACAGCACCTTCACCGCGTTGGCCGGGATGTCGGGCAGGTCGGCCGAGATGTCGGTCCAGTGGGCGCCGCCGTCGCGGGACTCGAAGACATGCCCGACGCCGGCGCCGGGGCCCTCGGTCCACTTGCGGGAGTACCCGTTCATCGCCACGAACACGTGGCTGGCGTCGGCCGGGTCGACGTCGAAGCCGGAGACGTACCGGTTGGGGAGGATCCCGTCGACGGGCAGGCTGAGCTGGTGCCAGCCGGTGCCGTCGGCCCGGCCGACCGCGATGCCACGGGCGAAGCCATGGTTGTTGCAGGGGCCGCACCAGCCGACGTAGACCGTGCCGCCGGAGATCGCCACGCCGGTGGCGACGTGCCCGGCGCCGAGGTCGAACACGTTGACCCAGTCCGCGCCGGACCCGATGGCGAAGCCCTTGTGCTGCACCCACACGTGGGTGCCGCCGGCGACCCAGGTGTTGACGTCCTTGGCGTCGGCGGCGATCGGCGCGATGAACCGGGCGCCGGCCGAGCCGAGGGCGTTGTCCGGCGGGGCGATGTCACGGCTGGAGACCTTGCTCGGGTCGGTGATCCAGGATCCGTCGTTGACCGCGCAGTTGTTGGTCACCGACAGGGCCAGGTACACGTACTCGGCGGCGATGTTGCAGCCGTTGTCCGGGTCGACGATGGTGTCGCCGCCGTCGCCGCCGAAGTTCGACCCCATCACCCGGTCGCCCGGGCGCAGGATCGACTGACCGTTGTCCTGCAGGCCGCCGGTGATCGCCACGCCGGCGTTGCGGCCGTTGCGGTCCGTGCCGACGCCGACGGAGTAGTACTGCAGCACGTCCAAGCTGCCGTCGTTGAGCGACACCCAGTCGGTGCCGTGACCGGAGGCGTCGGCCCGGCCGTCGACCGGCCGGCGGTACGCGCCGCCGTCGTCGCCGACGACCAGGTACGGCTTGCCGCCGTTGCTACCGATCGCGGCCGCGTGCTGGTCGGGGTGGATGGTCTGGTGGCAGTCGCCGGTCTGCTTCGACGGGTCGATGCTCCAGCAGTCGAAGGAGAAGTTCCAGTACGGCCCCGGCGTCGTCCACGTCACGCCGGCGTCCTTGGACTCGAAGACCTCCTCCAGCCCGAGGTACAGGTGCCGCGAGTTCTTCGGGTCGACCTGGAGGAACTGGTTGTACCAGGCCTGGATGCCCGGCATGTAGCCCGGGAAGGTGTTCGCCGAGCCCGACGCGGCCAGCTTCTGGTAGTCGGCGACGCGCTTCCACGGCCCGAACGGCGAGCCGTTGGCGGAGACGAACACGCCGTAGAGGTTGCTGTCGCCGTTCGTGGCCAGCATTTCCGGCGACTGCTCGATCGCGTAGTACTTCGAGCCGTCCGCGGACGCGGCGAAGGTGACCGCGCCGACGTTGTCCGGGTCGCTGGCGATGTCGCCGGCCAGCGTGATCTTCTGCCAGGCGCCGTTGACCCTGGTGTAGAAGCCGTTGTAGTCGTCGCCGCTGCGCCAGCCGATGGCCAGGACCACCTTCGACGGGTCGCGCGGGTCGACGGCGACGTCGTTGGCGATGTTCTTGTACGGCGCGTCCTCGTCGCGGGCGTCGGGGCCGCCGGGCAGGAACGTCGGGTTGGGCGCGAACTCGAGCTTCCAGGGCCCGGAGAGGTTGGTGGTCGAGTGCGTCCACACGCCGCGGCTGGTCGCCGCCCACACCTTGTCGCCGCCGAAGCGCAGCGCCCGGATCGTGGTGTTCTCCAGCTCGGTGCCGCCGACCCGGTCCGACGGGCGGAACTCGCCGTGGCGAGGGTCGGCCAGCACGTAGACGCCGGTGCCGACGAAGCTGGTGGCGCTGGTGTTCGCCTCGCCGGTGGCGTACCAGAGCCGGCCGCGGCCGTCGAGGCGCAGGTCGCCGGTGGCCACGGCGGGCAGCCGGTCCGAGATCGGCCGCCAGTCGCCGCCGCCCTTCGACGAGCGCCACACGCCACCGTTGGCCGAGCCGGCGTAGACGTAGCCGCGGTCGTCGGCGGCCATGCCGACGACGCGGCCGGTCACCTTGCCGGCGCCGCCGGAGGAGTTGGAGTTGATGTCGCGGTACCGCGGGTCGTCCGAGTCGTACGGCAGGGCGGTCTCGTCGGTCCAGCGCCCGCCGGTGTGCGGCAGGGCCTGCAGCTGGGCCCAGGCGGCCGAGTAGGCGCCCGGCGAGACGATGCCCGGCGCGCTGCGGGCCTCGTTCCACTGGTCGGCCTGCTCCATGATGTCGCTGGTGCCCTCCTCGTCGTCCTCGCCCGGCGCCAGGCTGCTGGCGTGGACGGTGCCGTGCCGGTGGGCGGTGGCGGCGCGGTCGCCGGCGCGCGCGGGGCGGGGCGAGCCCGGCGCGGCGGAGGCGGGGAGCCCGCCGAGGACGAGCAGTGTCGCGGACATTCCCGCGACGATGAGGACACGTCGGTGCTTTGTGGGCGACAATGCCCGCTCCCTCCGTGAGGAGCGCCGGCCGGACGGACGGCGCAGTCACGCCGATCGTTCTCCGGAAGGAGCGGGCCTACAAGATGTAGGTCAATGTCGTGGGGTGCCGGATAGGTGGGTCCGGGGCCCGGCTCGGGCCCCGGACCGTCGTGGATCTACGAGCAGCGCGCCGTCGGGATGGCGTTGGTGCCGCTCCAGTTGGCCAGGAACCCGAACGTGGCCGGTGGCGTGCCGTTCCACGTCTCGTTCTTCACGGTCACCGACGCGCCCGACTGGGTGTAGGTGCCGCCCCACAGTTGGGTGATGGTCTGGCCGTTGGCGAACGACCAGGTCACGGTCCAGCTCGTCCGGCCGGCCGGCGCGGTCACGTTGACCTCGCCCTGGAAGCCGGTGTCCCACTGGTTGACGATCTTGTACGTCGCGGTGCACCCGCCCGCGGGCGGCGGGCTGGACGACGCGCTCGCCGACGCGCTCGCGGATCGGCTGGCCGACGGGCTGGCCGACGGGCTGGCCGACGCGCTTGCGGATCGGCTGGCCGACGGGCTCACCGACGGGCTGGGCGAATCCACCACCCCGCCGAGGCCGGTGACGATCGCGTTGTACGCCGTGGGCTTTTTTTGCAGGTTCTCGTCCCACGGCAGGGCCGCGCCCTGGCCGGAGAACGTGTTCGGCACCCACGAGTACTTGTCGGTGTAGTCCCAGATCGTGATGCCCACGCAGCGGGTCACCGCCGCGCACGCCTTGACGACGTTGTTGTAGTACGTCGCCTGGGTCGCGTCCTTGGTCGCGTCCCGCGGCAGGACCATCCGTACGTCCAGCTCGGTGATCGCGACGTCGAGGCCGAGGTCGGCGAAGCGCTGCAGGTTCTGCTGCATCTGCGACGGGAAGCCGTACTGGATCGCCAGGTGGCCCTGGAAGCCCACCCCGTCGATCGGCACGCCCTGCGACTGCAGCGACTTCACCAGGTTGAACATGGCGTCGCTCTTCGCGCCCAGGCCGTCGGTGTTGTAGTCGTTGATGTACAGCTTGGCGTCCGGGTCGGCGGCGCGTGCGGTGCGCAGCGCGTCGGCGATGTACGCGCTGCCCATCGCGTTGTAGAACGGCGACGTGCGGAAGGTCCCGTCGTCGTTGAACGGCTCGTTGACCACGTCCCAGGCGAACACCTTGCCGCGGTAGTGCGTGGCGACCTGGGTGATGTGGTTCTCCATCGCCGCCTGCACCTCAGTGGTGGGCAGCGAGCCGACCCAGCCGGGCAGCTGGCTGTGCCAGACGAGCGTGTGGCCGCGCACCTTCATGTTGTGCTGCTGGGCGAAGGTGACGATGGCGTCGCCGCGGGTGTAGCTGAACGAGTTGCGGTTCGGCTCGGTCGCGTCCCATTTCATCGAGTTGCCCGGCGTGGTCTGGCCGAACTCGCCGCCGCCGAGGATGGCGGTGTACGCGGTGTCGGACAGCTCGCCGTTGTCCGTGGCGGAGCCGAAGTACTTGCCCTTGGCCGCGGCGAGGGCGTTCAGGGTGGGCGTGGCGGCCTCCGCCCGTACCATGGCGGCGGTTGAGACGGCGGCGACGAGCAGCACCGCCGCGCCGATCAGCGCGCGTCTCATGACGACACCGTCGCCAGGCGGTCCTTGACGCCCTGGCCGAACGCGGTCGGGGTGCCGTTGTAGTCGCTGATGAGCGACGGACCGGTGCTGCAGTTCCAGGTGTTCCAGGTCCAGCCGAGGTATCCGACCCCGCGCCCGTCGGCCCAGTTCATGAGCGTGTCGACGAAGCCGTGCGCGCAGTCGTTCTCGCCGATCTCGGTCAGCGACAGCGGGACCTGCTGGGCGACCGGGGCGAGCTGGCTGTCGTAGCAGGACGTGTTCGAGCAGGTGTTGAAGTTGTAGATGTGCGCGAACGCCGCGATGTTGTTCTGCGAGTCGGTCGGCTTGTACTGCAGCCACTGCGTGAGGTCGTTCGCGTACGCCAGGCCGCCGATCATGATGACGTTCGTGGCGCCGGTCGCGCGCACGGCGTTGACCAGCGACTGGAAGCCCGCCACCTGGTAGGAGATGCCGGAGCAGGTGCCGCCGTCGCGCCAGCACGCCCAGCCGGTGGCCGCGCTGCCGGTGGCCCGCTCCGGGTACGGCTCGTTGAACAGGTCGAAGATCACCGCGTCGTTGCCCTTGAAGGCGTTCGCGACGCCGGTCCAGAACGACGGGGCGTACTGCGCGTCCGGCATCGGCTTCTGGCAGGTGGCCTTGACGTCGGAGCAGCCGGCGGACGGGCCGGTGTACTGCCCGTAGTTCCAGTGCATCTCCACGATCGGCGTGATGCCGCTGCTGATGAGCAGGTTCACGTACGACTTCACGGCGTTCTGGTAGTTGGTCCCGCCGTACGCGGCCTGCACGTTGCTGGTGCCGAGCCAGCACTCCTCGTTGAGCGGCACGCGGACGGTGCGCACCTTCCAGGTCCGCATCGCGTTGATCGAGGCCTGGTCCATCGGCCCGTCCCAGATGCCGTTGCCCTGGATGCAGGCGAACTCGCCGCCGGAGCGGTTGACGCCCAGCAGCCGGTAGGTGGCGCCGGTGCTCGTGACCAGCTTGTTGCCGCTGACCTTGAGCTTCGGCGCAGAGCCGGGTGGCGGACTCGACGGCGAGGTCGACGGTGAGGTCGAGGGCGAGGCCGACGGGGAGGTCGACTTCGACGGCGACACCGAGGGCGAGGGCGACGCCGAGCGCGACGGGCTGGCCGACGGCGACGTGGTGGTGCCGTTGCAGGTGACGCCGTTGAGCGTGAACGTCGTGGGCTTCGGGTTGCTACCGGTCCAGTTGCCGTTGAACCCGATGTCGGTGCTCGCGCCGGTGCCGAGCGAGCCGTTGTACGACATGCTGGCGGCGGTCACGTTGGCGCCGCTCTGCGACCAGGTGGCCGACCAGCCCTGGGTGACCTGCTGGCCGCCCGGGAAGGTGAAGCCGAGGTTCCACGACGAGAGCGCGTCGCCGAGGTTCTTGATCGTGACGTTGGCGGTGAACCCGCCCTGGCCGGGGCTGTTGGTCCACTCGTTGGCGATGGTGTAGGTGACCTGACAACCCGCGGCGGCCTGTGCCGTGGTCGGCAACACGACCGCCCCTACCGCTGCGAGCAGCAGGCCGCCGGCCACCGTGAGGGTGGTTGTGCGGTACCGCATGGGGCTCCTTCGATATGGCGGAAGCTTGGAAGCGCTCCCATCCTTCGCTGAGCCCCAGTTCCGTCAAGCGCTTCGAATCGATTGCCCCGGTTGTCCTCGGCGGACCCGCGAAACTTCCACGGCCGCCCGAGCTCGTGGCTACCCTTTCCGCCTGATCCGGTACTCCAGCGTCAGGAACGGCAGGCCGAAGACCGCGAACGCGTGGTCGGCCCGCAGCTCGCCGTTGTCGACGTAGACGTCGAGTTCCTCGGCGAAGCCGTGCACCGCGAGCGTCGACAGGTCGCGGCTGTCGGCGTCGATGTAGCTGAGGTAGTGGCCGGTCTGCCCGTCGCCGCCGCGGCTGGTCAGCCGCAGCCCGCCGCCGGCGCGGGGGAGCGGGGCGAGGGTGGCGGTGAAGTTGGCCTGGGGCAGCGGGAAGCCGACGCTGACGTACCCCTGGCCCTCGTGCCGGTACGTCGTGTAGATGCCGACGTAGATCGGTTCTCCGGTGTGGGCGAAGCTGCGGATCCACCCGCGGACGGACACGGCGCCGTCGGGGTCGCTGATGGTGTCGATGCGGCTGTGCATGCCGCGCAGTGCCTCGCGCTGGTTCATGGGGACGTTGGCCTGGCCCAGGGGGCGGGCCACGAGGGTGCGGTACAGCAGGTAGCCCGGCCGCACCCAGGCGCGCCAGCGCGGGACGATGTCGAGCGTGAAGCGGGTGGTGTGCTCGTAGAACTCGCGGACGAGGGGGTCGACGCCCGCCGGGTCGAACCGGGGTCCCGCGAGGGCGTCGAGGTCGGCGACGATGCCGACGTCCTCGGCCGCCTCCCGGTAGACGCCGCCGGTGACCGCGGCGAGGTCGCGGACGTAGCCGGTGCCGACGTAGCCGGTGCGGGCCTCCAGCGGTACCACGAAGGGCAGCTTCTCGGCGGGCACGCGTTCGGCGAGCAGGGCCACCTGCGGGTCGCGGAACAGCAGTTGCGACACGATCCGGAAGGTGACCATGCTCGCCGCGGCGACCTGGGCGGGCGGGTGATGGCGCATTGCGGCGCCGACGGCGAGCCCGACGGCGGGCCCGAGCGCGACCTTCTGCGGCCGCACGCCCATGGCTCCGGCCAGGGCCCCGCTGGCGATCCCGACCGCGAGGGGGCTGGCGCCGGCCTTGCCGGCCACCCACCCGGCGGGCGCGGCGAGCGCCCCGCTGGCGGCGATCCGGGCCCATACGGCGGGGATCTCGTTGGGCCGCTGCATCGCCCGGGCGGCGGCGTCGACGGCGGCCATCGCGCCGGCGCCGAGCAGCGCGCCCTTGACGGCACCGCGCGGCCCGCGGTGCGCGGCGAGGGCCGCCCCGGCGGCGGCCCCCATGACGGCGGCGAACCCGATTCCCTGTGCGCGCTTGGCATCCACGCGTCTGTTGTACACGCCGCCACCCGCGCAGCCGCGGCGCCACCACGCGCAGGACGCGCGGGCCGGGAGGCGGTCACAGGTCGGCCGGGAGGATCGCGATGAGCTGAGTGGGCGGCTCGAGCGCCTCGACGATCGTGTCGCCCTCGAGCCAGAGGCCCCCGGCGCGGCACACGAGCGCGGCGGCGGCCTCCACGGGACAGGGCAGCAGCGCCCCGCAGGCGCCGCAGCGGCCGGGGTCGTCAGGGTCCCGCTCGAGGTGGCGGGTCTGCAGCTCAGCGGCGGTTTTCACCAGCACGCTGTCGGGATCGAGGTGCAACATGCCGACGATCGTGCCTGCGCGCGCCCGCCCGCCCGCGGCATGAAACGGGTGATCCGGCGTTTTCACCCACGGACCACCGCGATCTGTCTCGACCTAGTTTCCTAGGATACGAAGCGGGCCGTGACGTGTGACAAGCGTCGCAACGGGCTCAGCGGCTCGGCCGGCCCGTGCCGGGGCACTGGTCGGCGCCGGGAGGCGCGCCGTCGGGCTGGTGCGGTGGCGTGGGGGAGCCGGCGTTGACGTGGACGCGGGCGTCGCAGACGGGGCAGCGGCTCATGGCCTGGGCCGAGGTGGACGACACGGCGGGTTCCCCTTCCACGAAAAACGGTACCGGGACGTGGGGAGTCATGCCCGCTGTCCGGCCCGTTGGAACATGTCAGCCGCCTGGCGAGCTCCACGGCCGGAGTCGGGCTGCCGGGCACGGATGGCATGATCGCGGCCATGTCGATCTCCGCCGTGCTGCGCGCCGCGCAGGTCGCCCGTGTTCTCGCCGCCAGCACCGTCGGGCGGCTGCCGCTCGGGGCCGCGCCGGTCGCTCTGCTGCTGTATGCGCGGGAGAGCCTCTCCATCGGCGCTGCGGGCCTGCTCGTGGGCGTGTACACGGCCGGCCTCGCCGTCGGCGGGCCGGTCCTCGCGCGCATCGCCGACCGGTTCCGCCAGCCGCCGGTCATGCTCGCCGGCGCCGCCGTGTCCACCGCCGGGTTCGGGATCCTGGCGCAGGGTGTACCGCTGTGGGCGGCGCTGCTCGCGGTGCTGCTGGCGGGCCTCGGCGCGCCGCCGTTCGAGGCGGGCCTGCGGGTGCTGTGGCGGGACCTGCTGGCCGAGGAGCAGGTGCCGACCGCGTACACGCTGGACATCGCCGTGCAGGAGCTCATCTTCATCTGCGGACCGCTGGTGGCCGGCGCGGCGGTGGCGCTCGGCGGCGGGGTCGCCGGCGTGTACACCACGGCCGCGTTCCAGCTGGCCGGCACGATCTGGTTCGTGACGACGCCCGTCGTGCGCGGCTGGCGCGGCGCGCACGCGGAGCGTCACTGGGCCGGCGCGCTGCGCTCGGGCCCGCTGCGACTGCTGCTGACCGCCGTGGTGCTGATCGGCGCCGGGGTCGGCAGCCTGCCGGTGGCGTTCATCGACTACGCGGAGACGGTCGGTCACCGCTCGTGGTCGAGCTGGCTGCTGGCGGCCCAGGCGTGCGGCGCGCTCATCGGCGGCCTGGTCAACACCCGGCTGCGGGTCGACGGCCGGCGGCTGCCGCTGCTGGCGGCGCTGCTCGGCCTGGGATATCTGCCGCTGTTGCTGACGCCCTCCTCGGTGGTACCGATGGTGCCGCTCACGGTCCTGTGCGGGCTGTGCCTGCCGCCGCTGCTGGCGGCCGCCTTCCTGACGGTGGACCGGATCGCCCCGGCGGGCACGGCCGCGGAGGCGTTCGCCTGGGTGGCCACGGCGTTCTCGGTCGGCGCCGCGGCGGGCGCGGCGATCGACGGCGCGATCCTGGACGCGGCCGGCTCGACGCGCTGGGGCTTCGTCCTGTCGCCGGTGGTGATCCTGCTCGCAGTGCCGTGGCTGCGCCCGGTGGCCCGAAGCGCCCCGGCGTCGTGACCTGACCCACACCGCGCGTGGCCGCGGACCCGGCGGGGAGGGCCGCCAGGCCGGCCGTTCTTGGCGCCGCGGACCCGGCAGGGAGACGCGCCGGCGTCGACCGTTGTCTCGCGGGAGGAACGGTCCGCAGGTGACACGGACCCGAGCCGGGAAAGGCCGGTCGTCACGGACGGTGGATTGCTGCCCCGACTTATGCGGATATGCCGGATTTGTTGGTTTGGGCGATGTTTACTGAGGCGGTCACGAGAATGACCGCGGTGCCACCGAGGTTCGGTGTAACGGGGGACGGTGGCGGCCGCGGAGCGGCGGGTCCGGGCGGCAAGGGCGCCCTCCGGACCCGTTTTCCGTTTGGTGCGGGCCCGGGGACGTTGCGTACAGTTCCTGCGTGACCCCGCACGACCCCCAGATCCCGGGCATCGACCCCGAGCGGCTGGCGATCTGCCTGGCCGTCTTCGACGAGTTGCAGGCGCTGCCGCCAGACCACCCCGACGTGCTGCTGGTGCGGCGGGCGACCTCGCACCTGTACAAGAGCGTCAAGCGGCAGCGGCGCAGTGACCGGCGCGCCGCCGTGACCGAGGCCGACCGGCTGGTCACCGCGGCCACCGCGACCGGCGCGCCGGGGCGCATCGACGACGAGACGCAGGGGATTGCGCTGGTGTCGCCGACGATGGGGGCGAGCGCCGGCCGGCTGCTGCGGGCCCGGTCGTGCTACACGTGCAAGACCCGGTACGTCGACGTCGACGCGTTCTACCACCAGCTCTGCCCGCCGTGCGCCAAGCTCAACCGCGAGCGGCGCGACCAGAGTACCGACCTGACCGGGCGGCGGGCGCTGCTGACCGGCGGCCGGGCGAAGATCGGCATGTACATCGCGCTGCGGCTGCTGCGCGACGGGGCGCACACCACGATCACCACGCGGTTTCCGAACGACGCCGTGCGGCGCTTCGCCGCGATGGCCGACAGCGGCGACTGGCTGCACCGGCTGCGCATCGTCGGCATCGACCTGCGCGACCCGGCGCAGGTCGCGGCGCTGGCCGATGACGTGGCCGCGCAGGGGCCGCTGGACATCCTGATCAACAACGCGGCGCAGACGGTGAAGCGGACGCCCGGCTCGTACTCGCACCTGGTGGCGGCCGAGTCCGCCCCGCTGGTGCTGGAGGGGCCGATGCCGGAGGTGGTGACGTTCCACAAGGCCGACCCGCACGCGGAGCTGACGCTGGAGGCCGGGCCCGGCGCGGCGCCCACGCTGATCCCGCCGGACGCGCTCACCGCGCTCGCGCTCACCAGCCGCAACACCACGCCGGAGCGCATCGCCGCGCTGACCGCGATCGACGCCGGCGGGCTGGTGCCCGACCTGGCCGACACCAACAGTTGGGTGCAGACCGTCGAGGAGGTCGACCCGCTGGAGCTGCTCGAGGTGCAGCTGTGCAACGTGACCGCGCCGTTCATCCTGGTGAGCCGGCTGCGTCCGGCGCTGGCGGCGTCGACGGCCCGGCGTAAGTACGTGGTGAACGTGTCGGCGATGGAGGGGCAGTTCAGCCGGCGGTACAAGGGGCCCGGGCACCCGCACACCAACATGGCCAAGGCCGCGCTGAACATGCTCACGCGCACCAGCGCGGAGGAGATGCTCTCCGACGGCATCCTGATGACCGCGGTGGACACCGGCTGGATCACCGACGAGCGGCCGCACCCGACGAAGATGCGGCTGCACGACGAGGGCTTCCACGCCCCGCTGGACCTCGCCGACGGGGCCGCGCGGGTGTACGACCCGATCGTGCGCGGCGAGCGCGGCGAGGACCTGTACGGCTGTTTCCTGAAGGACTTCGAGCCGTCGAACTGGTGAGCGGCGTCAGCGCAGCTGGTACTGCAGCGTGAACTTGCCGACCTGGACCTCGTCGCCGTCGTTGAGCGAGGCGCTCTTGACCCGCTCGCCGTTGACGTAGGTGCCGTTGAGGCTGCCCATGTCGAGCATCGAGTAGCCGAAGCCGCCGCTGTTGCGGTGGAACTCGACGTGCTTGCGGGACACGGTGTTGTCGTCGAGCACGATCTGGTTGGCCGAGTCGCGGCCGCAGCGCACGACGTCGCCGTCGAGCGCGAACTCCGCGCCGGCCTCGGCGCCCTTGCGGATCAGCAGGGTCGCGCGGCCCGACGGCAGCTTCTCCATGTGCGCGGTCAGGTCCAGCGGCTGCGTCGGCCCGTCGGGCGCGGCGACCGACGCGGAGTTGAGCAGCTCCTCGGTCGTCACGATCGGCACGCCCCAGTGGCGGGCCAGGGCGATCGCCTCCAGCGGCGCGGCCGGCACGCGGATGCCGTGGCCGAGCACCAGCTGGAACGGCCCGTGCGCGGCGACCACCTCGACCGCGCGCAGCGGCGCCTGGAGTGCGGTCAGCGCGCGCTGGAACAGCTCGGCGCTGATCGGCTCGTCCATGCTGCGGGGGCCGCCCTCGATGGGCAGCTGCAGGTGCCGGCCCGTGGATTCGTCCTTGAGCAGGACCACGGGACGGCTCTGCCAGGTCTGCGCACGCACACCTACCACGACGAGCTCTCGCATGCCCCGCCTCCCGAGTCCGTAGCCAACGAGTGCCAACCTCGTTCGCATAACGGTACCGTGTCAGCCGATCGGCTCCCTTGCCCGGTCGGTTGAGGTCTATCGTCGGATCTGTCCGATCTGCCACATCAGTCGGTCGATCTGTGCCGCCCAGTCGACCTGTTCGCGCCGCTCATGGCGGGTGCGCAGGCGGCCGTCGAGCACCAGTTCCACCTCGTCGGCGCCGGTCGTGAAGCCGACAACGACCTCGGTGGCCACGTCCTGGTACTGGGGCGCGACCCAGAATTCGAACACCTGCGAGACATCGGCGGACTTGAACCGGAACCCGAGCGCCCGGAACGCCTCGAGCGCGGCCGCTTCGGCGGGCAGGGGATGCACCGCGACGGGGTCGAGGTCGCCGGGGTCGACCGCGAACGCGACCTCCAGGTCGGTGCGCACGCCCACGGCCAGGCCGGGCACGCGCTCGCCGTACACGTGCGTGACGGGGGTGTTCAGGGGGACCACGAGCCGCAGCGGTACCTCGTGCGAGGCGCCCGCCGGGAGCCGGAACCCGCCGGCGACCTCCTGCTGCGTCAGCTCCGCCGTGCGCGAGCCGGCCCTCGTCACCAGGGTCAGCAGGATCCGCTCGATCTCGACGCCGCGCTCGCCGCCGGTGAGACGCACCGCGCCGGCGAGTGCCTCCCCGGGGCGTGTCACAGGATTGTCTAGTACCGTGTCGACGGCCGGCCCGCCCACACCCATGGCGCGGCGCAGGCTCCTGAAGACCATGGCGGGCACACTAGCACGCGGCACTGTAGGGTTGGGTTGTGTCAAGACTGCTGCGGATCGGGGAGCTCGCCAATCTTGCTGGCGTGTCGACCCGCACCGTCGACTTCTACACCGGGCTCGGCCTCATCGAGTCGACTGAGCGCACGGCCGGCAACTTCCGGCTGTATGACGCCTCGTGCATCGAGCGCATCGCCGCGATCAAGGTGCTCGAGGCCAACGGTGTGAGCCTGGCCGACATGGCCGACGCCCTCGAGCGCGGCGCCGGCGACCTGACCGGCCAGCTCAGCCAGGTGCAGGGCGACCTCGAGACGCTGCGGGAGGCGGCCGGCCACGCCGGGCCGGCCGCCCACCAGTTGCTGCTCGCGCTGACGGCGCGGCTGCAGTCGCTCATCCACACCGCGATCGAGCTGACCAACAACCTGCCCCCGCTGGGCGGCTGACCGCCGGCGCCGGGCGGGTGCACGGGATATGACTCATCCGAAATTTCGGTTATGTCCGAAACCGCGTTTTGTGCGGCCGAAGCGGAGGCCGTGCGGCGCAGACGCGGTCGTCGGGCGCGGCCGCTGATCACGTGTAAAAAATGGCTACGATCACAGCCATTTTTTACACAGTCCCCAGCGTTCGCGGCCGTTCGTGGTTGTCAGGCGCGGACCAGTTCCGCGACGCGGCGGCCGTGCACGGCGGCGTTCTCGTGGCCGGTCTTGAGCAGTTCCGCGGCGAGGCCGCGCAGCGGTGCCATCGCCGGATTCACGTCCGCCAGTGTGAGCTCGGCCTCGGCGACGTGCAGGTCGAGGCCCAGGACCTCGCCGAAGATCCGGCGCAGGAACGGGCTCGCGTGGTCCCAGCCCTCCTTCGGCGCGCCCGGGCCGTAGCCGCCGCCGCGGCTCAGCGCCAGCACCGCCGGCCGGCCGGCGATCGGCCGGTCGCCGCCGGCGCCGAAGCGCTGCTCCAGCAAGAGCAGGTCGATCCAGGCCTTGACGTGGGCGGGGACGCCCCAGTTGTACAGCGGTACCGCGAACACGTACGCGTCGGCGTCGAGCAGTTCGGCGGCGAGCCGCTCGACCAGCGCCACGGTCTCCGGCGCCGCCGGCGCGGACGGGTCGACCGCGCGCCGGGCCGCCTTCGCCCACAGGTCGGCGGGCAGCGGCTCGAGGCCCAGGTCACGCCGGGTCACGACCGCGTCGTGGTGCTCGGCGAGCCAGGCCTGCTCGGCGGTGTCGGCGAGCGCGCGGCTCACCGATCCGGCCGTGCGGATGCTCGCGTCGAGTCGGAAGAGATGCATGGTGCCGATACCTCCACGGTGTCCAGTGGCAACGCAGAAAGTCTGCTTCACAGAACATCTGGTGGCAAGCGTGAGTGAGCTGCTTATCATTACTCCATGACGCAGGCGCCGGAAAGCCCGGCTGACACCCATGTCGACCTCCAGTCCGACCTCGGCTGGGCGCTCGGCGTGCTGCTGCGCGGCTACGCGAAGGGCGCCCAGTCGGTCATCGCCGACGTCCCCGGCGGCCCCCGCGGCTACCAGGTGCTCACCTCCGCCGTCGACGGCACGGCCTGCACCCAGCTCGCCCTGGCCAACAAGCTGGGCATCGACCGCACCGTCATGACGTATCTCCTCGACGACCTCGAGAAGGCCGGCGTCATCGAACGCCAGCCCGATCCCGCCGACCGCCGCGCTCGCCGCATCGTCGCCACCGAGGCCGGCCGCGCGACCCTCTGCGACCTGCAGCGCAAGCTCCGCCACGTGGAGGACCGGGTGCTGGGCGCCCTGCCCGAGGACGAGCGCGCCCAGTTCCGCGCCATGCTGCGCCGGGTCGCGGTCAGCCTCGACGAGCGCGACCCCCTCGACAACGCGTGCAGCGTGATCGAGGCCGTGGGCGTCGAGCCCGCCACCCGCACCCGCCGCCGCAAGACCGCCTGATCCCGCCGCCCGAGCTACGAGGCCGGAGTCCAGTGCGGATCGCGGCCGCTGAGGCCGAGCGCGCGCTCCAGCAGCGGGGAGTCGGGCGGGACGGGGACCTCCGGGCCGTACACGCCCATCGAGCGGCCCTGGTCGGCGGAGCGGGCGATCTCGGCGTACAACAGGCGCAGGACGTCGTCGCTCCACCCGACCGGCACCCCGAGCGCGCGGGCCAGGTCCCAGCCGTGCAGGACGAACTCGCCGAGCACCATCCCGCCGACCAGGTCCGCCGGCAGCTCGACCGTGGCCATCCGCGTCTCGCCCGCCCACGCCTCCGGCACGCCACGCCTCGGCGAGCCGCTCCAGCTGCTCCCGCACCGAGGCGCATGCGGCGCCCGGCGGCACCGACTCCTTGCGCGCCGCGCCCTCCAGCGGCGGCCCCCATTCCAGCAGGTGCCCGGTCAGCGCCCGCACGTCCCACCCCGAACAGGGCGTGACCGCCCCGAGATCCTCCGCCCCGATCCGGTCCACAACGCCGAGCGTGCCGAGCGCCGCCTCCTGCAGCAACATGTGCTTTTCCATGCGGGGGAAGATCCCGCATCGGTACCGCCCGAGTCTTGGACAAACGCGACGCCCCCGGGCTGGCATGATGGGCTCGATGCGCGACAGCCGCGAACTGGCCGGAGCGTGGTCCCGCTTCCAGAGCCACGGCTTCGCACCGGCCGCCGACGATCTGGCCGGGCTCGTCGCGCGATACTGGTGGGCCCGCTGGGACCTGCGCGGCGAGCCCGGCTATCGGCAGCTGATCGTGCCGCAGCCCAGCGTGCAGCTCACGTTCCCGACCGACGGCCCGCCGATGGTCCGCGGCGTCTCGCGGGGCCGCGTCCGGCGCACCCTGTCGGGCCTGGGCGCCGTGTTCGGCGTCACGTTCCGGCCCGGCGTGTTCCGCCGCTTCCTCGACACCCCCGTAGACGCGCTCACCGACCGCGCCCTGCCGGCGGCGACGGTCTTCGGCCCGGACCTCCCACCCCTGGACCCGGCGCCGCCGACCCGGACGGCCGAGGCCCGGAACCCGGCGCCGGGCGGTGGCGACGCGACGGAGCGGGCGGTGGCGGTCATGGTCGCGGACTTCGAGCGTTTCCTACGGGCCCGGATGCCGCCGGGCGACCCGGTCGGCGACGAGGTCGCGGGCTGGGTCGCGGACATCGCCGCGACGCCCGCCCTGCGGCGGGTCGACCAGCTCGCGGAGCGCTACGGCACCGGCGCGCGGCGGCTGCAGCGCCTGTTCGCCGAGCACGTCGGCGTGAGCCCGAAATGGGTGATCCGCCGCTACCGCCTGCACGAGGTCACCGAGCGCATGGCGGCCCGCGCGCCCGGCGCGACGATCGACTGGGCCGGGCTGGCCGCCGAGCTCGGGTACGCCGACCAGGCCCACCTCGTCCGCGACTTCACGAACATGTTCGGCGAGCCCCCGACCAGCTACGCCGCCCGCTACTGACACGGACGGCGGCCGCAAGCCGGCGACCTGAACGAAAAACGCGGGATGAGCAGGAAAACGCGGAGCGCGGGTGTCGATCGGTCAGGATGTGTGGCACGACCGGATGGCGCGGGCTTGCGCGGCTTGGGGGCGCGGCGGCGCGGCGCGTAGGGTGGCGGGCGATGTCTGCGCTGCGTATGAGTCTTGCCGGGGTCGCGCTGCTGGCCGTCCTCGGCGCGGGTGGCTGCGGCGGCGACCCCGCACCCGCCGGCGGTCAGGCGCCCGTCGCCCACGAGTCGCAGGGGCGGCAGGTCGGCGGCGGCGACCCAGCGGCATCCGGCAGCGGGGTCGGGGCGAACAACACCAGCGCCGCGCCCGCCGGCGACACGACCAAGCGCGTCTTTCCCCTACAGGGCAAGGGCTCCTACTCGCACGACCACCACGACTACCCGGCCACCGACATCATCGCCAACTGCGGCCTCAACGCGCTGTCGCCGGTCGACGGCACGGTGCTCGAGGTGACGCGGGCCGACACGTGGACCGCGAAGGTCAACGACGGGGCCACCCGCGGCGGGCTGTCGGTGTCGATCCTCGGGGCCGACGGCGCGCGGTACTACATGTCGCACTTCTCCTCGATCAACGACGGTATCGAGGCGGGCGCGACGGTGGCGGCCGGGCAGCCGGTGGCCAAGGTCGGCAGGACCGGGGACGCGAGCGCCTGCCACATTCACTTCGGGCTCTCCCCGGCGTGCCAGAAGACGGGCGACTGGTGGACGCGGCGCGGGGTCATCTGGCCGTGGTCCTACCTGGACGCCTGGAAGGCCGGCAAGGAGAAGTCCCCGGTCGCCGAGCTCGACGCCTGGCAGCAGCAGCACGGCTGCCCCGAGAAGGCCACGGTCGACCGGTGACCGGCACCCGCGGGACCGGCCGGCGCCACGGGCCGGGCGTAAGGCGCGCGCTGCCGAGGCCGGGGCGGCCGGGTCAATCGTGCTCAAGGCAGAAGGGGTGGCCGGCGGGGTCGCTGTAGACGCGAAAGCCGGCCTCCGTCGTCGCCAGCAGCTGCGCGCCCATCCGCAGGGCCTTCGCCTCGGCCGCGTCGATGTCGTCGACCCAGATGTCCAGGTGCAGCTGCTGCGGATAATTCGGGTCCGGCCACTGTGGCGGAATGTGGTTGGGCGCCAGCTGGAAGCTGACGACCCGGCCGGACTCGTCGCCGACGTCGATCCAGTCGCTCTCGACCTTCGTGATCTGCAGGCCGAGCAGCTCCGCGTAGAAGCGCGCCAGGGTGTGCGGGTCCGGCGTGTCCAGCACGACGGTGGAGAGTCTCGCAATCATGCCTCCATCGTGCCCCTGGGGTACGACAAGAAACGCTAGGAACCTTGCGCCTGGATCGCGGTGATGGCGACGGTGTTCACGATGTCCTTCACCGTCGCGCCGCGCGACAGGTCGTTCACCGGCTTGCGCAGGCCCTGCATGACCGGGCCGACCGCGACCGCGCCCGCCGAGCGCTGCACCGCCTTGTACGTGTTGTTACCGGTGTTCAGGTCCGGGAACACGAACACCGTTGCCTGGCCGGCGACCGGGCTGCCGGGCAGCTTGGTGGCGGCCACGGCCGGGTCGATCGCCGCGTCGTACTGGATCGGGCCCTCCACCGGCAAGTCGGGGCGGCGCTCGCGCACGATCGCGGTGGCCTCGGCGACCTTGGTGACGTCGGCGCCGGCGCCGGAGGTGCCGGTGGAGTACGACAGCATCGCCACGCGCGGCGTGACGCCGAAGCGGGCGGCGGTGTCGGCCGATGACAGCGCGATGTCGGCCAGCTGTGCGGCGTCGGGGTCGGGGTTGACGGCGCAGTCGCCGTAGACGAGGACCCGGTCGGGCAGCAGCATGAAGAAGACGCTGGAGGCGACGCTGAGGCCCGGGACGGTCTTGATGATCTCGAAGGCGGGGCGGATGGTGGCGGCCGTGGTGTGGGTGGCGCCGGAGACCATGCCGTCGGCGTGGCCCAGCTGCACCATGAGCGTGCCGAAGTACGACACGTCGCGCACCACGTCGCGGGCCAGGTCGAGCGTGACGCCCCTGTGGGCGCGCAGGTCCCGGTAGACGTGGGCGAACTCCTCGCGCAGCGGGCTGGTGACCGGGTCGATCAGCCGCGCGGCGCCGACGTCCAGGCCCAGGTCGCGGGCCCGGGCCCGGATCACGGCCGGGTCGCCGAGCAGGGTCAGGCCGGCCACGCCCCGGCGCAGCAGGATGTCCGCGGCGCGGAGGATTCTTTCCTCGGTACCCTCGGGCAGCACCAGATGCCGCTTGTCCGCCCGGGCGCGGTCGATGAGGTCGTACTCGAACATCAGCGGCGTCACCCGCGCCGAGGCGGTCAGCTCCAGCACGTCGGCCAGGCCCGCCGTGTCCACATTGGACTCGAAGGCGCCGAGGGCGGCCTCGACCTTGCGCGGGTTGGCCGCGCTGAGCCGGTGCTCCACCCGGGTCGAGGCGGCGATCGTGTCGTAGCTGGCCCTCGGCACCGACAGCACCGCCAGGCCCGGGTTGAGCCGCTCGAAGAGCTCCAGCGCCGCCGGGTCGGGCGCGATGCCCAGCGTCAGCACGATCCCGGCCAGCGGCACCAGGCCCGACGCGTGCGCGGCGCCCGCCGCGACCAGCAGGTCGGCGCGGTCGCCGGGGGTGATGAGCAGGCAGTTCGGGGTCAGGTGCGTCAGCAGCGCGGGCACCTGGGCGGCGCCGACGACGTAGTCGAGCACGTCGCGGCCCAGCGCCGCGTCCTTGTCGCCGCGGCCGGCGGTGACCACGCTCGCCCCGAGCTGGGCGGCGACCTCGCCGACCGTGGGCGCGCCGATGGTGGGCACGTCGGGGATCACGTAGCAGGCGACCGGCAGCGCGGGTGGGGGTAGGACCGCCGGGGTCTTGTTGAGGACCACGGCCGCGACCGTCGCGTCCAGGTCGGCCAGCGCATGATAGGCCTGCCGGGCCTCGGAGTCCAGCGTGGCCGCGTCCGCGCCGGAGCCGTTGACGACCGACACGACCACGGCGCCGAACTCGTTGGCGAGCCGGACGTTGAACGCCAGGTCGTCGTCGATGTCGGTGCCGATGACGACGACGGCGTCGTGCTGCTGCGCCACGGGCCGGAACCGCTCGACGATCTGCCCCACGAGCTCCTCGGACCGCCCGGCGGCGAGCATCGCCGACGCCTCCGCGAAGGTCACGCCGAACAGACGATCATCCCCGATGTCGTACCGCAGGCGCAGCAGATTCAGCAGAACGTCGTCCGACGCCGGGGCGACGGGCCGGAAAACGCCGATGCGGGGGACCTTGCGGGACAACAGCTCGGCGAGTCCGAGGGCCACGGCCGACTTGCCGGAGTCCGGTCCGTGCTCGACGAGGTACACGATGCGGGCCACCGCAGTAGTCTGCCTGGCATGATCCTGGTGCTCAACAGCGGCTCGTCCTCGGTGAAGTTCCGTGTCGTGGATCTCGACGACCCCACCGCCGGCGAGCGCGGCCTGGTCGAGAAGATCGGCGAGCCGGGCGGCGTGCCGGACCACGCCGCCGCCATGGAGCAGGTGCTCGACGGGCTCGGCGCCATCCCGATCGAGGCGGTCGGGCACCGCATCGTGCACGGCGGGTCGCGCTTCGAGCGCCCCGCTCTCGTCGACGACGCCGTGCTCGCCGCGCTGCGCGAGCTCATCCCTCTCGCCCCGCTGCACAACCCGGGCGGCATCATCGGCATCGAGGCGGCCCGGGAGAAGCTGCCGTCGGTGCCGCACGTGGCCGTGTTCGACACCGCGTTCCACGCGACCCTGCCCCCGGCCGCCGCCACGTACGCGATCGACCGCGACCTCGCCCGGCGGTACGACATCCGCAGATTCGGTTTCCACGGCACCTCGTGCGCCTATGTCGCCGGCCGCACCGCGACCCTGCTGGGGCGGCCGCTGGAGGAGCTGAACCTCATCGTGCTGCACCTGGGCAACGGCGCCAGCGCCACCGCCGTGCGCGGCGGGCGCAGCGTCGACACGTCGATGGGCCTCACGCCGCTGGAGGGCCTGGTCATGGGCACCCGCTCCGGCGACATCGACCCGGCCGCCGGCTCCTACCTCAACCGGGTCGCCGGGATGGACTTCGCCGCCGTCGACGACGTGCTGCTGCGCCACGCCGGCCTGCTCGGCCTGGCCGGGGTCAACGACATGCGCACCGTGCTGGAGCGCCGCGCCGCCGGCGACGAGGACGCGGCGCTGGCGTTCGACGTGTACTGCCACCGCATCCGCAAGTACGTCGGGGCCTACCACGCCGTCCTGGGCCGCCTCGACGCGGTCGTGTTCACCGCCGGCGTCGGCGAGCACGCGCCCGCCGTCCGGGCGGCGTCGCTGGCCGGCCTGCAGGCGTGGGGCATCGAGGTCGACGAGGCCCGCAACGCGGCCAACGAGCGCATCGTCAGCCCGGACGGGGCGCGGGTCGCGGTCTGCGTGGTGCCCACCGACGAGGAGCACTCGATCGCCGAGCAGACCGCCGCTCTGATCCGCGGCTGACGGCGCGCGGGTCAGGCGGGGCCGGCGAGGCAGGCGCGCGCGGCCCGGCGGAACGCGGCCACCAGCTCGCCGGAGGACGGCCCCGCGCCCGGCACCCACCGCACCGCGGCCGAGGAGGCGGCCCTCGCCCTGGCCGAGCGCGACGTGGCAGCGTCGGTCGTGCGCCTCCCGCCGTCCGTGCACGGCCCCGGCGACCGGCACGGGTTCGTACCCACCCTCATCGGCGTCGCGCGGGACAAGGGCGTGTCGGCGTACGTCGGCGACGGCGCCAACCGCTGGCCGGCCGTGCACCGCCTCGACGCGGCGCGGCTGTTCCGGCTCGCGCTGGAGCAGGCACCGTCGGGCGTACGGCTGCACGGGGTCGACGACGAGGGCGTGCCGTTCCGGGACATCGCCGCCGCCATCGGCCGCCACCTCGGCGTGCCGGTCGCGAGCGTCCCCGCCGGCGAGGCGGCCGCGCACTTCGGCTGGATCGGCGCGTTCGCGGCGCTGGACGGCCCGGCATTGAGCGAGCTGACCCGCAAGCGGCTGGGCTGGCAGCCCGAGCAGCCGGGTCTCCTGGCCGACCTCGACGCGGACATGTACTTCGGCGCCGAGCACGAATAGGTCCATGGAAACCCCGCGCGAACGGCCAAACTACGCGGGGGCGGCGGTCCAGTCCGGGTACTTGGCCGTGCGTGCGTCGCCCGATGACCGGCCGCGGAGGCGGCGGTTGACCCACGGCAGGACGTGCTCGCGGTAGTAGCGGGCCTCGGCCAGCAGGCGGCGGGCCGGAGCCGGCGCGGCGTCGGCGCGGTGGTCGGTGGCGGGCAGGCCCAGGGCGCCCAGCACGAGCCCGGCGACCCGCCGGTGGCCGGTGCCGTTGAGGTGCAGCCGGTCGGCGGACCAGTACGGGGCGCGGCGGATCTCGGCGTCGCCGAAGACGTTGACGAACAGGATGTCGTGCCGCGCCGTCAGGTCCTTGACCGCCTCGGTGAGCAGCTCGCCGCGGCGGCGCAGGACCCGGCCGAACGGCAGGTGGTCCGACGGGTCCGCGCCGCTGAGCACCATCAGCCGCACGCCCGCGGCGCCGCAGCGCAGCACCGCCCGCTCGGTCAGCTCCAGCAGGTGGTTCAGGTCGGCGCCGCGGCGCATCATGTCGTTGCCGCCGCCGTTGAGCGAGATCAGGGTCGGGGCCGGCGACATGGCCAGGGCCACGTCGAGCTGCTCGGTCACGATCGGCTCGAGCAGCCGGCCGCGGATGGCGAGGTTCGCGTACCGTACCGCGCCGCCGTTCGCCGCGGTCAGGCCCGCCGCCACCAGGTCGGCCCAGCCGCGTGGCGAGCCGTCCGGACGCTCGTCACCCATCCCCTCGGTGAAACTGTCACCGATCGCCACGTATCGCATGCTCTGCCCTCTCGTCCCCGTCGTCGGTGCCGGCCCGCGCCCTGTCAGGCTCCCTTATCGGCCGCCCGGGCGGCCAGGGCCCGCGCCTGGTTGTCGCGGCCGTCACGCACCAGCCGGCGCAGCGGCTCCGGATGGCCCGGCTCCGCCAGCCACGCGTCGGCGGCGGCGACCGCGGCCGGGTCGACGAGCAGCGAGGCGTACCCGTACACGGCGAACTCGGTGGCGCGGCCGAGATCCTGCCCCGCCCACACGGAGTCCGCCGCGTCGAGATATTCCCAGTGGTACTTCGAGGTCAGCGCCACCTGCGACGGATGGTGGAACCCGAACAGCAGCGCGCGCTGCAGCCCGGCCGGCAGGGACTCCCCGGTCAGCCGGCGCCACGTCAGCGCCTTCGACGCCTCGGTGGGCACCAGCGCCCGGGCGGTCGCGGCGGCGCGCTCCCCGCCGGCGGTGCGGTCGCGGTCCAGCTCCGCCTCGACGTCGGCGGGGCCGGCCGCGCCCTCGGCCACGAGCGCCTGCAGGATCGTCCAGCGCAGGTCCACGTCCACGGCCAGGCCCCGCGGGACGCCGCGGCCGGCGAGCCAGCCGCGCAGCACCGCGAGTTCGTCGGGCCCGCGGGCCACCGACACGAACGCGCGGGCCCATGCCAGCACCTCGCCGGTCGGCCCGTCGAGCGCGGCGAGCGCGGTCGCGGCCAGCTCGCGGCGCCCGGCCGGGGCCCAGGCCGGGTCGGCGTAGTGGTCCAGGGCGATCTGGGCCTGGCCCGCCTTGGCCGGGGCGGGGGAGGTCGGCACCAGCGCGCCGGTGAGCAGGTTGACGTCGGTCTCGGCGGGCATCGCCCGGCAGACCAGCCGCACGTAGTCGCGCGCCGGCAGCTCGGCGTCGCGGGTCATGTCCCAGGCGGCCGCCCAGCACAGCCCGCGCGCCAGCGACGAATCCAGGCTGGACAGTCCATCGAGGACGAACGCGGCGGAGCGGTCGTCGAGGCGGATCTTGGCGTAGGTCAGGTCGTCGTCGTTGACCAGCAGCAGGGCGGCGGCCGGGGCGCCGGTGAGCTCGGGCACCGGCGTGTGTGCGCCCGTCACGGTCAGCTCGACCCGCTCGCGGCGGCGGCCGTCGGCGCCGTAGAGGCCGACGGCGAGGCGGTGGGTGCGCAGCGTCGGGTGCGCCGGCGGCGCCGTCTGTTCGATGGCCACCCCGGCGTAGGTGCCGTCGGGGGCGAGCGAGACGACCGGGCGCAGGGTGTTGACCTCGCTGGTGCGCAGCCACTGCGCCGCGAAGTCGCCCAGCGGCCGGCCGGAGCTGTCCTCCAGCGCCCGCAGCAGGTCGTCGAACGAGGCGTTGCCGAACGCGTGCCGCTCGAAGTACAGCCGCAGTCCCGCCAGGAACGCCTCCAGCCCCACGAGGGCGACGAGGAGCTTGATGACGGAGGCGCCCTTGGCGTACGTGATGCCGTCGAAGTTCGCCTCCGCCGCGGCGACGTCGGGCGCCGGCGCGTACACCGGGTGCGTCGAGGAGAGCTGGTCCTGCCGGTACGCCCGGTTCTTGCGGATCGTCAGGAATGTCGTCCAGGCGTCGGTGAACCGCGTGTTCGAGGCGTTGCACCAGTGCGACGCCCACTCCGCGAACGCCTCCTTCAGCCAGATGTCGTCCCACCAGCGCATGGTGACGAGGTTGCCGAACCACATGTGCGCCAGCTCGTGCTGCATGTGGTTGGCGCGCTTCTCGTACTCGAAGCCGGTGGCTGAGGAAGGACCGCCGCGGAAGATGAAGTACTCCTCGCCGAGCGTCACGCAGCCGTAGTTCTCCATCGCCGCGCCGTTGCACTCGATCACGAACACCTGGTCGTACTTCGGCAGCGGGTACCGCACCCCGAACTGCCGATGGAAGAACTCGAACCCCTGAACGGTCACCTCGAACAGGTCGTCCGCGTCGAGGTGCTCGCGCATCGAGGCGCGGATGAACAGGCCGAGGTCGATCCCGTCGTACTCCCGGCGCACCTCGTGATAGGGCCCGGCGCAGATCGCGGTGACGTAGGTGCTCATCCGCGGCGACCGCGGGAAATGCCGGGTCAGCCCGTCCCGGCCGTGCTCGGGCAGGTTGGACACGACGCTCCAGTGCGCCGGCGCGGCGACGTGGAACGTGAACTCGGCCTTGAGGTCGGGCTGGTCGAAGCACGCGAACACGCGCTGCGCGTCGGCGATCTCGAACTGGCTGTACAGGTAGGTCTCGCCGTCGGCCGGGTCGACGCTGCGGTGCAGCCCCTGCCCGATCGTGGTGTACGCGAAGTCGGCGTCGACGAACAGCGTGTTGTGCTCCGCGAGCCCGGTGAGCGTCAGCCCCTGCTCGGGGGCCCAGTCGGCGATCGCCGGCACGGGTTCCCCGTTGAGCCGGGCGGCGTGGATCCGCACCGCGGCGAGCTCGGCAAACGTGTCCGCCCCGGGCTCCCGGCACGCGAACTCGATCCGCGTCGTGGAACGAAAGGTGTCACCGTCGCCGGTCAGGTCGAGCGTGATGTCGTAGTGCTGCACGTCGATGAGGTGGGAGCGCCGCTCCGCCTCACCCCGGCCCAGGTTCCGCACCCCGGTCACGCTGTCGCCTCCGCTTCGCTCCGGCCGCAGCGTGAGCTGAACCTGCGCCCATGGTGAGCGGCCTCTCCGCTTCGCTACGAACCGCTCACACTAGCGCCAGCCGCGGGGGTGACTGGCGGTCCGCGGGCCGCTGCCGCGCAGGGCGCCGCCGGCGGCCTCGGCGAAGATGTCGGCCAGCGCGTCGAAGTCGTCGCGGATCAGGCCCGCGGTGATGCGGACATGGTCGGTGTCCAGGTGGCTCACCTCGAACGGGGCGCCCGGGGCCACCGCGATGCCGTGCGCGGCCAGGGTCAGCATCGCGACCTGCTGGTTGGCCACCGACATCCAGATGTTGATGCCGTCGGCGCCCGTGGCCGTCACGCCCCGGGCGTCCAGGGCGTCCAGCAGCAGGGTCCGGCGGCGGGCGTACTCGTCGCGGGCGCCGGCGATCTGGCGTACCGTCGCCGGGTCCGTCAGGAGGTCGACCAGGACGGCCTGCAGCAGGCGGCTCGACCAGCCGGGGCCGAGCAGGCGGCGGTCGGCGACCGCCGTGATCACCGCGTCCGGGCCGCCGATCGCGGCCAGGCGCAGGTCGGGGCCGTGGCTCTTGGAGAAGCTGACCACGTGGACCGTCCGGTCGGGCAGGCGGCGGCCCAGGCTGACCGGCGGGGCGGTGGCGATGCCGCCGGCGTGGTCGTCCTCGATCACCGTGACGCCGGGGTGCTTGGCCAGGATGCGGGCCAGCTTGTCGGCGCGGGCCTGGGTCATGCTCGCGCCGGTCGGGTTGTGGGCGCGGGGCTGCAGGAAGAGCGCGACGGGCTCGTAGCCGTGCAGCGCCGACGCGAGCGCCTCCGGGCGGATGCCGTGCTCGTCGATCGGCACCCCGACGACCGTGGCGCCGACCGTCTCCAGCAGGTCGAGCGTCGGCGGGAACGCGGGGTCCTCGACGAGCACGTGGTCGCCGAAGCGCACCACGACCCCGGTGACCCGGTCCAGGGCGTCCATCGCGCCGTCCACGACCGTCAGCCGCTGCGGCGGGTACGGCCAGCGCTCCCGCAGCACCTCCTCGAGCTGCGGCAGCACGGCCCCGTCGAGGTAGGAGGTGGTGAGGCGGGCGTCGCCGATGCGCTTGAGCGCCTCGGTGAGGCTCGGCAGCAGGTCGTAGTCCGGCACGCCGGTGGAGTAGTCGCGCAGCAGGCCCGCCTGCAGCTCGCTCACCCGGCCGCCGAGCTGCGCGTACCGCAGCCGCTGCCGCGGCACCGACGGGCCGGCGACGAACGTGCCCGAGCGGCCGCGGGTCTGGATGGCACCGGCCCGGGCCAGGCTGCGCCACGCCTCGCTCACCGTCGTCGGGCTGATGCCCAGCTCACGGGCCACATCGCGGACGGTGGGCAGGCGGGTGCCGGCCGGCAGCGTCCCGGCCGTCACCAGGCGGCTGACGGCGGCGGCGATGCCCCGGGCACTGCGGTCGTCGACCGCCCCGGCGATAAGGGCGAGCAAATTACATCTCCGAAACATTCTGTAACGCTTGGACCATTGTCCGCCTAGATTTGTGTCGTTAGTGTCCTACGGCATCCGACCCGAAGACAAGGTGGGTCCGCCGCCGGACAACCCCGCAACCGGCCACTGTGGACCGATCAGAGAGGGGCAGCCATGACGGTCATCCGCGCCGCCATCGTCCAGACCAACTGGACGGGCGACAAGGAGTCGATGATCAAGGCGCACGAGGACTACGCCCGACAGGCCGCCGCCCAGGGTGCCCGGGTGATCTGCTTCCAGGAGCTGTTCTACGGCCCGTACTTCTGCCAGGTGCAGGACTCCGCCTACTACGAGTACGCCGAATCGATCCCCGGCCCCACCACCGAGCGCTTCCAGGCCCTGGCCGCCGAGCTGGGCATGGTCATGATCCTGCCGATGTACGAGCAGGAGCAGCCCGGCGTGCTGTACAACACCGCCGCCGTCGTCGACGCGGACGGCAAATACCTGGGCAAATACCGCAAGAACCACATCCCCCAGGTGAAGGGCTTCTGGGAGAAGTTCTACTTCCGCCCCGGCAACCTCGGCTATCCCGTCTTCGACACCGCCGTGGGCAAGGTCGGCGTCTACATCTGCTACGACCGGCACTTCCCGGAGGGCTGGCGCGCGCTCGGGCTCAACGGCGCGCAGATCGTGTTCAACCCGTCGGCGACCAGCCGCGGCCTGTCGGCGTACCTTTGGCAGCTGGAGCAGCCGGCCAGCGCCGTGGCCAACGAGTACTTCATCGGCGCGATCAACCGCACCGGCATCGAGCCGCTGGGGGACAACGACTTCTACGGCACCAGCTACTTCGTCGACCCGGAGGGCAAGTTCGTCGGCGAGGTCGGCGACGCGCACAGCCCCGAGCTGATCGTCCGCGACCTGGACATGGACCTGCTGGCCGCGGTCCGCGACCGGTGGCAGTTCTACCGCGACCGCCGTCCGGACGCGTACGGGGACCTGGTGCAGCCGTGACCATGAAGCTGATCAAGGGCGGGACCGTCGTCGGCCCGCAGGGGGCGATCCCGGGCGACGTGCTCGTCATCGGCGAGAAGATCTCCGCGATCTTCATGCCGGGCGACGGGCCGGCCGAGGGCGACTTCGAGGTCATCGACGCGACCGGGAAGTACGTCATCCCCGGCGGCGTGGACGCGCACACCCACATGGAGCTGCCGTTCGGCGGTACCTTCGCCAGCGACACGTTCGACACCGGCACGAGGGCCGCCGCGTTCGGCGGCACCACCACCATCATCGACTTCGCCGTCCAGCGCACCGGGGAGGTGGTCCACGACGGCCTCGCCGCCTGGCACGCCAAGGCGGCCGGCGAGTGCCACGTCGACTACGCGTTCCACCAGATCCTCGGCGGCGTCGACGACGCGTCGCTCAAGGCGATGGACCAGCTCGTCGCCGACGAGGGCGTGACCAGCTTCAAGCTCTTCATGGCGTACCCCGGCGTCTTCTACAGCGACGACGGCCAGATCCTGCGCGCGATGCAGAAGGCCCGGGACAACGGCGCCATGATCATGATGCACGCGGAGAACGGCCCGGCCATCGACGTGCTCGTCAAGCAAGCCTTGGAGCGCGGCGAGACCGACCCGATCCACCACGGCCTCACCCGCCCCGAGGCCCTCGAAGCCGAGGCGACCAGCCGCGCGATCTGGCTGGCCAGCGTCGCCGCCGACTGTCCGCTGTACATCGTGCACCTGTCCGCCTCCAAGGCCCTCGAGCAGGTCGCGGCCGCCCGCGACCTCGGCCGCAACGTGTTCGCCGAGACCTGCCCGCAGTACCTGTACCTCACGCTCGAGGACCAGCTCGGCGCGCCCGGGTTCGAGGGCGCCAAGTGGGTGTGCTCGACCCCGCTGCGCAGCAAGCACGAGAGCCACCGCGCCGACCTGTGGCGGGGCCTGCGCAGCAACGACCTGTCGGTGGTCTCGACCGACCACTGCCCCTTCTGCTTCAAGGACCAGAAGGAGCTGGGCATCGGCGACTTCTCCAAGATCCCCAACGGCATCGGCAGCGTCGAGCACCGCGTCGACCTGCTCTACCAGGGCGTCGTGGACGGCAAGCTCTCGCTGGCCCGCTGGGTGGAGACGATCGCGACCACCCCGGCCCGGATGTTCGGGCTGTACCCGCGCAAGGGCGTCATCGCGCCCGGCTCGGACGCCGACATCGTGCTGTACGACCCCTCGGCGCGCACCCGCATCAGCGTCGAGACGCACCACATGAACATGGACCACTCGGCCTGGGAGGGCTACGAGATCGCCGGCAAGGTCGACACGGTCATCTCCCGCGGGACCGTGATCGTCTCCGGCGACACCTACCACGGCCGCAAGGGCCACGGGCAGTTCCTGCGCCGGGGACTGTCCGACTACCTGCTGTAGAGAAACCTGGGGAAATTCAATGCGTGAGATCAAGCACTGGCTCGACGGTCGGGCCGTGTCCGGCACCAGCGGCAGGCAGCTGCCGGTGTGGGACCCGGCAACCGGCGAGCAGCAGGCGTACGTCGTCGCGGCCACCACCGCGGAGACCGACGCGGCGGTCGCGAGCGCGCTCGCCGCCTTCCCGGCCTGGCGGGCGGCGTCGCTGTCCCGCCGCGCCGAGGTGATGTTCCGCTTCCGCGAGCTCGTCGACGCCAACCGCAAGGAGATCGCGTCGCTGGTCAGCGTCGAGCACGGCAAGACCGTCGCCGACGCCGGCGGCGAGCTGGCCCGCGGGCTGGAGAACATCGAGTTCGCCACCGGCGCGCCGCACCTGCTCAAGGGCGGCTACAGCGAGCAGGCCTCCACCGGCGTCGACGTGTACTCCATCCGCCAGCCGCTGGGCGTCGTCGCCGGCATCACGCCGTTCAACTTCCCGGCGATGGTGCCCATGTGGATGTTCTGCAACGCGCTCGTGTGCGGCAACACGTTCGTGCTCAAGCCCAGCGAGAAGGACCCGTCGGTCTCGCTGCTGCTGGCCGACCTGCTGCGCCAGGCCGGGCTGCCCGACGGCGCGTTCAACGTCGTGCAGGGCGACCGGGAGGCCGTCGAGCGGCTCATCGCCCACCCCGACGTGCAGGCGCTGAGCTTCGTCGGGTCCACGCCGATCGCCCGGGCCGTCTACGAGACCGGCACCCGCGCCGGCAAGCGGGTCCAGGCGCTCGGCGGCGCCAAGAACCACATGGTGGTACTCCCGGACGCCGACGTCGACGCGGCCGCCGACGCCGCCGTCTCGGCCGGCTACGGCTCGGCGGGGGAGCGGTGCATGGCCGTCTCCGTGGTGGTCGCGGTGGGCTCGGTCGCCGACCCGCTCGTCGCCGCGATCAGCGACCGGATCGGCCGGATCGCGGTCGGCCCGGCCACCGACCCGGCCGCGGAGATGGGCCCGCTCATCACCCGCGAGCACCGCGACCGGGTGGCCGGCTACCTCGCCGACCCCGGCACCGCCGAGGTCGTCGTCGACGGGCGCGAGGCACCCGTCAGCAGCGGCCCAGGGTTCTTCCTCGGCGCGTCGCTCGTGGACAAGGTCAGCACCGATTCCCCGCTGTACCAGGACGAGATCTTCGGCCCGGTGCTGTCGGTCGTGCGGGTGGACAGCTACGACGAGGCCGTGCGGCTGATCAACGACAACGAGTACGGCAACGGCACCGCCATCTTCACCCGCGACGGCGGCGCCGCCCGGCAGTTCCAGTACGACGTGATCTGCGGCATGGTCGGCGTCAACGTGCCGGTGCCCGTTCCGGTCGCCTACTACAGCTTCGGCGGCTGGAAGTCCTCGCTCTTCGGCGACCTGCACATGTACGGCCCCGAGGGCATCCAGTTCTACACGCGCAGCAAGGTCGTCACCTCGCGCTGGCCCGACCCGGCCACCTCCGAGGTCGACCTGGGCTTCCCGAAGGTGCGGTGACGTCATGGACATAGGGGTGGTGCTCCAGTGTGACCCGCCCGCGATGGGCTTGGTCGAGCTGGCCAAGCAGGCCGAGGCGGCCGGGTTCAGTCACGTGTGGACGTTCGACTCCCACGTGCTGTGGCAGGAGCCGTTCGTCATCTACAGCAAGATCCTCGCCGACACCGAGCGGGTGATCGTCGGGCCGATGGTGACCAACCCGGGCACCCGCGACTGGACGGTCACCGCGTCGCTGTTCGCCACCCTCAACGAGATGTACGGCAACCGCACCGTCTGCGGCATCGGGCGCGGCGACTCGGCGGTGCGCGTGCTGGGCTCCCGCCCGACCACGCTCGCCGAGCTGCGCGAGTGCGTGCAGGTGATCCGCGAGCTGGGCAACGGCCGGTCGGTGCACCTGCGCGACCGCGACCTTCGGTTCGCGTGGGCGCCCGAGAGCCGGCTCGAGGTGTGGGTGGCCGCCTACGGGCCCAAGGCGCTCGCGCTGACCGGCGAGGTCGGCGACGGGTACATCCTGCAGCTGGCCGACCCGGACATCGCCGCCTGGATGATCAAGGCGGTGCGGGACGCGGCCGAGCGGGCCGGCCGCGACCCGGCGGCGATCAAGTTCTGCGTCGCGGCGCCCGCGTACGTCGGCGACAACCTGGCCCACCAGCGCGACCAGACCCGCTGGTTCGGCGGCATGGTCGGCAACCACGTCGCCGACATCGTGGCCCGCTACGGCGCCGACGGCACTGTGCCGACGGTGCTGACCGACTACATCAAGGGCCGCAAGGGCTACGACTACGCCCAGCACGGCCGGGCCGGCAACGTCCACACCGACTTCGTCCCCGACGAGGTCGTGGACCGCTTCTGCATCCTCGGCCCGATCGAGCACCACCTCAAACGCCTCGCCGAGCTCAAGGAGCTCGGCGTGGACCAGTTCGCCCTGTACCTGCAGCACGACGCGAAGGAGTCCACGCTCGCCGCCTACGGCGAGCATGTCGTCCCGGCCGTCGCATGAGACGAGTCCTCGGTGTCCTCGCGGGGGTCGCCGCCTTTGTCGCTCTCTGGGAGGGCTACAAGGCGGTCGGCAACCCCGAGGGCACCGCCGTCTTCGGGGTGCGGATCCTGCCCCGCGCCGACGATCTGTCCATGCCGCATTTGTACACCGTGCTGCAGCGCCTGGCCCGGCCCGAGCTCGCCGGCGGGCGCCCGATCTGGCGCGTGGTCCTCGACGCGTGCCTGTTCACCCTCGGCGTCACCGCGGCCGGCTTCGCCGCCGGCGTCGTCATCGGCTTCCTGCTCGCCGCGCTCATGCAGCGCTTCCGGGTCGTCGAGCGGGGGCTGCTGCCGTACGTGGTGCTGTCCCAGACCGTGCCGCTGGTCGCGCTCGCGCCGCTGGTGGCCGGGTGGAGCGGCGCGCTGTCGCTGGGACCGTACGCGTGGCAGGACTGGACCTGACCGCCACCATCAAGGGCTGGGCGTACTGCCGCGACAAGCCGGAGGAGTGCCGCGACCTGGTCGTGGCCAAGGGCTCCAAGCTCGGCAAGACCCACCAGCTGTGGCAGATGAACGAGGTCAACAAGCTCGTGTGGCCGGCCACCAAGGGCATCGGCCTGGTCGACGAGGCGGACTGGAACCGCACGGTCGACATCTCGATGAACACCAGGAACCAGACCGGGGACACGGTACTGAAGAAGAAGCCCGAGGGTCTGGCGTACACCAACGACTACATGCAGAAGGCCCTCGACGCCGCGAAGGCCGCGGGCATCGACACCACCGGCAGCTCCTTCGCCCCGCAGACGGTCACCCTGACCGCCGGCGGCGCCTGATCCACCGCACGACCGGGCGGCCGTCCACGAGGGCGGCCGCCCGCGGCATGCCGATGTCACTGCGCACGGGGCACTACCCCAGCTGGTCGCGGCGGCGTGTCAGGTAGGCGATCTCGGCGGTGTTGCCCGCCAGCTCGATGGCTTTGTCGTAGGCCGCGCGCGTGTCCTGGCCGCGGCCCAGCCGGCGCAGCAGATCGGCGCGGGTCGCATGGTAGGCGTGATAGCCGGCCAGCTTGTCGGCAAGACGGTCGACGGCCGCCAGTGCCACCTCCGGGCCGTCGACCTCGGCGACCGCGATGGCCCGGTTGAGGGCGATGATCGGCGAGGGGTCGAGGCGGACGAGCTGGTCGTAGAGGGCGACGACCCGCGACCAGTCGGTGTCGCTTACGTCGCGGGCGGAGGTGTGCACGGCGTTGATCGCTGCCAGGATCTGGTAGCGACCCGGAGCCGCCCCGGCGGCCGGGCGCTCGCGCACCAGCCGATGGCCCTCGGCGACCAGCGCCGCGTCCCAGGCCCCGCGGTCCTGCTCGGCGAGGGTGACCAGTTCGCCGCTCGCCGAGACCCGGGCGGTGCGGCGGGCCTCGGTGAGCAGCATCAGCGCCAGCAGCCCGGCCACCTCACCATCCTCCGGCATCAGCGCACGGATCAGGCGCGTGAGGCGGATCGCCTCGGCGGTCAGGTCATGACGAACTGGGTCGGTGTCCGGACCGGTCGCCAGGTAGCCCTCGTTGAAGACGAGGAAGAGGACGGCCAGCACGCCGGAGACGCGTGCCGGGAGATCCTCCGCGGACGGCACCCGGTACGGGATCCGAGCCGCCTTGATCTTGGCCTTCGCGCGGGTGATCCGCTGCTGCATGGCGGTCTCCTGCACGAGGAAGGCACGGGCGATCTGGGGCACGGTCAGACCGGCGACCATGCGCAGCGTCAGCGCCACGCGGGTCTGCATCGCGAGCGCCGGGTGACAGCACGTGAAGATCAGCCGGAGCCGCTCGTCGTCGATGGCGCCCAGAGGCTCGGGCGGGTCGTCGTACACCAGCTGAGCCTGCTTGTGCTTGTCGTCGCGCTTGTTCTCCCTCCGGATCCAGTCGATGGCCTTGCGGGTGGCGGTGGTGGTCAGCCAGGCACCGGGGTTGGGGGGTACGCCGTCGGCCGGCCACCGCTCGACGGCGGTTGCGAACGCCTCGGCCGATGCCTCCTCGGCGATGTCGAGGTCACCGAAACGCCTGGTCAGGGCGGCGACCACCCGCGCCCATTCATCGCGGTGGGCGTGGGTGATCGCTTCCTGGACGTCGACCACATTCACAGGATCGGCCGCACCTCGACCTTCCGGTTGCAGGCCTTCGACCCCTCGGCGGCGAGCTTGAGCGCCACGTCGAGGTCGGGCGCCTCCATGATCCAGAAGCCGATGATGTACTCCTTCGACTCCAGGAAGGGCCCGTCGGTGAACAGCGGCTCCTCACCGCGGTTGTCGATGACGGTGGCCGAGGCGGGCGCCGCGAGGCCACCGGCGAACACCCGGTGACCCTCCGCCTGGAGCCGGTCGTTGAACGCGTCGATGGCCGCCATCTCGTCCGGGGTGGCAAGGCCGGCCGTGTCGTCGATCACGGAAACCAGGTACTGCATCTCGGATCATCTCCTGTGGTTCGGAGCGCCCATCGTGGGCTGCCGCTCACCCCTGCTACGAACACCGCTGCCCCGATCCGACACTTCTTTCAAGAACTTCCTGGTATGCGTCAGGCGGGCAGCGGGTCCGCGGTGCCGTGCGGGACCGCCGGGCGGCAGCGCCACAGCCGCCCCGCGGTGAGCCGCAGCCCGCGCCAGAATGCCTCAGCCGACGCCTGCGGGCGATCAGGTGATGGCGAGCAGCACTGCCTGCCTGCCGGCCGCGGCGGTCTGGTAGAAACGGCGAAGTTCGGTGAAATGCGGGGCAAGGTAGCTGTCAAACTCGTCGGCGCCATCCATCCAGATCGTTGGATAGATGTCCGCGGCCGTCATCGCCTGCGGGTCAAAACGGGCGCGGAGCGACTCGATGCTCAGCCCATCCAGCGCGGCGGCAATCGTGCGGACGGCTTCGGGGCGCAGCAGCCGGGCCGGCCCGTAGCCACCATCCGCGCCGATCTCCTCGCCGCCGAGGATTGCCGCTCCGGCCGGGTCCGCACCGGTTTCCCAGGCGGTGCCGGTCAGCAGGTAATGGATGCCGTGCCAGGACTTGTCCAGATCCAGTTCAGGTTCGGGCATCTCGGCCTGATCGTCATCGAGGTCGCCGTAGAGCAGGTCGTCGACCTTCGCCGGGTCCTCCAGTACCGCCTGCAGCTCATCGGCGGATAGCCGCCGCCCGACCAATACCATGCCCACAGGTGCGGTCCTTCCGTCAATCGCACAGCGCACCGTGTCGTCAGGCGGCCGTGGTCGCACAGTCTGCGTGATCCGCGCACGGCGCGGCAACCGGCGACGTTCAGGAACTGGCGGATGTGATCCGGCCGAGCCAGTGCGCGGCCTCATCGTCGGTCAACGGCCCGTGTACGGCGACGTGTGGGGTCATGAGCGGGTATACCCGCAACGCCGCCAGCCTCCCCAGTTCACCAGCCGGCACCGCATCCTGCACACTGACCACGACAGCCCTTGTCTTTGTCATGGTCTCCTTCAGCAAGAACCATGATCAGACAAGGGCTGCTCTCGTGAGCAATCAGGGTCACATCGACGGACCGGCAGGTTAAACAAAAAGCTTTAGAAGTTGTTCCAGTACTGGTAAACGATGTGTGTTGTCGAGTGCCACTGCGTGTCGAACCAGACGTCGTACTGCGGAATACCGAAGTTGACCGAGAACAGCGGCACCTTGCCCTGCGGCACCTTTTGCACATACATGGTCTCGAGCGTGGTGAGGCCCCCGGCCTTCGGGCTGGACCAGGAGTCTCCGGTGGTTGTGGCACCCGCCGCTGTCACCTTGAATCCGGAACAGACCGTTGGGGTGACCGCGGCTGAAAACACACCGATGTTCAGTCCGATCGTGAGCGGGCTGGTGCAGGAGACGTTGGAGGTAAAGCTCCCGGTGCCGTCGTAGACCGCGCTGAGTGCGCCGATGTTCGAGTACGCTGACTGGTTCATCGCCGCCGGGTAGTCGCGACTGCCCTTGGTGAAGGTCCACTTCGACTGAAGCACGATTCCGTAGTAGTCGGCCGTGCTGTCGGTGTCAGCGAACTTCAGCTTGTAGACGCAGAACTTCACGGTTCCTTGCGGGTTGGGATAGGGAAAGATCCCGATGGTCGGGTAGCCGCCAAACCACGAAGTGGCGGTGGGGGTGCAGGAACTCTTCGCGATGCTGGCCGAAACGCTGCTGCTCCACGCGTGTGCGGGCGTCGCGAATCCGGTGACGGCAAGCAGTACGAAAGCGGCTGTGGCTGTGACTCGAGCCGACCACTGGCGCCAGCGGCGGTTCAAGCCCGTTGGGTGTTGCGTTGCAGGTCCCCGTGTGTCATACACGTCTGACTCTCCCATCGACGAACATATCGCGGTAGAAACGCAGGACCGGCACAGCGTAGCGGCGCTCGTCGAGCAGTGCGAGCGCGAGCATCGCGTTACTTACGCATCGAGGCTGGCGATCGTGACGCGCCTGGCCAGCGGCGCTAAGTGGTCCTCGCCGTTAATCCTTCGGGGGTCCTTTTCGGGGGTTGAGGTCGGTGAGGTAGAGGCCGAGGGCGTCTTGGGCGGTACCGATCGGCAGGCCGTTGGGTAGGACGGAGTCTTGGTAGCCGTCGCGGCTGGCGAGGTAGATCGCGAAGCCCCAGAGGTGGGCTGAGTGTTGATAGCGCAGTCGCATCAGCGGGATGCGGTCGCCGTCGGGTAGGTCGGCGTCGACATAGGCGAACCCGGCCAGTATTGCGGCTCTTCGAAATTAACGGGGGTCGAGATGCCCGCGGCTTTGCGGGTGGTGGCGGTTCGGGTTCGTAGTCGCTGGTTAACGGGGTTACGGAAGCCGTAGGCGTCGCGGGCGACGGTCTTGATGACCCGGTTGGTGCCTTCGGAGCCGGCGTTGGTGATCCCGGTGTGCAGGAACGCCAGGATTTCCGGCACGTACATCGCGGACTCGTCGCCGGCGACGGCGCTCACCCCGTCGCCCCGCAGCACCGTCGCCGGGTCCGGCGGCAGCGCCGGCTGCGCGCCGCCCGCCAGCGCCAGCGCCACGGCGATCAGGAGGGTGGCCGCCCACCAGCGCCGGCCGGGCCGCCGTGTCGCACCACGGGGTCGCGCATCAAGATCGATCACCATGGCCATTCGCCGAGCTTCCCACGGGCGGCTGCGGGTGCCGAAAACCATGTCCGGGCAGGTCAAGCGGCGTGTTCGTACTCGTGGAGGAGACCGCCGAGCCGATCGTGTCGGCGGATGTTGAGGTGTGTGATTGTGCTGGGGTCGGTGATCGGTGCGAGTAGCGGATGCAGGGGGCGGGCGTTGTTGATGCCGCGGTGGGGTCGGTGCGCGTTGTAGTGCCGCTCGTACTGGCGCAGGGCGTGCAGTAAATGTGGCTGGTTCCAGATCAACGTGCGGTCCAGCAGCTCTCGTCGGCAGGTCTGGATCCACCGTTCCATGACCGCGTTCATCCGGGGCACCCGCCCTGACCTACCTCGGTCGGCCCAGCAGACCATCGAGGACGCTGTCGAGCGCGGCGGACGGTGGGGCGCCGTCGAAGCCGAACGTCACCACCGCGCAGGCATCGCGGGTGACCCGCACCTCGCGGGTCTCCCCGACCACGTCGCGCAGCATCAGCACGTCCACCGTCTTCGGCGGGGACGAACAGTTCAGGTACGGGATCTCGCCCTCGGCCGTCTTCGCCGCCGCCTCCACCGCCGTTGCGGTGTCGCGGGCGACGCCGCGGTCGGTGACCTGGCGGGTGCGGTCCCAGTTGCCGTCGGGGCCGCGCACGTATCGGCATGCGGTGACGACCGCGAGAGGCACCGGCAGATAGCGGTGGTCCTGCCCGTAGGTGTAGATCCAGACGTCGGAGGCCGGGTCCGGGCTGTACCTGCCGTCGGCTGGTCCGCTGGTGAGCCGCTGGACGCAGCCGGCCGGGGGCACGTCGGCCGGTCTGGCCACCGCGAGCTCCTGCGCTGTGAACCGGGCGTCGAACGCCTCCACCGCGTCGCCGCCCTGATAGCGGGTGATCGCGCCGCGCCGGACGAACCCGCAGGCGTTGGCGAGTTCGACGGTCGCCTTCGCGCCGTCGCCGTACTCAAGGGTGAGGTACCCGCCGCCGTCGCCGATTTGGCCGCAGGGGTCGATGTCGGGTTCGGCCGGGAGCCCGTTCAGCACGGCGACCAGGCCAGCGACATCGCGGGTGAGGACGAGCCGCCGCGGCGGGCCTGGGCGCCCACGAGGCAGCTCGGGCACCGGGTTGTAACGGCACAAGACGGCACGGACCGCGCCGGACGGCGCCAGGTTGCCGGGCGCGGTGGACGGCAGGCCCGAGTTCCCCGCGGACGCGAACTGTGGCGGCATCGCCGGGCAGTCGCCGGCGACCGGCCGTTGCGGACCGGCTGTCCCGTTCGTGTCTGGACGGGCGGTGGCGATCGCGACTGCCCCGCCGAGCAGGACGACGGCGACGCACGCTGCGGCCAGGGCGCTGGCGCGCAGCTGCCGGCGACGCACTCGGCGGCCGACCGCGGGCAGCCGATCGGGCGGCGCCGCGAGTTCGGGCACCAGCCTGTCGAGGAGCCGGCCGATCTCGCGGCCGCCGTCAGGATGCGTCATGATGCTCAACTCCTTCGTCGGTGAGCAGCGATCGCACGGTGGCGTCCGCGCGCAGCGTCTGCAGAGCCCGGAAGGCCAGGGTCTTCACGGTGCCGGCTGAGCAGCCCAGCAGCTCGGCCGTCTCGGCGACCGTGCGGTCCTCGACGTAGCGCAGGACGACCACCGCCCGCTGGCGAACGGTCAGGCGCGCCAGCGCGCGGCGCAGCCCGTCGCGGCCGGCCGAGTCGGCGGCGACGTCTTCGGCGCCGGCCCGGTCAGGCGGCGCCGCGCTCGGCAGTTCCCCGCGCCAGTGCCGCCGCCACCAGCTCATGTACGTGTTGTAGAGCACCCGCCGGACGTACCCCTCGGGATTGCCGCCCTCGGCGATCCTGTTCCAGTGCTGCCAACTGCGGGCAAGCGCGGTCTGCAACAGGTCCTCGGCGCGCCCGGCGTCGCCGGTCAGCAGCCACGCCGCGCGCAGCAGCGCATGGGAGCGCGCGGCCACGAACTCGGCAAAGCCTTCGGGTGGTGCGGGTGCTCGGGTCATCCGGGTCCTCCTGCCGGTACAACCGGGTGGAAGCCGCCCGCGGTTGACAGGACATGGTGGATGACAGGCAGAGCGCATAACTATCGGCGGACCGCGATGACGATCACGTCAGCTGTAAACCGACCTATCTACCTATCCTGTACCTCATGGTTGTCGACCCACCGACAACGGTCAGCGCCGTATTTCAGCCCCCGTTAGGCGGCCGCATCTGCGGCCAGAAAGGGGGCTATCCGTGTCTCGTACAGGCAAGGATGGTCCGCATCATCCACGAACCGGGCTGAGACTTCTTGTCGGTGTTGGCGGTCCGCCCCGCTCTGGTGCCGCTCGGCATGCTCCATGCGTCATCTCTGATCTGCCGACCTTCTCTGCCGTGGCCGCGCGCCAACGAGGCCGGGTGCGCGGATCTGCCGCGACCCGCGCGCTACGAAGCGTCACGACGAGTCGAGGTCGCCCAGCTTACGGACATGCCGATGACACGGTGTTTTACATTTTTACATGACGGTGACGAGTGACAGCGTGGCCACCTCTGGATGCTGTCGGGCACGGTGCACTCCCGGTTCAAGCGCCACGTGCGCCAGTGCTTTCGCTACCAGACCACGTACAGGTCGACGCTGCCCCGGGCAACGCAGCCGTAGTAGTACCTGATCTCGTGGTCGAACTTCTCGATGATGCTATCGGCGAGTTCGGGGTAGGCGGCGAGGACGCGTTCGATCTTGTCCCACATGATGGCCAGGTCCCCGGCGGTGCGGTACCCGTTGATGCCGTAGCAGGGAACATCCGAACCGAAGGCATACTCGCTGTCCCCCTCGTGGTACGCACTGTGGTGCGCGACCTGGATCGGCGCCTCCGCGATCTTCTCCCAGGCAGCGGTCCTTTCATCCCAGTCGCCGCTGTCGCTGAGCACGCCCGTCAGATCGATCCGTTGTGGGGTGTCGGCCGCAAAGAGGAAGTGGCCGAACCAGTCCGGATCCGGGTACTTGCCGAGGTCGTACCAGCCGAGCCGGCGCCGCTGCCCGGCGGTGAACGTCAGGCGGGGCCAGGTAAAGCGCGCGCGAAGTTCCTCGTCGGTCAGGGTCGAGTAGCTCGCCGCCGCGCTCCAGTCCGGCGCAGTGTCCGAGTCCGGATCAAGGGCCTCGAACAGGAGTCCGTCGACCCACTTCTCGTCATCGGGGTGTTCGAGCAGCCGGGCCAGCAAGGTCGCCGGAATCTCTTTGTACATCGGGTACATTCCCATCGCGCTACGGTAAGGGCAGCCGTAACAGAGACTCGGCGGGCCTTCCGCGGCATGGCTAAGGTTTGACTGCGAACGGGGCGGGGCCGCCGCGTTCCAGTCGGCGTTCATAATCACCGATACGTCCTTGGCGAGCACGTCTGCCGCGATCCGGGCGGTCGCCCAACACGCGAGAAACCCCGGTTGTGCGTGATCGGCATAGCGTGTGCGGTTGCGCGGCCACCACCTCATGAGAGGCAACATGGCACCCATGTCCCTAACTACCCCCACGCTGCAGACCGCTCGCCTGCGACTGCGTCCGTTCAACGACGCCGACGCGAACGCCCTCTTCGCGCTGCACAGCAGCGCCTACGTGCTGCGCTACTGGGACGCGCCGCCCTGGAGCGAGCGGGTACGCGCCGAGCGGTTCATCCTGGCTTGCCGGCAGATGGCAGAGGAAGGCACCGGGACACGGCTGGCCATGGACCGTGTTTCCGACGGGGCGTTCATCGGCTGGTGCAGTCTGACCCGGTGGAACCCGGACTACCGCAGCGCGTCGATGGGCTACTGCCTCGACGATGCAGCATGGGGCCACGGCTACGCGACTGAGGCTGCGCACGCCTTGCTGAAGTGGGCATTCGACACCTTGGACCTGAATCGAGTCCAGGCCGAGACCGATACGCGCAACGCGGCGTCTGCTCGCGTCCTGGAGAAGCTCGGATTCGTGCGTGAAGGGACGTTGCGCGAAGACTGCGTCGTGAACGGCGAGGTCTCGGACTCGTGGGTGTACGGGCTGATCAGGCGGGAGTGGCGGCCGTCGTCCAAGGCGGGTCCCGCCCGCTGAGTCCTCCTCGCTCGCGAGACGGCGCCGCCTCCGGCTGCTTCGTTCCGCTCGACGCAGTGCACTCTCATGCCGCGAGGCGGCTCGTTGGCTCGCGTGACGGTGGGAACACGGCCGCCGTCTGACGCGGCGCCACGCCGCGTGGCAGCTATCGGTCATCTTCCCGCCGCGCGGTTGCCCATGCATGCTCGGACTCGTCTCGACCGATCTCCCGTTCCGACGTCGGCGTGCTGGGCGGCGCGCTGATCTACCTGAGCCGGTTCGCGGTCGAGGCGCGGCAGCGCCAGCAGGCGCAGGGGTGCGCCCAGACGACCTACCCGCCGGTTCGCCGGCCGTGCGCCGGACCCGGTGACTCCCTTGACACTTTCCCGCGCGGGACATAGCGTGCCGTCAAACTAGCAGGAAACTTAACAGTTTCGCTGGAGGATGCCGTGCACCGTTCCCCGCGCAACCTGCTGCTCGCCTCCGCCGTGGCGGTCGCGACCGCTGCCACCGGCGCCGCCTGGCTGCTGACGGCCTCCCCGGCCAGCGCCGCGGTGAGCCTCTCCGACGTCGTGCCCGTGCCGGTGTCGGTGCAGCCCTCGGCCGGCGTGACCTACACGCTGCCGTCGAACGCCGCGATCCAGGCTGCGTCCGGCGCCACCGACGTCGGCGACTACCTGGCCGGCGTCCTGCGCCCGTCGACTGGCTACGCGCTGCCGGTCTCCACCACCACCGGCACGCCGACGAGCGGCATCGGGCTGCTGCTGTCCGGCGCCGACGCGAGCGTGGGCGCCGAGGGCTACCAGCTCGACGTGACGGCCTCGGTGGTCACGATCCGGGCCCAGACGGTGGCCGGGCTGTTCCACGGCGTGCAGACGCTGCGGCAGCTGCTGCCGGCGACGGTCGAGGCGAAGACCGTCCAGAGCGGACCGTGGACGATCACCGGCGGCCGGATCGTCGACTACCCACGCTACGGGTACCGCGGCGCGATGCTCGACGTGTCCCGGCACTTCTTCGCCCCCGATGTGGTGAAGCGGTACATCGACGAGATCGCGCAGTACAAGATCAATGTCTTGCACCTGCACCTCTCCGACGACCAGGGCTGGCGCATCGTGATCGACGCCTGGCCGCAGCTGGCGACCGTGGGCGGCAGCACCCAGGTGGGCGGCGGCGCGGGCGGCTACTACACCAAGGCACAGTACTCCGACCTGGTCTCCTACGCGGCGTCGCGGCAGATCACCATCGCGCCCGAGATCGACATGCCCGGCCACGTCAACGCCGCGCTCGCCTCCTACGCGCAGCTCAACTGCAACAACACGGCCCCGCCGCTCTACACCGGCACGAACGTCGGCTTCAGCTCGCTGTGCGTCAGCAAGGAGGTCACGTACACGTTCGTGCAGCAGGTGCTCAACGAACTCGCCGCCATCACCCCCGGGCCGTATCTGCACATCGGCGGCGACGAGGCGTCGAGCACGCCGGCGGCTGACTACACCACGTTCATGAACCGCGTGCAGCCCTTCGTCGGCGCGGCCGGCAAGACCGTCATCGGCTGGCACCAGATCGGGAAGGCCAACCACACGACGAACCGTGTCGCGCAGTACTGGGGAACGTCCACATCGGACGCGGACCTGAGCGCCGCGGTGAGCAAGGGCGACAAGATCCTGCTGTCGCCGGCGAACAAGGCGTACCTCGACATGAAGTACACCAACTCGACCCCGCTCGGCCAGACGTGGGCCGGCCTGATCGAGGTGCAGACCGCCTACAACTGGGACCCGGGCGCCTACCTCTCCGGCGTGGCGGCCAGCGCGATCCTCGGCGTCGAGGCTCCACTGTGGACCGAGACGATCACCAAGCTGGCCGACATCGAGTTCATGGCGTTCCCGCGGCTGCCGGCGCTGGCCGAGCTGGCGTGGTCGCCGCAGTCGGCACGTAACTGGGACACGTTCAAGGTGCGGCTCGGCGCGCAGGGTCCGCGGTGGACGGTGCAGGGGATCAACTACTACAGCTCGCCGCAGGTCCCGTGGGGCACGCAGCAGACGACGCGCAGCGCGTACACCCAGATCCGGGCCGAGAGCTACAGCGCCCAGTCCGGGACGCAGACCGAGACCACCACCGACACCGGCGGCGGCCAGAACGTCGGCTACATCACGCCCGGCGACATGCTCGCCTACGACCTCGACTTCGGCGCGGCGTCGCCGGCCTCGGTCACGACCCGACTGGCCTCCGGCGCGTCCAGCGGCACCATCCAGTACCGCCTGGACTCCACCACCGGCCCGATCATCGCCAGCGTCCCGGTCACCTCCACCGGCGGCTGGCAGACCTGGACCAGCACCACCACCAACCTGACCGGCGCGGCCACCGGCGTGCACCGGCTGTACCTCACCTTTACTGGCACCGCAGGCGTCGACTTCGTCAACCTCAACTGGCTTCAGTTCAACGCCGGCGCCGGACTGCCCAATGCGTACAGCGTGCGGCGGGCGGAGAGCTTCAGCAGCCAGTCCGGCACCCAGACCGAGACCACCACCGACACCGGCGGCGGCCAGAACGTCGGCTACATCACGCCCGGCGACTGGCTCGGCTACACCAACATGGACTTCGGCACCCCGACCGCGGCGTCGGTGACCACGCGGCTGGCGTCCGGCGCGTCCAGCGGCACCATCCAGTACCGCCTGGACTCCACCACCGGCCCGATCATCGCCAGCGTCCCGGTCACCTCCACCGGCGGCTGGCAGACCTGGATTAGCACCACCACCAACCTTTCCGGCTCGGCCACCGGCGTCCACACGGTGTTCCTCACCTTCACCGGCACGGCAGGCGTCGACTTCGTCAACCTCAACTGGTTCCAGTTCAACCGGTAGCGCCTGTTTCGCGCTGTGCGGCCGGCTTGCGGGGCGACCAGGATGTCGCGCTGGATGGCCTGGTCCACGCGGTGGCGGAACGCGTCGTAGGGTGCGTCGTCGAGCACCTCGAGGCCGGCGGCGGCGAGCACGCCGCCGGCCTCCTCGCGCCGCGCCACGATCAAGGGCCTGGTTGAGCGTGGTACCGCGGCCGCACACGCCGGCGTGACGAGGAGTCCCGTGGCAAGCAGCCGATCGGGCCCGCAGACCTTCAGCCGCAAGGTCGTCTACGGCTGTGGTGTGGCTATCGATTCGATGGGTCCTGAGGGGAGAGCACGTTCGGTCGCGGTACCCGTCGCAGGTCCGGCCGTCCGGGCGGCAGTGCGGGGGCGACGACGTGGAACACCCGCTCGGCCGCGGCCCGGTCAGGGCGCTCGTCACCAGAGGCGCCAGTGTGCTCAGCGCGGTCAGCGGCCAGATGCAGATCTCATCGCAGCGGTAGAGGTGCTTGCGGCACAGATAGGGTGGCCGTATGGAACTGGACGCGCGGCTACTTCAGGCCTCGTCGTTCGGCGCAGCGGCGGTCGCATATGCCGAGCATCGCCCGGACTACGCGCCGGCCGCGGTGCGCTGGGCGCTGGAGCCCGTGCCCGGCCCGCGAGTGCTCGACCTCGGCGCCGGAACCGGCAAGCTCACCGCCACGCTGGTCGCGCTGGGCGCCGACGTCATCGCGGTCGAGCCCGACCCGGCGATGCTGACCGAGCTGCGCCGCGCGCTGCCGGCTGTCCGTGCCCTGCCGGGTAGTGCCGAGGCGATACCGCTGCCGGACGCGTCCGTCGATGCCGTACTGGCCGGAAACGCCCTGCACTGGTTCGACATGGCCGTCGCAGGGCCCGAGATAGCCAGGGTCCTCACACCCGGCGGCATCCTGGCCGGCCTGTGGAACGTCATGGACGACCGAGTCGACTGGGTTGCCGGACTCGAGCGGGTCAGCGGAAGCGCGGCCATTGGCCCACGTGACACGCTCAGCAGCTGGCGCGCCGCGACGGCAGGCTTGCACCTTCCCGACATTGGCCTGGTCGCCCAGTTCGGCTCGCCGGAGCAGGCCGAGTTCCCGCACGGGCAGCGCCGCACCGCCGACTCCCTCGTCGCGACAATCGCGACGCGCGCGGGGGTGCTGGTCATGCCAGAACAGGAACGAGAGGTCGCGCTCGGCCGGATCCGTGCTTTCCTCGCGAGCAGACCGGAGACCACCAGCGGCGAGTTCACCCTCCCGATGCTGACCGGCGTACTGCGCGTCCGGCAGCTGTGAAAGCCATCGACCGCCCGGCATTCAAGTAACGCGAGTCACGGCTCGTCGACCAGCGTCCACGCACCGGCGCTGACCTGGCGGCTCCAATGGCCGCTACGTGTTTCGTACGCCGTTCGGCTGGCCGATCTGGAGGCTGGCGCTCGCTCGTGTCGAAGACGGGATGTCTTGGGCTGATGCACAACCTCGACATCCTCGGCTGGTGGCGCAAACGCGATCACAGGTCAGATCCGTCTAGAACCGGTTCCACGCCTTCTCGTCACGGCGCGTCGGCACAGTCAGCCCGGGTTCTGCCGCGGGCTGTCCATTCGTCCGGGCCGAGAGGTGAGGGAATTCGATCGCCCGTGGCTTCCAACTCCTGGGCCGCCCACTGTGGAACCTGTGCCGGCCAGTCGCGACCCCAGGAGATGAGCGTCAGCCTTATCCGTGCATCGGAACCCATCACAGCCAGCGCGCGTAGGCATCGCCGAGCGTCGGACAAGTCCCCATCCGCGTACACGAACTGTCCGACCAGGCTTTCCAGCAGCCGTGCGGCGTCACCGTACCTGAGCTGACCCAGCATATCCACGAGGTGTCCGGGACGGGGCGGTCTGGCGTCCGACATGAGCACGTCGCACAACACGGGACCGACGTCTACGAGCGCGGCCGCACCGGCCAGCTGCACGATCACGTCGAGCTCCTCCCAGCGCGCCTCGGCCGCGAGCCTGCGCACCAGGACAGGTGCCGCAGCGGCAAACTCCGGCACCCGTTCGAGCACCAGACGCGCGGTCTCCGCGTCCACGGGACCCCGCGGCGCCTCGCCGAGGACACGCGCGGCCAGGCGGTCCACCCATCCCGAGTCGGCCACCGACCGGTCAAAGGGTCGCGGGCCGCGGACTTCACACGGCGGCTCGCCCCAGTTGTCGACGTCCCACGGGACGTCCCGCCACGGCGACACGATCCTGCCGGCCGCGATCAGGGCACGCGACTCGCGATCGTTGCGGTACGCCAGCGGAATCACCGTCGGCGGAAGCGCCTCGCCCGTCGATCGAGATCGCGGGGATTCCGGCCGGGTGCAGTCTCTAGGACCCGGGCCACTGGCCATCCACGCAGCCAGCGGTAGCTCGGCAACAGCGGCGGAAACGCTGATCGTAACCAGCACATCGTCCAGATCCCACTCGCTGTCGGTCACAAGCCCCAACGTACGTCGTCCGATGACACGAGCGTCTACGGTCCGGACAGACGTTTCGGGGCGCTCGAGGCGAGCGGGCGATGTGATGCCAGTACGAGGCGCCAAACGGGGCAGTCGTAACCGCACCGGCGGGCCGCCGGGCATGGCAGGATCGCGGGCATGGCGATCATGGATCGAGACGAGTTCTGGACGATCGTCGACCGCGCACGCGAGGGCGTAGACGACACCCGGACCGCCGAAGGCGCCGGGGAAGTGGCCGAGCGCATCGGTGACCGCCTCACCGAGCTCGGCCGGGAGGCGGCCGTCGCGTTTGACCTCCGGTATGACGCGCTCGACGCGGAGTCATACGACTGGAACCTCTGGGGTGCTGCCTACCTCATGAAAGGAGGCTGCTCCGACGACGCCTTCGACTACTTCCGCGGCTGGCTCGTCGCGCAGGGCCGCAGCACCTGGGAGCGGGCACTGCGGGACCCGGACACGCTCGCCGAACTCGGCATCGATTCCGACGACGACTTCCTCGAGTGCGAGGACATGATCGGCGTCGGCGGAGCGGCGTTCGACGAGGACGAGGACTTCTACGCCGCCGTCGACGCGGCGCGCGCCGAGCTCCCCGCAGACACGTTCAACGGGCCGCTACTCGGCGACGACTTCGATCACGACGATGACCGTGAGGTGCGCGCCCGCTACCCCCGCCTGGCCGAGATTTACCGCTAGTCCCAGAATCTCCGGACGCCACGCGATCGGCCTTGCGCCGGCCGCACGACGGGCAAGCTGGTGCTCACCCCCGTGACGGCCGGCGCATTGCGCTATTTACCCCAGGTGTTGGTCGACCACAGGACGGCGCGGTCGATGTTGCGGTAGAGGACGAGGTTTCCGTCGTCCTGGAGGGTCAGGGTCCCGGCGCCCTTGCCGTAGGTGTTGGAGGCCCAGGCGACGCCGCCCTCGGACTTGTAGGCCACGAGGTTGCCGTCGGGCTGGTTGACGAACCAGGAGTCCGCGCGCATGCCGAACGCCCACAGCGCCTGGGTGCCGTTCTTGTAGAGCACCAGGTTGCCGTCGAAGTCCTGCAGCACGAGGCTGTACACCCCGTTCGGCGACGTGATCCTCCGGCCGAGCACCAGTGCCTGCCCCGTGTTGAGCTGGTGCGCGCCGGCCGCCGGCTGCGGCGGCGCGGGGGCGTGGCAGCACGTGTTGGATGCCCACAGGGCCGCGTGGTCGCTGTCGCGGTACTCGACGACGTTGCCGTCGTTCTGCACCACCAGCGTCACCGGCCCGCCGGGAGCGGCGCGGCCGAGGAGCCCGGTCTCGGTGCCGTCTCGGCGGTGCTCCCGCAGGCCGTTGCCGCCCTCGTTGGCCAGCCAGATGCCCGTGTTCGGCCCGGTCGCCCAGAGGGCTCGCCGGCCGTACTCGTACAGCACCAGGTTGCCGTCCAGGTCCTGCAGGACGAGCGTGAACCGTCCGTCCGGCGAGGTGATGCGATCGTCGCCGGCGCGGCCCCGGACCAGCCGCTCGCCGGTCTTGAGCCGATCCGGCACGGTTGGCCCGCACCCGGCCGGCTGCTGCCAGCGGCCGGTGGCGAACGGCACGCCCCACACCTGAACCTCGACCTCGGCCGAGCCTGCGGCCACCATCGGCAGCACGTAGCTCTGCCCCGGCTGCAGGACGTAGCCGTTCTGGTAGGTGTTCACCACGTGGCTGTAGATGATGACCCACGCCCGCGCCCCGTTGACCGGCTCGCTGACATGCGCGTCGAGCTCCCCGTCACATCGCGACTCGAACCTCACGGTCGGCATGATCGACGGCCCGCAGCGCCCGGTGAGCGCCACGTTCCCCGTCGCGTACACGAACGTTTGGGGCACGCCGTACTGCGCGGTGACGTTGAGCTGGGCGGTGGTGAACCCGAAGTCGGGCAGCCGCAGCGTGCCGACCAGCGCCCCGTCCTGCCGGGCCGGGATGCCGGTGCCCCCGCCCATCCCTTCGAGGGTGCCGGCCTGGGAGGTGCCGATCCGTGGGGAGGTGTCCGCGTAGTACAGGGCGCCGGGTTTGTCCTGGTTGCTGCGCACACTCCACTGGATGACCCAGTTGCTGCTAATCGCGTCACACGACACCGTGCCGGTGACGGTGAGCGCGGGCGCCTCCGCGGCCTGGGCGGCCGCGAGCACGCCGGTGCCGCAGGCGATCGCGGCACCGAGTATTCCCGCGAGTGCGGGCCTGAACAGATACACGGCGGTGAGGCTAGCGACCGCACGGTCGTTCCGCTGCCCCGTATGGAGGTACTCCTCGACGCGCGGGTGAACGGCTCCGAGGACTGGTCAAGGGCCTCGTCGTGTCCGGTCATGCGCCAAACGGTCAGCACAGACCGTCGTTGCTGGTGTCGCGCCGCCAGCCGTTCGTCGGCTGAAGCGAACTCAGCGGCCGAGCACCCGAGCGATCGCCGACACGATCTGATCATCTTCCGCGCCGAGGAGGCGCGCCTCACGCACGAACGCGGTCGCGCGGTCGCGCAACGCCTCGGTCGGATCCGGCTCGAAGGGAGGTGCCGCTGCCACGCGCGTTCCGCCACCCCGCCGGGAGACCACGATCCCGGCCAGCTCAAGTTCACGGTACGTCCGGGCGACCGTGCCGACGGCAAGCCCCAGGTCGGCCGCGAGCTGACGTAAGGGTGGGAGGCGGTCGCCCGGGGCCAGCACACCGAAGCGGACCAGCTCGATCAGTTGGCGGCGCAGTTGCTCGTACGGTGGCGTGGGATCGTCGGTGACCACCGTCAACGCCGGACGATCGGTCACGGCGTCCGCACCCGCGGGTCGGCTCGGTCCAGCGAGGTGAATACCGTGGCTACGCACCAGCTCGCCATGGCAAGCGATGCAGGAACCAGTGCAAGCAGCCCCCAGCCCGTAACCGTCCACCACGTCGGCGCGCAGGAGATGCCGAACAGGCCACCGGCCGCGGTCAGGCTGACACCGGCGAGAGGGATGGCGATAAGGATGCCAACGCCACCAGTGACGGTGCGGGCCGCGCGCCTGCGCAGCGCGTCATCGCCGGCCAGGTCGCTGGTACTACCGGATCGCGGTCGCCGGACGATGGTGCGCACGGCGACGTACGCCATCAGCAGGCCAACCAGCACGATAACCGCCAGCTGACCGGTGTAGAACAGGCCCGGCCACGGGCCGTGGCTCTCGAACATGTCGGACGTGCATTGCCGGCCGAGCGAGCGTCCGGGGCGTCCCATGTCATCGGGGCTGCCGGCCGCCGTCGTCAAGGTGAGCAGCACCAACAGCACTCCCCCCGCGGCGGCGACCGCCCGGCTGAGCTGACGCGGCAGGTAGTCGTGGATGTGACGGACTTCAACAGCCGCGGTCCGCGTCGGCCCGCGCGGTGGCCGGACCGTCAGTTCCCCGGCAAGTACGCCGAGGAGCGTGCACAGTCCGAACAGTGGTGCGGCCAGCAACAGCCCTGTGCCGAGTTCACCGGATCGGGCGGCGATGATGCCGACGATCAAGCCGATCGTCACGCCCGCCCATCGCAGCACGGCCGTGCGCCGGGCGACGGCCCTGGGGATGTCGACCACTTCGACAGCCGGTCGACGCGAGGCCCGCAGTACCAGCATCGTGACCAGCGCGGCGCATGCCATCAGGCCGAACAACAGCACCCCGAACGACAGCACGGGCACCCCATCCTTCTTGTATCAAGCGAGTGATACAAGAAGGATGGGCTACCACCGACGATTGTGTCAAACGCTTGGTACATTCATGCTCGGCTTATGGCACAAGCATCGTGCCGGGTGGTAGGTGGCGTTCCAAGGCGGAGCGCAGCGCGGCGCGGCCGGGACGCAGCAGCCAGATATCGACGACGAACGTGTCGCGGCCGTTGCGGCTCTGTCGCGGTGGCATGAAAGATCCCCCAGTGTGGACGTGCACACCTTCCGGTCCGGTGGGTGTCACCTCCAGCATCGGTGTGCCGAAGCGGCGCACGAGACGCACGGACTCAAGCGCCGGCCAGCGCACCAGGATCGGAGACGAGCCGCCGCTGGCCAACTCCAGCCCCGCACTGGAGACACGCAGCCAGTCCCGGCACCGCGACCAGCGAGTCAGGGCAAACGCTCCGGCGTAGACGAACGGTCCCGTAAGGAGCTGGACGAGCAGTAACCAGTCCTGCAGGGGCCGGGGCGCCGTGGCCAGCGTGTTCATCAGGAGCAACAACACCAACCAAATCGGCACGGTCATCGCCAGCACAACCGAAAATGTGCGCCAGAAGCCTGGCCGGAACGTCAATGCGTCCGCGGCGGGCGGGGCGAAGCGTTGGGGGCCCGGCATGTCGTCATCGTACGGACCTAGCGCCCCTACTCCAGTGGGGCGCTGCCGCGCTCGTCGCGTGCCTGAGGTGCCGGCGAGCGGCGAGCGGCGAGCGGCGAGCGCGGCGGCGCAAGGCCGGGTCTATGCGGTGGCGTAGGCGTCGGCGGCGTCCAGGGCGTCGTCGATGGCGTCGATGCCCTGCAGCAGCTCGTCCTCCGTGATGACCAGCGGGGGCACGACGTGGACGCGGTTGAAGTGGGTGAACGGCCACACGCCGCGGGCCTTGCAGCCGGCGATCACCTCGGCCATCGGGCGCGCGGCCTCGCCGGCGGCGTTGTACGGCACGAGCATCTCGCGCGTGCCGCGGTCGCGGACCAGCTCGATCGCCCAGAACAGGCCCAGGCCGCGCACGTCGCCGACGGACGGGTGGCGCTCGCGCAGCTTCTCCAGGCGCGGGCGGACCACGCGCTCGCCCAGGTCGCGGACGCGCTCGGGGATGCCCTCGTCGCGCATGACCTCGATCGTGGCCACGGCGGCGGCGCAGGCCAGGGGGTGGCCGGAGTACGTCAGGCCGCCGGGGAACGGGCGATCGGCGAACGTCTCGTAGACGCGCGGGCCGAGGATGACGCCGCCCAGGGGTACGTAACCGGAGTTGACGCCCTTGGCGAACGTGATGAGGTCGGGCACCACGCCCCAGCGGTCGACCGCGAACCACTCGCCGCAGCGGCCGAACCCGCTCATCACCTCGTCGGCGATGAGCAGCGCGCCGTGGCGGTCGCACAGGTCGCGCACGCCGGCCAGGTAGCCGGGCGGGGGGACCAGGATGCCGTTGGTGCCGACGACCGACTCCAGGATGACGGCCGCGACGGTGTGCGGGCCCTCGAGCGTGAACACCTCCTCGAGGTGGGCCAGCGCGCGCTCGGTCTCCTGCTCCTCGCTGTCGGCGTGGAAGGGGGAGCGGTACGGATACGGGCCGAAGAACCGCACGACGCCCGGCATCGCCGGCTCGTTCGGCCAGCGGCGCGGGTCGCCGGTGAGTGTGATCGAGCCGGTGGTGGCGCCGTGGTACGAGCGGTACGCGGCCAGGATCTTGTGCCGGCCGGTGGTGCCGCGGGCCATCCGCACCGCGTGCTCGTTCGCCTCTGTGCCGCCGTTGGTGAAGAACACGTGCCGCAGGTCGCCGGGCGCGACCTCGGCGATGAGCCGGGCGGCCTCGCTGCGCGCCGCGTTGCCGAACGTCGGCGCGATCGTGCACAGCTTGGCGGCCTGCTCCTGGATGGCGGCCACGACCCGGGGGTGCTGGTGGCCGAGGTTGAGGTTGACCAGCTGGGAGGCGAAGTCGAGGTACCGCCGGCCAGTCTCGTCCCAGAAGGTCGCGCCCTCGCCGCCGTCCACGACGACCGGGTCGAGGGTCCGCTGGGCCGACCAGGAGTGGAAGACGTGCGCGCGGTCGTCGAGGTACGCGTCGGTGCGTTGTCCCGTCATGAGCAGAAGCTAATGGCACACGTCCGGCCGTACAATAGCTGTTCTGTTACAGGTTGTTACCGGACGTATTCTGAGCACATGCAGATCACCTCGGTGACAGAACTGGAGGAGCTGCTCGGGTCGCCGAAGCCCCGGGCCGTGACCAAGGAACGCGACCGCCTCTGCCGGACCGACCGCGACTGGCTCGCCCTGTCGCCCTTCGTCCTCGTCGGCACGTCCGACGGGGAGGGCAACTGCGACGTATCGCCCAAGGGTGACCCGCCGGGGTTCACCTACGTCATCGACGACCGCACGATCGCCCTGCCGGAGCGCCCCGGGAACAAGCGTGCCGACGGCTTCCACAACATCCTGGCCAACCCGCACGTCGGGCTGATCTTCCTGGTCCCGGGCCGCCGCGAGACCCTGCGGATCAACGGCCGTGCGCGGCTGTTCGCCGACGCGCCGTGGTTCGACGAGCTCGTCGTCGAGGGCCACCGCCCGGTCCTGGCCGTCGTGGTCGACATCGACACGATCTTCTTCCACTGCCAGAAGGCGTTCATGCGCTCGAAGCTGTGGAAGCCCGAGACGTGGACGCCGGACGCCCTGCCGTCGCACGCGGCGCTGGTCAAGAGCGTCCAGAACACCCCGGAGACGCTGCAAGAGCTCGAGGAGTACTACGCCGAATCCAACTACCGCCGGCAGCTGTACGCCTGATCAGAGGTACTGCTCGGGCGTGGCCTCCTCGGCCGTGCCCTGGGGCGGCGTGATGTGCATGGTCGCCCCGTCGGTGACCCGCAGCACGGCCGCGGTCGTGACCTCGCCCAGCTTCATCGGCACGGTGATCGTGGCGAGCCGCCCCTGGGCGTCCAGCTCGACCGTCGCGACCAGCGGCCCGCTGCCGGGCGCGATCCGCCGCTGGTACAGCTCGGTCACGTGCGCGGCCGCGGGATCGGTGAGACGGAGTGCGTCAAGGTCGACCCGCACGGTGTAGGACGCGGGCCCGGTGACGGTGGCGTCGGTGCCCGCGGCGACCCATTGCAGCAGCGCCGCGGGTAGCCCGAGGGCATACCCGAGCTGCTTGACCGTGGCCGGCGCGCCCGGGACGGTGCCGGTGTACTTCAGCAGGTCGAGGTGGCGGTACCGGCCCGACTGCGGCTCGATCTCGAGCCAGACGTCCGTGCCGATGACGAGGGACACGGTGCCGGCCTGGTCGAACCGCATCGCGCCGGTGCCGCCCTCATAGATCGCGTCGTAGCCGCCCAGCGCGGCCGGCGGCGAGAACTTGAACGCGAACCCGGCCGCGGCCGCCGCGGCCATCTGCCCCCGCGGGTCGGGCCGCATCGGCGCGGCCGAGGCCGGCGCCCCGGAGGCGCTCGGGCCCGGGGCCGGCGTCGCGTCCGACTGGCAGCCGGCGCTCACGAGCAGGACGATCGCCACCGCCGCAGCGCGAAGAGTCTTGAACCGCACGACGGGAGTTATACCAGCCAGCCGAGGCACCGGCGTCGATGCCCCACTGCTCGCCGGGGCGCCCGTAGGGGTCGAACCGGGGGGTTAGGCCTACTGTCCCGGGCCGCGCCGGCGGACAGAATGGCTGCATGAAGGCGTGGCCGTTCGCCCGCAGGGGCCTGATCAGCGTCGGCCGGGTGGCGCTGCTCGGGATCGCGGCTGTCCCGATCCACCTCGTGCTCGTCGCGCTCACCGTGGCGTCGTTCGTGACCACCCTGGCCGGCGTCGGGCTGGTGCTGGCGCCGCTGGTGCAGCTGCTGGTGCGCGCCTACGCCAACCTGCGGCGGCGGCTCGCGCGGGAGTGGTGCGGGGCCGAGATCCCGGAGCCGTACCTGCCGCGGCCGGACGGGGCGTGGATCGGGACTCCGAAGCGGTGGATGTGGCTCGTGCGCGACCCGGCGACGTGGCGCGACCTGCTGTGGCTGCTGGGCGGGGTCCCGGTCGGGGTGGTGCTCGGGGTCACCGCGCTGGTTTCGCTGCTGTACGGCCTGCAGGGCATCATCCTGATCCCGGTCATCATCGACGCGGCGACCGGCTGGTACGGCTACGGCGTCATCTGGCCGCTCGACGACGCGGCGGACTACCTGCTCGTGCCGCCGCAGGGGGTGCTGATCACGGTGGGGGCGCTGTACGCCGCGCCCTGGCTGCTGTGGGCGCTCTCGCGGTACGACTTCAGCCTCCTCGGGCCGACCCGCGGCACGACGCTCGCGCTGCGGGTCGACCGGCTCACCGAGACGCGCACCCAGGTGGTCGACGCGCAGGCCGCGGAGCTGCGCCGGATCGAACGCGACCTGCACGACGGTGCGCAGGCCCGGATCGTCGCGCTCGGGATGAGCCTCGGCATGGCCGAGGACCTCGTCACCCGCGACCCCGAAGCGGCGCAGGCGCTCATCGCCGAGGCGCGCGAGGCCAGCGGCAAGGCCCTGGCGGAGCTGCGGCTGCTGGTGCGCGGCATCCACCCGCCGGTGCTCGCCGAGCGCGGGCTGGTCGGCGGGCTGCGCGCGCTCGCGCTGACCCTGCCGGTGCCCGTCGCGGTCGAGGGCGAGCTGCCCGGCCGGCCGCCGGCGCCGGTCGAGTCCGCCGCGTACTTCGCCGCGGTCGAGGCCCTGGCCAACGTCGTCAAGCACAGCGGTGCCTCGGCGGCCTGGGTATCGTTGTCGTACTTCGGGGGCGCCCTCTATCTGACCGTCGGCGACGACGGTGCGGGCGGTGCGGCGCCCCGGCCCGGATCGGGGCTGGCCGGCGTCGAGCGGCGGCTGGCGGCGTTCGACGGCAGCCTGCTCGTCGACAGCCCCGCCGGGGGCCCGACCGTGCTGACCATGGAGCTGCCGTGCGCGTTGTCATCGCCGAAGATCTCGCCCTCCTCCGCGACGGGCTGATCCGGCTGCTCGGCGCCTACGGGTTCCAGGTCGTCGCGGCCGTCGACAACGGCACGGACTTGCGCGCCGCGCTGCTGGAGCACCGGCCCGACGTCGCCGTCGTCGACGTGCGCCTGCCGCCGACCTTCACCGATGAGGGGCTGCGCGCCGCGATCGCCGCCCGCGCCGAGGCGCCCGGCCTGCCGGTGCTGGTGCTCTCGCAGCACGTGGAGCAGCTGTACGCCCGGGAGCTGCTCTCCGACCGCCGCGGCGGCGTCGGCTACCTGCTCAAGGACCGGGTGTCCACGGTCGCGGAGTTCGTGGACGCCGTACGCCGCGTCGCGGCCGGCGGCACCGCCATGGACCCGGAGGTGGTGTCGCAGCTGCTGGCCCGCAACGCCGGCGCCCCGACGCGGGCCCTGACGCCGCGCGAGCGCGAGGTCCTCGGCCTGATGGCGGAGGGCCGCTCCAACGCGGCGATCGCCGGTCGGCTCTTCGTCACGGAGAAGGCCGTCGGCAAGCACATCAACAACATCTTCACCAAGCTGCAGCTGCCCCCGTCCGAGGACGACAACCGCCGCGTCCTCGCAGTCCTGGCGTACCTCAACGCATGATCCCCATCCACGCCGCGCTCGTCACCCGGCTGCGCGCCGCCGGGTGCGTCTTCGCCGAGGAGGAGGCCGACCGCCTGCTCGCCGCCGCCACCGACGCCGCCGCCCTGGAGTCGATGGTGGCGCGCCGGGTCGCCGGCGTTCCGCTGGAGCACGTGCTCGGTCATGCGGATTTCGCGGGTGTACGCCTGGTGGTCACCGACGGCGTCTTCGTGCCCCGCCACCGCACGGAGCTGCTGACCGCGACCGCCCGCACGCTGGTCCGCGACGGCGCGACGGTCCTCGACCTCTGCTGCGGCACCGGCGCCCTCGGCCTGGTCGTCGCGCGCGGCTTCGCGGGCGTGCGCCTGCTCGCCGCCGACATCGACCCCGCGGCCGTGGCCTGCGCCCGGCGCAACCTGGCCGGCCTCACCGCGGAGGTCTTCGAGGGCGACCTGTTCGCTCCACTCCCGCCCGGCCTGCGCGGCCGGGTCGACGTGCTGCTCGCCAACGTTCCGTACGTGCCGACCGCCGAGATCGCCTTCCTGCCCGAGGAGTTTCGCGTCCACGAGGCCCGCGCCGCGCTGGACGGCGGCGCCGACGGCCTCGACGTGCTGCGCCGCGTGGCCGCGCAGGCTCCCGGGTGGCTGGCCCCGGGCGGCGCCCTGCTCACCGAGGCCGGCACCGCCCAGCTGGACGCCGCGCACGCGCTCCTGCGGGCGGCCGGCCTGCACCCGGTGACGGTGACGGACGAGGAGACCGAGACCAACGTCGTGGTCGGCCGGCTACGGTAGCGCCGCGACGTGTGAGGGGACCGGGCCGCCGCGGTGCGATCCACGGCGGCCGGACCCGGCGCGTCAGACGTTCATCACCACCCGCTGGCCGAGCTCGTGGCTGATCCGCTCGAACGTGCCCGCGTTCTCCTGCTTCTGCACCAGGTTGGTGCGCAGGATCTGGGCGCACTGCATCTCGCCCATGAGCAGCGCCTTGTCGATGAGGTTCTGGTAGCCGGCGATGCCGAAGTGGGCCAGCTTGGTCTCGGCGTCGACGGTGTAGATCTCCATCGCCTCCATGGAGGGCCGCATCTCGGTGAACGCCTGGAACTCGGCGCGCATCCCGTCGAGCGTCATGCACGGCACCTCGGAGGGCTCAGCCTCCATCATCGCGAAGCACGTCTCGATGTTCTGGATCTTCTGTTGGCCCTGCTGCTGCTGGGCCTTCAGGATCTGGGCGAGGGGGCTCTGCTCGGTCCGCCCGAGGATCTCGCCCACCATCTGGTTGCTCTTGCGCTCGGCGTCGTACATGCCCGACAGCTCGTAGAGGAACAGGTCGGCCGGGTTGTCGAGTGCCATCTGCTTCTCCTGCCTGCGTTGGGGTTTGGTGGTGCCGGACGCGCTCTACCCGCCGTACCGGAACTCTCACGCGCCCGGCGCAGGTCGTGCATGGCCCGGAGGGTGGTTCGCTTCGGTGCGCGGCCGGGTGGGTGTGATGGCGTAGATTCGTGCGGGTGGATCGCGTCGTGGTCGTCGGGGCGGGCCCCGTGGGCGTCGCGGCCGCGATCCTTCTCGCGCAGCGCGGCATCCCGTGCCTGGTCCTGGACCGCTACGCCGAGCCTTACCCGCTGCCCCGCGCCGTCCACGTCGACGACGAGGTGATGCGCATCCTGCAGGAGATCGGCGTGGCCGAGGACTTCCTGCGCGTGAGCCGGCCCGGGCTGGGGCTGCGGCTGCTCGACGGGCGGCACCGGGTGATGGCCGAGTTCCGCCGGGACGCCGCGCGCGGCCCGCACGGCTACCCGCAGGCGAACATGTTCGACCAGCCCGATCTCGAGCGCCTGCTGCGCGCCCGGATGGCGCGGCTCGACCTGGTCGAGTTCGTCGGCGGCGCCGAGGTGTTCGCCGTCTCCTCCTCGATCGTTCGGTACCGCATGATCTCCGACGGCACCGAACACGCCGCGCCGGCCTCGGCCGTGCTCGGGTGCGACGGCGCGAACAGCACCGTCCGCGACCTCATCGGCGCGCGCCGTGTCGACCTGCGCTTCGCGGAGCGCTGGCTCGTCGTCGACGGCGTGTGCGAGGCCGACCTGGACGCCTGGGGCGGCGTGCACCAGGTGTGCGACCCGCGCCGCGCCGCGACCTTCATGCAGCTTGGCCCGCGGCGGTACCGCTGGGAGTTCCGCCTCTTCGACGGCGAGCCAGAGGTGGACGTCGGCGCGCTGCTGGCGCCGTGGTCGGATGGGGTTGCGGTGCGGATCGTGCGCCGGGCGGAGTACACCTTCCGCGCCGAGGTCGCCGACCGCTGGCGGTCCGGGCGGGTGTTTCTCCTGGGTGACGCCGCGCACCAGACCCCGCCGTTCATCGGCCAGGGCCTGGGCGCGGGACTGCGGGACGCGTACAACCTGGCATGGAAGCTGGCCGAAGACCTGACCACCCCCGGCGGCGCCGGGGACCTGCTCGACTCCTACGAACGCGAGCGCGCCCCGCACGTGCGCGCCCAGATCCGCCTCGCGATCGTGGCCGGCTGGGCGATGACCGGCGGCCAGGACCGCGCCGCCGCCGTGCGCCGGGTCATACTCGGGGCGATCTGGCGCCTGCCCGGCCTCAAGGCCCTGGCGCTGCGCTCGACCAGCCCCCCGCTGCGCGGCGTCGGCCGCGGCCGGCGGGCGGGCACCCTGGCCCCGCAGCCCTCGGTGACGTGGCAGGGCCGCACCGTCCGGCTGGACGAGGTGCTCGGCCCCGGCTGGGCGGTGCTGCACACGGGCGATCCCCCGCCCGGCCACGACGGCCGCCGCCTGGTCGCCGTCACCCCGGCCCTCGACCCGACGGGCGAACTCCGCCGCTGGATGCGCGGCCGTACCGTGGTCCTACGCCCCGACCGGGTAGTGCAAAATGCGGTGGGCCGGGTGGCGTCGCGGGCGCACAATCGAGGCCGATATGGAACACGGTCAGTTAGTCAAGATCAGTAAGCGGATGTCCAAGGCGCTCCGCCATGATCCGGCGCGCGCCGGGATCGTGCTCGACGACGCCGGGTGGGTGACGGTGCCGGAGTTTCTCGCGGCCATGGGCATCGACCGCGAGACGCTCGACGCCGTCGTCGCGGGCAATGACAAGCAGCGGTTCGCCATCGCCGTCGGGGACGACGGGGTGGAGCGGATCCGGGCCAACCAGGGGCACTCGGTGCCCGTCGAGCTCGGGCTCGCCGAGGCCGAGCCGCCGGAACTGCTGTTTCACGGCACCAGCGCCGGCGCCCTCGCCTCGATCCAGGCCACCGGGCTGAACAAGGGCGGGCGTCACCACGTACACCTGTCACCCGACACGGACACGGCTCGCCGCGTCGGGGCCCGGCGCGGCGGCGCGATCGTCATCCTCACCGTGCTCGCCGGGCAGATGGCCCGCGCCGGGCACACGTTCCACCGGTCCGACAACGGCGTATGGCTCACCGACGCCGTCCCGCCCGAGTTCATCCGGACCGCCTGACCAGGCTAGACCGGGCGGGGTCGCTCCCGGCGGACCACCGGGCGGCGGCCCTTCAGGGTGGTGCGCCGCAGCGTGTCGATGACCTCGTCGACGGCGCCGTCGGGGACCTCGACCAGGGAGAAGCGGTCGGTGATCTCGATCGCGCCGATGTCCCGGCCGCTCAGGCTCGACTCGCCGGTGATCGCGCCGACGAGGTCCTGAGGCCGGATGCCGGCGCTGCGGCCGGCGCCCACGAACAGCCGGGTCATGCCGCCCGTGGGGGCGCGCCGGCCGCCGGCGTCGCGGCCGCGGCCCCGCCCGTCCGTGTCGCGCACGCTCACCCGCCGGCCGGGGCGCTCCTCGCGGTCGCGGGGCTGCCGCAGCGGTACCTCCGGAATCTCCTCCTGATCGCCGTCGCCGACGCCCGTCGACTCGTGCGCCAGCTTGATGGCGGCGAGCGCGATCTCCATCGGGTCGAACTCCTCGGAGAGGGAGTCCACGACCACCCGGAACCGCTCCAGGTCGATGTCGGCGATGAGGCTCTCCTGCAGCGCGGCGCGGGTCAGTTCGAGGCGCCGGGCGCGCAGGTCGGCGATCGACGGTACTTTCTCGATCGCGATGCGCTGCTTGGTGACCCGCTCGATGGTCTTGAGCATCCGGTGCTCGCGCGGCTCGGCGAGGGTGATCGCCACGCCCTCCCGGCCGGCGCGGCCGACGCGGCCGATGCGGTGCACGTACGACTCGGGCGCCGACGGGACGTCGTAGTTCACCACGTGCGTCAGGTGCTCGACGTCGAGCCCGCGGGCCGCGACGTCGGTGGCGATGAGCAGGTCGGCGGTGCCGTTGCGCAGCCGCGCCATCACCCGGTCGCGCTGCTCCTGGCCCATGCCGCCGTGCAGGGCCTCCGCGCGATACCCGCGCCCGTTGAGCGTCTCGGTCAGCGAGTCGACCTCGTCGCGGGTGCGGCAGAACACGATCGCGGCGCCGGGCGCCTCGACGTCGAGCACGCGGCCGAGCGCGGCGGGCTTGTGCGCCCGCGGTACCACGTAGGCGACCTGGCGCACCAGCGGCGCCTCGCCCGCGGGCGTCGGCTCGCGCCCGATCTGGATGCGCACCGGGTCGCTGAGGTGACTCCGCGCGAGCCCGTCGATGCGCGGCGGCATCGTCGCCGAGAACAGCACCGTCTGCCGGTCCTCGGGCGTCTCCTGCAGGATCGCCTCGATGTCCTCGGCGAAGCCCATGTCGAGCATCTCGTCCGCCTCGTCGAGCACGACGACGCGCAGGTCGTTCAGGCGCAGCGTGCCGCGGCCGAGGTGGTCCAGCGCGCGGCCCGGCGTGGCGACCACGACGTCGACGCCGAACTCGAGCGAGCGCAGCTGCCGCCCGATGGGCTGGCCGCCGTAGATGGGCAGGACGCGGACGCCCAGGTCCCGGCCGTACCGATGAATGGCCTCCGAGACCTGCACCGCGAGCTCGCGGGTCGGCACCAGGACCAGCGCCGACGGGTTGTCGCCGCCGGGGTGCGGCAGGCGCTGTAGCAGCGGCAGCGCGAAGGCGGCCGTCTTGCCGGTGCCCGTCGCGGCCTGCCCGAGCAGGTCGCGGCCGGCCAGCATCGGCGGGATGGCCTCGCGCTGGATCGGGGTGGGCTCCTCGTACCCGAGGCCGTTGAGCGCCTTCAGTAGCTCGTCCCGCAGCCCGAGGTCGGCGAAGCTGGTGACGTCGTCATCCTGGGTGATCTCGGTCACGGGGTGCTCCTAACTCGGCATTGCGGCCCCTCTAGCATCCCAAACGCTCGGGTGCGCCCTAGTGGCGCGGTCGCCGTCTGTGATTTGTGACCGGTTAGTGTTTGACAGGTGGCGTACGACTCGCGGCCCGACACTTCGGGTGAGGACTGGCGCGAGCGGCGGGCGCGGGCGGTCGCGCACCACTTCGCGGAGCTCGAACGCCGCCGTGAGGCCGAGGCCGCCCAGGCCATGAGCCTCATCGCCGATTTCGTGTCCGCCGCGCGCGAGTCCGGCCCGCCGGCGGTGCCGCTGCGCGCCCGCTCCTACACCGGCCGCACCTACCGGACGTCACTGCGCGGTTGGTACCTCGATCACGCCCGCACGATCGCGATCTCCGAGGCCGGGGAGTACTACTCGCTGCTCGTCCCGCCGTCGGCCCGCTCGTGGCTGACCGGCGCGGACCCGGCCCCGCGACCGCCGCGCCTGATCGTCGGCGAGGGCGCCCGCGACGGCGAGTCGATGCCGCTCGCCACGCTGCTGCAGCGCCTCCTGACCGCCGCGCCGAGTTGATGTGTAAGAAGTGGCTGCGATAGTAGCCATTTCCTACACATCAACTAGCTCGCCGCTGGGCAGGGTGAGCTTCAGGCGTGCGGTGACCGGTGAGGCGGCGAACGGTGCGATGTCAGGCCGTCAGCCAGCCGGACGGCTTCTTGTCCTCCGACGTCGGGCCCCACGACTCGAGCACGACGGCGGCGCCGAGCTCGCCCTCGACGGTGCGTACCCAGTCGGTCACCGGCGCGTACCGCGGCTCGACGCAGGCCAGGGCGCGGGTCATCGCCTCCTGCCGGGCGAGGTCGCCGGGCTCGCCGGCGCGTAGCGGGTCGGAGCGGTAGGAGCGGCAGATCCGCCGGACCGGCAGGTCGAGGTGGGTGAGCGCCAGGCCGTCGACCCCGCCGCAGACCTGCAGCGCGTACCGGTGCAGCGGCGCGTCGAAGTGCCCGACCCGGAACGGGCCCTGCCAGTCGTTGGCCGGGTTGTTCGGGTCGATGATGCCCAGCCCCGGGTCCTCGGTCGGCAGCGGGCCGGCGCCGTGGCGGGTGGTCACGGTCCGCAGCACGCCGAGCCGGAACGCGGGCGCGCCGTCCAGCAGCTCCTCGGCGTTGGCGAAGGTGGTGGTGCTCCACGTCGTGTACGGGTGGAAGCCGTGCCACTCGTCCAGCAGTACACCCTGGGCCCCCTCGAACACGCAGGGCCCCTCGGCGCGGAAGCCGTCTACCAGCGGCGCCGTCGCCGCGAACCCCTCGTAGGCGGGCAGGCACGCCTCCACCGGCGGCCCGCCGGCCCCCAGCCGCTCGCGCAGCAGGGCGAGCTTGCGGCGCAGGACCGCGGGCTCCGCGCAGTCGCCGGCGCGCGGCGCGTCGCCGGGGTGCGCGAGCGCGTACGCCATCGTCTCGCCGACGCCCATGCCGCACGAGCCGTGCCGGTCCGCGCCGCGCGTGAGCTCCTTGGCCCGGTTGGCCGCGCGGTGGTACGGCGTGGAGATGAGCGCCGCGCGGTCGACGCTCAGCCGCCGCCAGACGTCGCGCGCACCCAGCGCGGTGAGGTGCTCGGCCTCGGTGACCAGCGCGAGCGGGTCGACGACCATGAACCGTGACAGGTGGGTGCGCACGCCGGGGCGTAGCGAGCCGGCGCCGAACTGGGCGAACGTGTGCTTGCGGCCGTCGGCGAGCACGACGGTGTGCGCCGCCTGGGCGCCGCCGTTGAACCGCACGACGGTGTGTACCTCGCGGGTCGCGCACAGGTGGTCGACCACGGTCCCCTTGCCGCAGTCGCCGAACCCGAGATCGACGACGATGATGTGCATGCCGCATGCTCCTGGCGATGGGTTGCCGTCGCGGTGGGTGCCGCCCCCTCGACGGCACCCACGGTAATGTGACGATTACAGGCGTTCGACCGTTACGGGGCCGGTCAGATCCGTCGGGGTGGAGCCGGTGGCGACCGGTGCGCGGCCGCCGCCGATGCGGGCCAGGGCCTTGCCGACCGAGTCCACCGCGCCCGAGCCGACCTCATCCAGGTCCGCCAGGCCCTCGTCGAGGTCGATGCTGTCCTCGCCGAGCCCGACGGTCAGGGCGATCGTCTCGCACACCGCGTCGAGGTCGTCGAGCGCGATGACGTTCTGGCCGAGCAGGTCGCGCCAGAAGTCGAGGATCGCCGCGTTGCCCGCGTACGAGGAGCCGGCCGGCAGGATGTAGTACGTGTCGTAGGTGCGGCGCACCTCGTCGACGATGGCGCGCAGGGAGATCGGCTCACCCAGCCGGTCGCCGATGACCTTCCCGACCTCGGCCGGCTTGACCCGCGGGTACGCTTGCTCGTCGCCGATGATGAACAGGTACCCGCGCCGGCCCCGCTTCTCGTAGCAGTCGATGCCGGTGTGGCGGGCCATGAAGTACATCGCGAGCTCGTAGGACTCGGTCATCTGCCCGCCACCGCCGCCCTCGAGCACGAACCGGCCCAGGTCCTCGTCGAGCCGGTTGTCCGACTCGAACTGGCCGACCTGCAGCGGCGCACGGTCGCACGTGGCGTCGCCGATCGCGCCGAACAGGATCTGCGGGTCCTTGACGTACCCCTTGCGCAGCAACAGGCCGAGCAGCTGCGGCAGCTTCTGCTGCAGCACGCGCGGTACCGAGCCCATCGAGCCGGTCACGTCGAAGAGCACGGCGATGGCCACGGAGTCCGGGTGCTCGGCGGAGTCGCGGCTCTCCCGGGCGGTGACGCACTTCGGGTCGAGGGCCTTGTGCACGGTACGGGCGCCGGAGTCGCTGTAGGCGAAGGCGCTCGTGCCGGTGGCGCGCCGGTAACGGTCGGCGGCGTCGTAGACGTCGGTCGACCAGGTTCCACTGCCCATCGGGGTTCTCCCTCGTCAGAGTGTGAACGGTCGGAACTTGCGGGGGCCGTACAGCCGGTGCAGCAGCTCGTCGAGCTCGGCGAGCAGCTGCCACGCGTCGTCGGGGCGCTGCCGTGGCGAGGCGAGCAGGCAGCCGTCGGCGAAGCGGCGCAGCGCCTTCGGTGCGCGCTCGCCCATCAGGTCGGCCATCAGCCGGGCGGCCATGGCCAGGTCGGTGTACGGGCCGGGGGTGCCGCGGTCGAGGACCTCGGCGGGGTAGTGGTCGCGGTGGCGGGGGACGATGGCGGCGATGCGCTCGCCCGGGGCGCTCGCGCTGTAGCACCAGTCGACGAGCACCACGCCGTGCTCGTCGGGCTCGATGAGGACGTGCTCCGGCAGTACCGCGCCGTGCACGACGCCCACGCGGTGCGCGAGGCCGAGCGCGACGAGCAGCCGGCGCCACATCCACGCCGCGTCCCTCGGGTCGAGGCCGTGCGGCCGCCGCTCCGCCACCTCGGCGAGGCTGTGCAGCCGGCTCGCGGACACCGCGATGACGTTGCCCCGCCGCGGCCTGCCGGATGTTTCGGATTTATGGCGAAAAGTGTCGACCAGTCGTGGTACGTACGGCAGATACCTCGGGTCGCCGTGCTCCGCCAGGCGGCGCAGCGCGGTGGCCTCCCGCGCCATCAGGTCGTTGCACGCCGGGTCGCGGACCAGCTTGAGGTGGCCCTCCGGCACGCGATAGAGGTTGGCCAGGTCGCCGCGGTGGTCGAGCGTCGCCGTGGAGTACACGCCGCGCTCGCTGCGGATCGTGCCGCGGTTGCGCCACAGCTCCGACAGGCGCGCGAACGCCTTGGTGCCCCGCGGCCCGGCGGCGTCCGGGTGGACCAGCCGGGCCAGGCTGCGGTACCGCCGGTGCGCGTCGGTGCCGCCGAAGAGCTCCTCCGCGGTGGCCGTCTCGACCAGGGCGATGGCCTCGTCGGTGTTCATCGCACGGTCTCCTCCCGGCTCGGCATGAGCAGCGCGGGGTGCAGCAGTTGGGCATCGCCGGCACGGTAGAGCTTGGCCCGCGGCCCGCCCCGCGCGCCGCCGCGCTCGGTTGTGGCCCCGGTGCTCTCCACGAACCCCGGCACGGACAGGACCTTGCGGTGGAAGTTGCCGGCGTGCAGCGGTTCGCCCCAGACCGTCTCGTACACGGCCCGCAGCTCGGCGATCGTGAACTCCTCGCCGACGAACTTCGTGGCCAGCGGGGTGTACTCGAGCTTCGAGCGGGCCCGCTCGAGCCCGTCGGCGAGGACCGTGGTGTGGTCGAAGGCCAGCGCGGCCGGCCGGTCGTCCATCGGCACCCAGGCGGCCTCGCGCGCGTCGGTGCCCGACACCGGGTCGGGCAGGTGCGGCGCGAAGGCCAGGTATGCGACCGAAAACACGCGCATGCGCGGGTCCCGGTCCGGCGCGCCGTACGTCCCCAGCTGCTCCAGGTGCAGCCGCCGGTTGGCGGTGGCGACGCCCGTCTCCTCGGCCAGTTCCCTCGCCGCGGCGGTGGGCAGGTCCTCCCACTCGCCGACGAACCCGCCGGGCAGCGCCCACATGTCCTTCATGGGCGGGCAGGCGCGGCGGACGAGCAGGACGTGCAGCGCCCCGCCGCGAATCGTGAACGCGACGACGTCGACGGTGACGGCGACCGGCGGGTAGGCGCGGGGGTCGTAGTTGGCGAGGAAGTCGGCGTCGTCGTTGGTCACGGCCCGGAGTCCTTCTCAGGAAGAGTCCTTCTCGCCCCGAGTCTTTCTCGGTTCGAGTATTTCTCGGTCTGAGAACAACATAGGACGCGCCCCGCCGTCGGCGCAACGCTCTTTCGGTGTCGGCGATATGTCGGGCGCTGGCGCGCCCGACATATCGGATTTATACCCTGTCAGGTCATAAATCCGATTTAGCACGACCGTCAGTTGGCTGGCAGCGCGATATCTCCGTGAACATGCGCTCGGCGGCCGCGGTGCGCGGGGTCCTCCATGGTCACGTGTAAAAGATGGCTGCTATCGCAGCCATTTCTTACACGTGATCATGGCCGGACTGCCGGCACGGCACCGGTGGATCACGGCGAACCGGCGCGCTGCCGTGGTACCGCAGACCCTCCACGATCCCGTCCAGCTCCGCGGGCGACAGGTGCCTGCGCTCGGCCATGGCGGCGTCCAGCGTGGCGTCGGCGGGGGCGCCGAGCTGGTACAGCACCGTGCGCAGCCAGCCCAGCCGCAGCGCCCCGCCCGGGCCGGGGCCGCGGCCGAGGCCGACGCGGTCGGGTTGCAGCTCGCGCAGGCGGCCGAGCAGCGCGGACTTGCCGGCGCCGGCCGGGCCGACCACGTGTACGACACCGGGGCCCTTGGCGAGCGCACCCAGCTCGGCCTGCCGCCCGGCGAACCCGCCCGCCCCGGCCATGGGCGGCGCCGAGAGGTCTTTGACCACGGCGAGCCGGGCGGGCGGGGCGTCCCCCGTGGGCTCCGGCCGCGCGGCCTTGCGGCGGTCGCCGCGGCGGCGATCGAACGCCGGCGGCCCGGTCTCCAGCCCCGATAGCAGCCGGTCGCGCAGCGCGGTCGTCTCCGGGGACGGGCCGACGCCGAGCTCGTCGGTGAGGGCGCGGTGGCACCTGTCGTACCAGCGGATGACCTCCCCGGCCCGGCCCTGCGCCGCCGCGGCGCGCATGGCGGCGCGGTAGGCGCGCTCGGCGTACGGCTCGAGGTCGATCGCCTCGCGGGCGAGCCGCCTCGCGCGGGCCGGGTCCTCGCCCGCGACGCGCTGACCCGCCCGCCCGGCCGTCCGGCCGTCCGGCCCGGTCGGCCGGGTCAGCACAGGGGCAGCTCGGCTCTCGCCACGATCAGCCTCGGCGCCGTCATCCGCCACGCCTCCAGGATCAGGTCGGCGAGCTCGTCCTCGTGCGCCTTGCGCAGCCGCACCTGCAGCCATCCGATCCGCCCGCAGGCGCCGGCCTTCTTGTACGCCCTCGGGTCGTCCTCGACCAGCGCGGCCTGGTCCTCTCTGGACGCCTTGACGAGCATGGTCCAATCGTCCGCGCACAGGTACGCGAACCCCTTGTCCCGCACCCGGAAGCCGATGTGGTTGCCGTGCTGGCGCTGATCGACCTCGGGCAGCATGAGAACCATCCGGAGCGCCTCTTCGACGCTCACCCCGCGTACGGTCCGCAATCCCATGACTCTGGTGTAACAGGACGGTACGACACTTTTCCTGGGATCCGATTTTCCCCATTTGGCGACTTTTTCGATCACCCCCGGCCCGATCGGCATCGCCGCAGGTCGGAGCGGTCGCCGCCGAAAATTGTCGGTGGGGGTCGTTAAGGTGTCGCCCGTCGGTACCCCCCGGCACCAGATCATCCGGGACCTGCGGGAGGTCGTGCAGTGAGCGAAACAATCGAGGCCGCAACCCGGGACGCCGCGGTGCAGCGGCCGCCGGCCGAGGTCCGCCACGCCGACGAGCTGCGCCGCCTGGCCGAGACCGACACCGGCGAGCGGCCGCCTGGCTGGGTGCTGAGCCTCACCGCGGCGCGCCGGTTCATCGTCGGCGACCCCGTCGCCGGGATCACCCGCAAGTTCGTCGGCGACCCGTCGCTCATCGACCGGGCGCTGGTCTCGCTCGCCACCAGCCGCGGGCTGATGCTCGTCGGCGAGCCGGGCACCGCCAAGTCGCTGCTGTCCGAGCTGCTCGCCGCGGCCGTCAGCGGGGTGTCGACGCTGACCATCCAGGGCGGCGCGGCCACGACCGAGGACCAGATCAAGTACTCCTGGAATTACGCCCTCCTCGTCGCGGAGGGGCCGTCGAACCGGTCCCTGGTGCGGGCGCCGCTGCTGCGGGGCATGGCCGAGGGGCGGGTGGTGCGCTTCGAGGAGATCACCCGCTGCCCGCTGGAGGTCCAGGACAGCCTGCTGTCGCCGCTGTCCGACCGGGTCCTCGCGATCCCCGAGCTGACCGGGGCCGACGCCATGGTGTTCGCCCGCGACGGGTTCAACGTCATCGCCACCGCCAACACCCGCGACCGCGGCGTCAACGAGATGAGCGCCGCGCTCAAACGGCGGTTCAACTTCGAGACCGTCTTCCCCATCTCTGACCTCGAGACCGAGCTCGCGCTCGTCGAGGCCGAGGCGGGGGCGCTGCTGCGCCGCTCCGGGGTGAGCGCCGCCCCGCGCCGGGACGTCATGGAGGTGCTGGTCACCACGTTCCGGGAGCTGCGCGCCGGCCAGACCGCCCGTGGCGACGCCATGGACCGGCTGTCGTCGGTGATGAGCACCGCCGAGGCGGTGTCGGTCGCGCACGCGGTCGGCCTGCGGGGCTGGTTTCTGCGCGGCGAGCCCGGCACCGCCGCCGACCTCGTCGCGTGCCTGGCCGGCACCGCCGCCAAGGACAGCCCGGAGGACCTCGCCAAGCTGCGCCGCTACCTGGAACAGCAGGTCACCTGGCGTCACGGCGGGCAGTGGAAGGCCCTGCACGACGCCCGTCACGAGCTGCCAGGCTGAGGTCACCATGTCGGCGACGTTCATCGGGGTAAGGCACCACAGTCCGGCGTGCGCCCGCCTGGTCGGCGACACGATCACCGGCCTGCGGCCCGCGTACGTGCTCGTCGAGGGCCCCGCGGACATGAACGGCCGCATCGACGAGCTGCTGCTCGGCCACGAGCTGCCGGTCGCCGTGTTCAGCAGCTACCGCGACGAGGAGCGCCACCACGGGTCGTGGGCGCCGTTCTGCGAGTACTCCCCGGAGTGGGTGGCGCTGCGGACCGGCCGCGAGGTGGGGGCCGAGGTCCGGTTCATCGACCTGCCCGCCTGGCACAGGGCGCTCGCCGGCCGGGAGAACCGGTACGCCGACGCCGAGGAGCGCTACGCCGAGGCCGTCGACCGGCTGTGCACCGTGTTCGCGGTCGACAACGTCGACGCGCTCTGGGACCACCTGTTCGAGGTCGAGCCCGCCGACCCGGCCGGCGAAGGGATCGAGGCCCGGCTCGGGGCGTACTTCGACCTGCTGCGCGGCGAGTCGGCGGCGAGCGAGGGGGACGTGGCCCGTGAGGAGTACATGGCCCGATGGGTGCGGGCGGCGCTGCGCGAGGCCGGCGAGCGGCCCGTCGTCGTGATCACCGGCGGCTTCCACCGCCCGGCCCTGGTCCGGCTCACCGCCGCCGAGGGAGCCGGGGACGAGCCGTGGCCGGTCGCGCCGGGCCTGCCGCCGGGTGCGACCGGCGGGAGCTATCTGGTGCCGTATTCGTTCCGGCGGCTCGACGCCTTCGACGGGTACCAGTCGGGGATGCCGTCGCCGGGGTACTACCAGCGGCTGTGGGAGGCGGGGGCGGCCGACGCCGCCGACGACCTCGTCGCCGCCGTCGTCGGGCGGCTGCGCGAGCGCAAGCAGCGGGCCTCGACCGCCGACCTGATCGCGGCACGAGCCTCCGCCGCCGGGCTGGCGGCCGTCCGCGGCCACCGCCACCCGGCGCGGACCGACGTCCTCGACGGGCTCGCCGCCGCGCTCGTGCACGACGCGCTCGACGAGCCGCTGCCGTGGGCGACCCGCGGGCGGCTGCGGGCCGGCACGCACCCGGTTGTCGTCGAGATGGTCGCGGCGCTCAGCGGCGATCGGGTCGGGCGGCTGCACCCGGACACGCCGCTGCCGCCGCTGGTGCACGAGGTCGCGGCGGCGCTGGAGCGCGAGGGGCTGGCCGGCGGCGGGGCCGTGGCCGTCGCGCTCACCGACCCGGACGGGCTGCGCCGCAGCCGGCTGCTGCACCGCCTGCGGGTCCTGGGCATCCCCGGGTTCACCCGGCATCGCGGGCCGGCGACCGGCATCGACCCGGTGCTCGACGAGGACTGGACGGTCGAGGAGCACGAGCACCGGCTGCCGACGCTGATCGAGGCCGGGTCGTACGGCGCGACGCCCGAGCAGGCCGCCGCCGCGGCGATCGCCGAGCGCGCCGGGCGGGCCGCCGGAAACGTCGGCGCGCTGGCCGGTGCGCTGTTCGACGCGGCGCTGTGCGGCACGACCCGGCTCTCCGACCGCGTGCTGCGTGACGTCACCCTCGGCGTCGCCGCCACGCACGACCTCGGGGCGCTCGGTCGGCTGCTCGGCGTCCTGCTCGCGCTCTGGCGGCACGACCGGCTGCTCGGCACGGCCGGCAGCGCCTCCCTCGGCCGCGTCATCGCCGCCGCGTACGACCGGCTCCTCTGGCTCGCCGAGGGCGTCCGCGGCGGCACCGCCGACGCCGACCCGGCCCGCATCGCCGCGATCGTCGCCGTCCGTGACACGCTCGTGCACGCCGGGCCCGCGCTCGGGCTCGACCGCGCCGCCGCGCTCGGCGTCATGGGTCGCGTCGGCGCCGACCCGGGCGCCCCGCCCGACCTGCGCGGCGCCGCGTTCGGGTTCGGGTGGGCGCTCGGCGAGCGGGCCGACCCCCTGCGGGCGGTCCGCGGCGCGGGCGGGCCCGTGGCGCTCGGCGACTGGCTGGCCGGGCTGTTCGCCCTCGCCCGCGAGGAGGTGCTGCACGCCGCCGGCGTCCTCGACCTGCTCGACGAGCTCGTCACCGGCATGGGCGACGAGGACTTCCTGATCGCGCTGCCGGCGCTGCGGCAGGCATTCGCGTACTTCCCGCCGCGCGAGCGGGAGACCATCGCCGGGCACGTGCTGGCCCGGCGCGGCCGGCCCGGCTCGGGCCGCGCGCTGCTGCGCCGGCCGGCCGTGGACCCGCAGCTTCAGGCCCGCGCCGCCGCGCTGGAGTCCCGCGTCGACGCCGCCCTGGCGCGGGAGGGACTGCTGCGATGACCCCCGACTTCCCACTCGACCGGATGGATCCGGGGCTGCAGCGATGGCGGCTCGTGCTCGGCGAGCCCGCCGGCTTCGCGCTCGACGGCGAAGGCGCCGCCCGGGACGCCGCGCTCGAGTGGCTGTACGGCCGCGACGAGGAGCTGCGGCGCCGGGGAGTGCGCCGCGCGGGCCGGCACGGCGGCGACGGGCCGTCCCTGGTGACGACCGTCGACTGGCTCGACGAGATCACCCGCCTGTTTCCGAAGGAGACCATCGAGCGGCTCGAGCGCGACGCGGTCGAGCGGTACGAGATCCAGGACGTCGTCACCGATCCCGCCGTGCTCGCGCGGATCGAGCCGAACGAGACGCTGCTGCGGGCCGTGCTGCGCACGAAACACCTGATGCATCCTGGCGTACTGCACCAGGCTCGCCGCATCGTCGACGCGGTCGTGCGGCAGCTCATGCAGCGGCTGGCCACCGAAGTCCGGCGCGCCTTCGCCGGGGCCCGCGCCCGCACCCCGAGCCGGTTCAAGCTCGCACGGGACTTCGACGTGCGGCGCACCCTGCGGACCAACCTCGGGCATTACCGCCCCGAGGAGCGCAAGTTGTACGTCGAGAAGGCCCACTTCTTCTCCCGCACCCGCCGCCACGTTGAGCGCTGGCAGCTGATCCTGCTGGTCGACCAGTCCGGCTCGATGGCGGGCTCGGTCATCCACTCCGCAGTCACCGCCGCGTGCCTGTGGGGCCTGCCGGGCCTGCGGACCCACCTGGTCGCCTTCGACACCGGCCTCGTCGACCTGACCGCCGACGTCGACGACCCGGTGGAGCTGCTGATGAAGGTCCAGCTCGGCGGCGGCACCGACATCGCCGGCGCGGTCGCGTACGGCGCCCAGCTGATCGAGCAGCCCCGCCGCTCGATCGTCGTCGTCATCAGCGACTTCTACGAGGGCGGCGACCCGGCGCACCTGGTGCGGCTGGTGCGCGACCTCGTCGAGCAGGGCACGAAGGTCCTGTGCCTGGCAGCGCTGGACGAGCAGGCCGACCCGGCGTACGACCCCGGCACCGCCCAGCGCCTCGCCGACGTCGGCGCCGCGGTCGGCGCGATGACCCCGGGCGAGCTGGCCGCCTTCGTCGCCGAGCAGGTGGGGCGATGAGGGCCGATCTGCTCGCCCTGACCCCGGACGCGCTGGCCGCGCTGACCAACCGCGGCCTGGTGAAGCGCGCGACCCGCGAGGTCGAGGCGGCCCCGCCGTCGGTCACGCTCGACGCCGACGGCACGCTGCGCGGCGCGTACGCGGACGGCCCGGCCCCGGCGCTGCCGACCGGCGGGCTGGACCGGGCGACCTGCACGTGCGGCGCGATCGGCGCGTGCCGCCACGTCATCGGCCTGGTACTCGCGTACCAGCGTCTTGCCGCGACGACGGCCGGTCTTGCTGCGACGACGGCCGGGCTTGTCGCCACGACCGGTCTTGTCGAGGTGTCCGCAGGTTTTGTCGAGGCGACGACCGAGCATTGCGCCGCAGCGACGGGCGAGGGCTCTGGCGGGGCGTCGGCCGACCGTTCGGCGGGCGCGGTGGTCGACTGGTCGCCAGGGGATTTCACCGACGAGCAGCTCGCCGCCCGGATCGGGGCCCGGATGCTCGCCGCGGCGCGACGGGCGTGGCGGACCGGGTACCACGCGCGGGTACGCCGGGCCACCGCGACCGACCCCGCGCCGCGCGTCGACCTGGGCTCGGCGGCGGTACGGTTCCTGGTCCCGCACGACCTGGGGTTCGTGCACACCGATGCGGTCGCCGGCGTGCGGGACGACGTGATCGCCCTCGCCGTCTGGGCGTTCCGCGTGGCGGATGCCCAGGCGCCGGGAGACCTCGACGTCCGGGTCGACGTCGCAGGGGAGGCCCCCGCGCGCCCGGGCCCGGCGGCCGGGCAGCGGGACGCGAGCCTCGGGGCAGCGCTGCGGCTGGCGGACGAGGTGCTGCTCGGCGGCGCCGTACATGCCGGGGGAGGGCTCGGGGCCGCCGTCGCGGACGTGCGGCGGCGCCTCGATCGGGACAACCTGCGGTGGCCGCTGCTGGCGGTGGGGGAGCTGGCGGAGCAGCTCGAGGCGTACCGGGACCGGGGCAGCGCATACGTGCCCGAGCGGCTCGCGGCCCTCGTGGGCGAGCTGCACGCGCGAGCGCGGGCGGTGCGCGGCCCCGACGTCACCGCCCCCGCACGGAAGCTCGGAACCGACGAGACGGCCGAGACACCCGCGCGGACGCCTGGGACCCGGGAGGAGGCCGAGGGACACGCGCGGGCGTCCGGGACCGCGGAGGTGGCCGAGGCGGGTATGCGGCCGCGGGCAGGCGGCGGGCTTGGTGGCGGGCTTGGTGGCGGGGCCCGGGCGCGGGTGCTCGGGACCGAGGAGGCGGCCGAGGCGCCGATGCGGCGGGCGCGCCTCGACGGGCTCGGGTGCCGCGTGGTGGCGGCCGGGGGCGAGGCGACCGGGGATGAGCGGCGGGTCGTGGAGCTGTATTTCGCGCATGCCGACACCGCCACGGTGCTGGTGCTGCGGCGGGACTGGGCCGGCGCCGAGGGCGGGGCGGAGCTCGGGCGGAGGCGGATCGGCGGGGCGAGCGTGGCGCAGCTGGCCGGCGGCAGCGTGGTGACGGAGTCCGCGGTGCGCAGCGCGAGCCGGGCCGTCCGCCTGGCGACGGGGCGGATCGCGAAGACGACCGTCACCCCGTCGCGCGGGGCGTGGGCGGGGCTGCCGGCCGGCGTGCTGGTGCGCGACCTGCGTTCGCTCGCGGAGGAGCTCGACCGCCTGCCGCCGCGGGTCGTGCGGCCGCGCGTGGAGGCGGAGCTGGTGCGGGTGGTGGAGATCGCTGAGGTGCGGCTGGTCGCGTACTCGCCGGGGGATCAGCGCCTCGACGCCGTCGTCGCCGATGCGGCGGGTGGGGTCGCCACCGTCACCGCGATCCACACCGTCGCCGCGCCCGGGCGCCTCGATGCGATCGCCGCGGCGATGCATGCCGGGCCGGGGTTCGTCAGCGGGGTGGTGCGGCGGACCGGCGGCGGGATCGTGATCGAGCCCCTTGGGGTCGTCGTCGGCGACACGGTGGTCGTGCCCGATCTGGCGGCGGCGGTCGGCGGCGGGCTCGGGACGCGGTGGGACGGCGACGGTGATCCGCTGCGGGCGGCGGTCGACCGGGCCGTTAGGGTGCTGGCCGACGTGCCGCACCGGGGGCTGCGCCACCTGCCGCCAAGCTTCGGTGACCGGCTGCGCGATACCCGTGACGAGCTGTTGCGGGCCGGGCTGCACCGGGCCGGGGCGGCGGTCGGCGCGTTCCGGGACGCGCTCGGGCCCGATCCCGGCGAGGTTGCGGTCGCGGCATGGGTCGACGCGCACCTGCGGCTCACGATCACCGCCGAGCTCTTCTGAGCCTCGGTCACGGGCGCGGCGCTGCGCGAACCGGCGACGGACGGTCACCGTTGCGGTGCGTTGCGCGAGACCGCGGTGTCCGAAATGCCGCGTCTGGACCGGACGCGCGAGGGATCCGGCGCACACGGCAGTGTCGGTCGGTGTGTCGCGCCGGATCCGTGACTAGGCTAATCCGCCGGACCCGTCAGACCGAGCCCCAGGGGGTTGAGCATGGCCGACTCGTTCGTGCATCTCCACGTGCACACCGAGTACTCCATGCTCGACGGGGCGGCCCGCCTCAAGGAGATGTTCGCCGAGGCCAACCGGCTCGGCATGCCCGCCGTGGCGATCACCGACCACGGCAACATGCACGGCGCGTACGACTTCTACAAGCAGGCCAAGGCGGCGGGCGTCACCCCGATCCTCGGCGTCGAGGCGTACGTGGCGCCCGAGTCGCGGCTGACCAAGCAGCGCATCCGCTGGGGGCGGCCGGACCAGAAGGACGACGACGTCTCCGGTTCGGGCGGCTACACGCACAAGACGATCTGGGCGCGCAACAGGACCGGCCTGCACAACCTGTTCCGGCTGAACTCGCGGGCGTCGATCGAGGGGCACTTCGTGAAGTGGCCCCGGATGGACGCCGAGATCATCGCCGAGCACGCCGAGGGGCTGATGGCCACGACCGGCTGCCCGTCGGGCGAGGTGCAGACCCGGCTGCGGCTGGACCAGTTCGACGAGGCGCTGAAGGCGGCCGCGAAGTACCAGGAGATCTTCGGCAAGGAGAACTACTTCCTGGAGGTCATGGACCACGGCCTGGACATCGAGCGGCGGGTCCGCGAGGGGCTGACCGAGATCTCCAAGCGGCTCGGCATCCCGCCGGTGGTCACCAACGACTCGCACTACACGCACCAGGCCCAGGCCGAGGCGCACGACGTGCTGCTGTGCGTGCAGACCGCGGCCAACATCAACGACCCCAACCGGTTCCGGTTCGGCGGGTCGGGCTACTACCTCAAGTCGGCCGACGAGATGCGCGCCGTCGACTCGTCCGAGCTGTGGCAGCAGGGCTGCCGCAACACGCTGCTGGTGGCCGAGAAGGTCGACATCGAGGGCATGTTCAAGGAGCGCAACCTGATGCCGCGCTTCCCGGTGCCGGAGGGAGAGACCGAGGAGTCGTTCTTCCGGGCCGAGGTGGCCAAGGGCATGGCGCGCCGGTTCCCGGACGGGATCGACGAGGAACACCAGCGGCAGGCCGACTACGAGGCCGACATGATCGTGAAGATGGGCTTCCCGGCCTACTTCCTCGTGGTCTCGGACTTCATCCTGTGGGCCAAGAACGAGGGTATCGCCGTCGGGCCCGGTCGTGGCTCCGCCGCCGGCAGCCTGGTCGCCTACGCGATGGGCATCACCGACCTCGACCCGTTGCCGCACGGGCTGATCTTCGAGCGGTTCCTCAATCCCGACCGCATCTCGATGCCCGACATCGACATCGACTTCGACGAGCGCCGGCGCGGTGACGTGATCCGGTACGTGACCGAGAAGTGGGGCGAGGACCGGGTCGCCCAGATCGCCACCTTCGGTACCATCAAGGCGAAGGCCGCCATCAAGGACTCCGCGCGGGTGCTGGGCTATCCGTTCGCGGTCGGTGACAAGATCACCAAGGCGATGCCGCCGGCGGTCATGGGCAAGGACATCCCGCTGTCGGGCATCTTCGACCCGAACCACGCGCGGTACTCCGAGGCCGTCGAGTTCCGGGCGCTGTACGACAGCGACCCCGACGTCAAGAAGGTCGTCGACACCGCGAAGGGCCTGGAGGGGCTGATCCGCCAGACCGGCGTGCACGCCGCCGGCGTGATCATGTCCGCGGAGCCGCTGATCGAGCACGTGCCGCTCATGCGCCGCGACGCCGACGGGGCGATCATCACGCAGTTCGACTACCCGACCTGCGAGACGCTCGGCCTGTTGAAGATGGACTTCCTCGGCCTGCGAAACCTGACGATCATCGACGACGCCGTCAAGAACATCAAGCGCCGCGGCATCGACCTCGACCTGCTGTCGCTGCCGCTGGACGACAAGCCGGCCTACGAGCTGCTCGCCCGCGGCGACACGCTCGGGGTGTTCCAGCTCGACGGCGGGCCCATGCGCTCGCTGCTGCGGCTGATGAAGCCCGACAACTTCGAGGACATCTCCGCCGTGCTGGCGCTGTACCGGCCCGGCCCGATGGGCGCGAACTCGCACACCAACTACGCGCTGCGCAAGAACGGGCAGCAGGAGATGATCCCGATCCACCCGGAGCTGGAGGAGCCGCTCAAGGAGATCCTCGGCCCGACGTACGGCCTGATCGTCTACCAGGAGCAGGTCCAGCGCGCCGCGCAGAAGCTGGCCGGGTACACGCTCGGCCAGGCCGACCTGCTGCGCCGCGCCATGGGCAAGAAGAAGAAAGAGGTTCTGGAGAAGGAGTTCGTGCCGTTCCGCGACGGCATGCGCGGCAACGGCTACAGCGACGAGGCGATCCAGAAGCTGTGGGACGTGCTCGTCCCGTTCGCCGACTATGCCTTCAACAAGGCGCACACGGCCGGCTACGGGCTGGTGTCGTACTGGACGGCGTACCTGAAGGCCAACTTCCCGGCCGAATACATGGCGGCCCTGCTGACCAGCGTCGGCGACGACAAGGACAAGATGGCCATGTACCTGGCGGAGTGCCGGCGCATGGGCATCGACGTGCTGCCGCCCGACGTCAACGAGTCCGCCGGCCCCTTCACCCCGGTCGGCAAGGACATCCGCTTCGGCCTCGCCGCCGTGCGCAACGTCGGCCACAACGTCGTCGACGCGATCGCGCGGTGCCGGCAGACGCAGACCGGGCCGTACAAGGACTTCCACGACTTCCTGTCGAAGGTCGACGCCGTCGCCTGCAACAAGAAGACGATCGAGTCGCTGATCAAGGCCGGCGCGTTCGACTCGATGGGGCACCCGCGCCGCGGACTGCTGGCCATCCACGCCGACGCGATCGACAACTACGCCGACATCAAGAAGAACGAGGCCATCGGGCAGTTCGACCTGTTCGGCGACGCGTTCGGCGCGGACGACTCCGGCGATGGCGGCGCGGCGATGACGGTCGCGATCCCGCAGATCGAGTGGGACAAGCGCGAGCTGCTCACGTTCGAGCGGGAGATGCTCGGCCTGTACGTGTCCGACCACCCGCTGTTCGGCCTCGAGCCGGTGCTGGCCAAGGCCGCCGACACCGCCATCAGCAGCCTGTCGGAGGAGGGCGCGGTTGCCGACGGCGCCGTCGTCACCCTCGCCGGCATGCTCACCGGCGTCCAGCGGCGCATCACCAAGCAGGGCAAGCCGTGGGCGTCGGCGACCCTGGAGGACCTCGGCGGCGCGGTCGAGGCGCTGTTCTTCCCCAACACCTACGAGCTCGTCGGGCAGTACATCGCCGAGGACGCGATCGTGGTGGTGAAGGGCCGCATCGACCGGCGCGACGAGACGCCGCGGCTCATGGCGATGGACCTGTCGATGCCGGACGTGTCCGCCGCCGAGGAGAACCGCCCGGTCGTGCTGTCGCTGCCGGCCACCCGGTGCACCCCGCCGCTGGTCGACCGGCTCAAGGAAATCCTGGTCAACCACCCGGGCAAGGCCGAGGTACACGTGAAGCTCAGCCACGGCTCGCGGACCACGCTGCTGCGCCTGGGCCCCTACCACGTCAACCCGACCACCGCGCTGAAGGGCGACCTGAAGGCGCTGCTAGGCCCGAACAGCTTCTCGTGACACCGGCGGAGGCGATCAGGAGGTAGTGTCGGCGGGTGCACACGCACGCCCTCGCCGACGACCTGCGCCCGCGTCGGTCGCTCTGGCTATCGCGGCGTGCGCGGTGGTCGGCCGCCGCGGTCGCCGCGCTGACCGCCGTGCTGGTGGTCTTCTCGGTGGTGTACCGCGTGAACCAGCGCCCCTACGGCTTCGAGCGCCTCGACCGGATCGGCGACGTCGCCCTGCCCGCCGGCACCGAGGGCGCGCGCGCCTACCTCGACGGCGGCCGCGCCTACCTCGGTCACTCGACCGGCGGCGGCCGGTACGAGCTGCGTGCCGTCGACGCCGACAAGCCCTCCATCGCCGTGTGGCGCAACAGCACGCTCACCGACGTCGACACCTTCCGCGCCGCCCGCGGCATGGTGCAGGTGACCGGCCTGCCGGACACGGGTGGTAACCGGCGGGTGACGCTGCTCAACGCCAACAACGGCGTCCCGTTCGCGACCTTCGACGTGAGCGCCGGCGACCGCTGGGTGCTCATCGGCAAGTACTTCGTCCGGTACTCCGCGGCCGACCACCGCCTGCTCGTGACCGACGTCGGCACCGGGCGCCAGACGGCGGCGTTCGACCAGCCGGACGGCGCCGGCAGTTGGTGGCTGACCGACAACTGGAGCGGCCAGCAGGTGCCGACCTCGATCGGCGGCGAGCCGCTCGACGAGGCGCTGACCGTCGACCCGCACATCGTGCGGGCCACCCCCGACCGCGGCCTGGAGGTCGTCGGCCTGGCGGGCGGCCGCGCCATCGGCTCCGGCTTCGGCCTGGCCGACCCCGGCGACCTGGTGTACCCGTACGAGGATCAGATCTTCGTCGCGGGCCGCGCCGCCGGGTTGCAGCTGCGCGCCTACGACCGCACGCACCTGAGCCGGCCGCAGTGGACCTGGACGTCACCCGACGCGCAGGCCCGGCCGCTGTTCGTGAGCGCCTGCGGCGAGCGGCGGGTCTGCGTCGGCGAGGAGCACCACCTGACGGAGCTCAACGTCGACACCGGCGAGGTGACGTTCCGCGTGGCGGCCGAGCGACCCTCGATGGCCGTGCCGGTCGGCGACCGCGTCATGCTGCGCACCGCGACCCAGGCCATCGGGGTCACGGAGACCCTGCTCGACGCCGACGGCCGGACGGTGCGCAGCTGGCCGGGCAAGCGCGCCGCCCGCCTGGACGAGGGCAGCTACCTGCTCCTGCCGGCCGTCCCACCACCCGGGGAGTACCCCTGGACCGGCGTCGACGCGTCCCGCGGCACGGCCCGCGAGCTCGGCACGATCGACGCGCGCCCGGACGCCTGCACGTGGAGCCACACCTACCTGGCCTGCGCGACGCCCGGCGAGTTCGTCTTCTACCGCATCCGCGCGCCCTGGTACTCCCTCTGACCTCCAGGCGTGCCCGTGGTGCCGTCAGTGCGGGAAGGCCCGCGGCGTAACGCCGTCGGCCCGCAGCGTGAACGCGAGCGGCAGACCGGCGTACACGTCGAATCCTCCGCCGGCCCCGGCGATCAGCACGTTGCGCTTCCCGCGCAGCGCCGCGAACAGCGGCGGAACCCCGAGCTCCATGCGCGCAAGCGTGCCACCGCCGCACCAGCCACCGCTGCTCCCATGACGACCGCGTCCCTGCGCCGGGGCCGGCCCGGTGAGATATTCGACTGGTGGAGGTTGTCACAAGCGTGGTCGTTCGTCCGACACACGCACTTAACATCCCTTTCATGGGCGAGCCCGTGCAAGATCTAGAGCAGTGGCGGCGGCTCGCGCTGGGCGTGCTGCGCAAGTCCGGGCTGGCCGGCGAGGACACCCCGCCGGAGGCGGTCGTCGATCTGCTGTCGACCGAGACCTACGACGGGCTGCGTATCGCCCCGCTGTACAGCGCCGAGGACCCTGCCCAGACACCTGCCCCGCCGGCCGGGCTGCCGGGGCAGGTGCCGTTCGTGCGCGGCGGCAGCGGCGCGCCGCGGCCGTGGGACGTGCGGCAGCGCCACGCCGACCCGGACGCGAAGGCGACCCGCGCGGCGGTCCTCGACGACCTCGAGAACGGGGCGACCTCGCTGTGGCTGGCCGGGATCGCGCCCGGCGACTTGGCCGAGGTGCTCGACGGGGTGTACCTGGACCTGGCCGCGGTGGTGCTGGACAACGGCGCGGAAACGGTGGAGGCGGCGCGCGCCTTCCTGGCGCTGCCCGGCGACGACAAGTCGGGCAACCTGGGCGCCGACCCGCTGGGCTGGTCGGCGCGGACCGGGGCGGCCGCCGATATGTCCGTCCTGGCGGCCCTGTCGAAGATCTCGCCCGTTCCGGTGGCCACCGTCGACGCCACGGTGTATCACGACGCCGGCGCCGGCGACGCCGAGGAGCTCGGCTATGCCACCGCGACCGGCGTGGCGTACCTGCGCGAGCTGGTCGCCGCCGGGCTCAGCGCCGGCATGGCACTCAAGCAGCTGGAGTTCCGCTTCGCGGCGACCGCCGACCAGTTCGCCACCATCGCGAAGCTGCGCGCCGCCCGGCGCATCTGGTCGCGGGTCGCGCAGGTCTGCGAGGTGCCGCACCTGGGCGCCCAGCGCCAGCACGCGGTGACCGGCGACCCGATGATGACGGCCCGCGACCCGTGGGTGAACCTGCTGCGCACCACCGTCGCGTGCTTCGCCGCCGGGGTGGGCGGCGCCGACGCGGTCACCGTGCAGCCGTTCGACGCGCGGCTCGGCCTGCCCGACGGGTTCTCCCGGCGGATCGCGCGCAACACCCAGTCGCTGCTCATCGAGGAGTCCGGGGTCGCCCGGGTGCTCGACCCGGCCGGCGGTTCCTGGTACACCGAATCGCTCACCGACGCCCTCGCGCACGCCGCCTGGGACGTGTTCACCGAGGTCGAGCGGGCCGGCGGGATGGCCGCGGCGCTGCGCGGCGGGATGGTCGCCGACCGGATCGGGGCGACCCGGCAGCGGCGCGCGGAGGACGTCGCACACCGGCGGCGGCCGATCACCGGCGTGTCGGAGTTTCCGGACCTCGCCGAGCGCCGCCCGGTCCGCGCCCCGGCGCCGCCGCCGCCGTCCGGCGGCCTACCCCGGATCTGGTACTCCGAGAGCTTCGAACGGCTGCGCGACGCCGCCGACGCCGCCGCGGAACCCCCGTCGGTGCGTCTGGTGGCGCTGGGCTCGCCGGCCGCGCACTCCGCCCGCGTGTCCTTCGCGAGCAACCTGTTCGCGGCCGGCGGCGTGCGCCTCTTCGCCGGCCCAGCCGACGGCCCGTCGCCGGTGGCCTGCATCTGCGGCTCCGACCGCTCGTACGCCGAGGAGGCCGCCGACACCGCGCGGCGCCTGAAGGACGAGGGCGTGCGGACGGTGTGGCTGGCCGGGAAGCCCGCCGGGTACGACGGCGTCGACGCCTACCTCTACACCGGCTGCGACGCGCTCGCCGTGCTCCAGCAGACGCACCGAGACCTGGGAGTGGCGCCGTGATCCCCGACTTCTCCGAGGTGGCCCTCGGCACCCCGCGGGTGGAGGCCGCCGTTTCGATGGGCGGCTCGGACGGCGCCGCCGAGGTCTGGCACACGCCCGAGGGCATCGACGTCAAGGGCTTCTACGGCCCCGATGACCTCGCCGGCGTGGACTTCCTGCACGGATTTCCGGGGATCCCGCCGTACGTCCGCGGCCCCTACCCGACGATGTACACCACGCAGCCGTGGACGATCCGGCAGTACGCCGGCTTCTCCACCGCCGAGGAGTCCAACGCGTTTTACCGCCGCAACCTGGCCGGCGGGCAGAAGGGCCTGTCGGTCGCGTTCGACCTGGCCACGCACCGCGGCTACGACTCCGACCACCCGCGCGTGGCCGGCGACGTGGGCATGGCCGGCGTCGCGATCGACTCGATCCTGGACATGCGCCGGCTGTTCGAGGGCATCCCGCTGGACCGCATGAGCGTGTCGATGACGATGAACGGCGCGGTCCTGCCGGTGCTGGCGCTGTACATCGTGGCCGCCGAGGAGCAGGGGGTGGCGCCGGAGCAGCTGTCCGGCACCATCCAGAACGACATCCTCAAGGAGTTCATGGTCCGCAACACCTACATCTACCCGCCCGGGCCCTCGATGCGGATCATCGGCGACATCTTCGGGTACACCTCGAAGCACATGCCGAAGTTCAACTCCATCTCGATCTCCGGGTACCACATCCAGGAGGCCGGGGCGACCGCCGACCTGGAGCTGGCGTACACGCTCGCCGACGGCGTGGAGTATCTGCGCGCCGGGCGCGACGCCGGCCTCGACGTCGACGCGTTCGCGCCGCGGCTGTCGTTCTTCTGGGCCATCGGCATGAACTTCTTCATGGAGGTCGCGAAGCTGCGCGCCGGCCGGCTGCTGTGGTCGCGGCTGGTCCGCGATTTCGGGGCGAAGAACCCCAAGTCGCTGAGCCTGCGCACGCACTGCCAGACGTCCGGCTGGTCGCTGACCGCCCAGGACGTGTTCAACAACGTGGTACGCACCTGCGTCGAGGCCATGGCGGCGACGCAGGGACACACCCAGTCGCTGCACACCAACGCGCTGGACGAGGCCCTCGCTCTGCCGACCGACTTCTCGGCCCGCATCGCGCGCAACACGCAGCTGCTGCTGCAGCAGGAGTCCGGCACCACGCGGGTGATCGACCCGTGGGGCGGCAGCGCGTACGTCGAGCGGCTCACCCACGACCTCGCCCAGCGGGCGTGGGCGCACATCGAGGAGGTCGAGCGGGCCGGCGGCATGGCCCGCGCGATCGGCGAGGGCATCCCGAAGCTGCGCATCGAGGAGGCGGCGGCGCGCACCCAGGCCCGCATCGACTCGGGCCGGCAGCCGGTCATCGGCGTCAACAAGTACCGCCCCGACGCCGACGAGCCGATCGAGGTCCTCAAGGTCGACAACTCCGCGGTCCGCGCCGCACAGATCGCCCGGCTCCAGCGGCTGCGGGCCGAGCGCGACCAGGCCGCCTGCGACGCCGCGCTCGAGGCCCTCACCGCGGGCGCGGCCGGCGACGGCAACCTGCTGGAGCTGTCGGTGGCCGCGGCCCGCGCGCACGCCACCGTCGGGGAGATCTCCGACGCGCTGGAGAAGGTGTTCGGGCGGCACACCGCGCAGATCCGTACCATCTCGGGCGTGTACCGCGACGAGGCTGCCGGCAACGAGCTTGTGGAGCGGGTGCGCGCCGCGACCGACGCGTTCGCCGAGGCCGAGGGGCGCCGCCCGCGGATCCTGGTGGCGAAGATGGGCCAGGACGGCCACGACCGCGGCCAGAAGGTGATCGCGACCGCCTTCGCCGACCTCGGCTTCGACGTCGACGTGGGCCCGCTGTTCTCCACGCCGGGCGAGGTGGCCCGCCAGGCGGTCGAGGCCGACGTGCACATCGTCGGGGTCAACTCGCTCGCCGCCGGGCACCTGACCCTGGTGCCGGCCCTGCGGGCGGAGCTGGCCGAGCTCGGCCGCGACGACATCCTCGTCGTGGTCGGCGGCGTCATCCCGCCGCAGGACCACGAGGAGCTGCGCGCGGCCGGCGCCGCCGCGATCTTCGGCCCCGGCACCGTCATCGCCGCCGCCGCCCTCGACCTGCTGGAGGTGCTGCGATCCCGGTTGCAGCACTGAGCGACCTCGTCGAGGGCGTGCTGGGCGGCTCACGCGCCTGGATCGCCCGCGCGATCACGCTCGTCGAGTCCACCCGCGCCGACCACCGCGAGCGCGCCCAGGAACTCCTGGGCGCACTCGCCCCGCACGCCGGCCGGGCCCGGCGCGTGGGCGTGACCGGCGTGCCGGGCGTGGGCAAGTCCACGTTCATCGACGCGCTCGGCACGCTGCTCACCGGCGAGGGGCACCGCGTCGCCGTGCTCGCCGTCGACCCGTCCTCGACCCGCACCGGGGGCAGCATCCTCGGCGACAAGACGCGCATGACCCGCCTGGCCGCCGACCCGGCCGCGTTCGTGCGCCCGTCGCCGACGTCCGGCACGCTGGGCGGCGTCGCCCGGGCGACCCGCGAGGCGATGGTCGTGGTCGAGGCGGCCGGCTACGACGTGGTGCTCGTGGAGACCGTTGGCGTCGGCCAGTCCGAGACCGCGGTCGCCGACATGGTCGACACGTTCCTGCTGCTGGCCCTGGCGCGCACCGGCGACCAGCTGCAGGGCATCAAGAAGGGCGTGCTGGAGCTCGCCGACGTCATCGCCGTCAACAAGGCCGACGGCCCGCACGAGGCCGACGCCCGCTCCGCCGCCCGCGAGCTCGCCGGTGCCCTGCGCCTGCTGCGCACCGGCCGCGAGACCTGGCAGCCCCCGGTCGTCACGTGCAGCGGCCTCACCGGCGCCGGCCTGCCCGACCTGTGGGCGCAGCTGACCCGACACCACGACACCCTCGAGGCCTCCAGCGCCCTGCGGACCAGGCGTGAGCGCCAGCAGCTCGGCTGGATCTGGTCGATGACCCGCGACGCGCTGCTCGACGGCCTGCGCACCAGCTCCGCGGTCCGCGACCTGGCGCCGCGCGTCGAGCGGCAGGTGCTCGACGGCACGCTGACCCCGGTGCAGGCGGCGGAGGCCCTGCTGGCCGCCTACCGCGGCGCGTCCTAGACCTCGACCGTCTCCCCGGTCTCGAGGTCGACCACCGAGATCGCCTCCATCGGGCACGATGCGACGGCGTCGAGCACGGCCTCGTCGGGCTCGACGTCCGGCGTGACGGGGTGCGAGCGCCCGTAGGCGTCGTCGAGCTCGAACCGCCCGGGTGCGATGCCGACGCAGCTGCCCGAGCCGACGCACGTGTGGTTCACGGTGATCCGCCACATGCCGTACAACCTATCGGGCCGCGGTGTGCGGAGGACATTGCGGCAAGATCCGTACTGATCGGGATAGATTCTTGCATGGATCATTGAAAGTTTTGTACTGCGGTCGTAACCTGAGGGTCGCTCGACGTCAGGTGATGATCCAGAGGATCGGTGAGCCGTGGACAGACAACCGAGCACCATCGCGTTTCGCACCGACCGCGCCGGCCGCGCCTCCGAGGGGCCGCTGATCTGGGCACAGCTGGCGATCTGGGACGTGTTCCGCTGGCTGCCGCCGGACGACACCACCCTCAACCTGCTCGTGAGCTGCCCGGTCCCGCCCGGCCGCGACCTGCCCGCCGTGCTCGGCGCGCTGCGGCTGCTGGTGGAGCGGCACGACTCCCTGCACACGCTGTACCTCGACACACCCGACAGCCCGATCCAGCGCGTCGTCGACGCCGGTGAGATCCCGCTCCAGGTCCACGAGCTCGACGACCTCGGTGACGTCGGCCTGGAGGAGGCCGCGGCCGACCTCGGCGAGGCGCTGCGCCGCCCGTGGTTCGACATCGGCGCCGACCTGCCGCTGCGTGCCGCGGTGCTGGTGCGCTCCGGCGAGCCGCTGCTGGTGCTGCTCGCCGCGAGCCACATGGCCGTCGACGGCTGGAGCTTCAACATCGTCCGCGGCGACCTGGCGAACCTGCTCGCCGATCCGCCCGTCGTGGTCGAGCCCGGCCAGCAGCCGCTCGAGCGGGGCGAGTACGAGCGCTCCGAGATCGGCAGGCGCCGCGAGGCGAAGGCGCTCGCGTTCTGGGCACGCCACCTGGAGAGCCTGCCGGCGAGCATGTTCGAGCGGGTCGGGGACGGCCCGCCCAACCTCGACTGGGGCCTCATCCAGTCCCCGGCGCTCGCCCTGGCCGCCAACTCCCTGGCCGCCCGCCACGGCGTGCCCCCCGCGACGGTACTGCTGGGCGCCACGACCATGCAGCTGGCCGCGTACACCGGCGAGGACGACGCCGCCCTGCGCATGATCGTGTCGACCCGCTTCCGCCGGGCCAGCCGCGGCCTGGTCGGCGCCTTCAACGAGAACGCGCTCTTCCGCCTCGACTGCGCCCCGGCGCGGCTGGACGCCGAGACGGTCGAGGAGTTCCTGCGGCGCTCGGCCAACGCGGCGCTCGCGGCGTACGCCCACTGCGAGTACGACCCGCGAGCCCTCGACGCGCTGTTCGCCGATCTCGCCGAGCGGCGGGGCATCGTGCCGGACGGCTACTGTTTCTTCAACGACACGCGGTACTCCCTGCTCGACGCCGAGCCGCCGGCCCCCGTGCCGCAGGAGGAGCTTGCCGAGCGGGTGGCCGACCTGCTCCCGGCCACGAAGCTGCGCTCGCCGGTCATCGACCGCCTGCCGAAGCACGCGAACTTCTTCATGTTCCTGATGGACCTGGGGGAGACGGCCGAGCTGATGCTGTGCGTGGAGCACGGCTTCTTCGGCCGGCGCGGCCCGCTGGGCTTCCTGTCGGACCTCGAGCGCCTGATCGTCCGCTCCGCGATCGACGAGACGGCGACGACGGCCGCCCTCCACGCCTCGGTCCGCTGACCGCGCGAACGACGTGACGAGCCGCCGGGCCGGGGCGTAGTGCCTCGGCCCGGCGGCTTGCCGGTGCGTCAGATGGTGCGGGTATAGCGCGCTATACCCGGGAAAGTGCAACCTGCCGGGTGGATGAATCGATTGCCCCTGAAAAGAATGGATCAGGCCGAATACATCGGCCTGGCCCGTGCTGCGGGAGGGTGGGGCAATGGCGGCAAGGTCGACTGAGGTCGATACCCGTTCGGGGACCGGCCACGCGGTCAGGATGGAGTCCGTGAGCAGGGTCTACGGCGGCGGGTCGGGGATGGTGCGGGCGCTCGACAACGTCAGCATCACGCTGAACCGCCGGACCTTCACCGCCGTGATGGGCCCGTCCGGATCCGGCAAGAGCACGTTCCTGCACTGTGCGGCGGGTCTGGACACGCCCACCTCCGGCCGGGTCTGGCTCGGGGACAAGGAGCTCAGCCGCCTGGGGGAGACCGCGCTGACGAAGCTGCGCCGCCAGCGCGTGGGTTTCGTGTTTCAGGCGTACAACCTTCTGCCGTCGTTGAGCGTGCTGGACAACATCACACTGCCGCTGCGGCTGGCCGGATCCCGGCCCGATCAGGCGTGGCTGAGCGAGGTCGTCGGCCGGGTCGGCCTCGCCGGCCGGCTGGACCATCTGCCGTCGCAGCTCTCCGGCGGTCAGCAGCAGCGGGTCGCCATCGCCCGTGCCCTGGTCACCCGCCCGGAGGTCGTGCTGGCGGACGAGCCGACCGGAGCGCTGGACAGCCGGACGGGCCGCCAGGTGCTGGAGTTGCTGCGCGACCTTGTGGACAGCATGGGTCAGACCGTTTTGATGGTCACGCACGACCCGGTCTCCGCCTCGTATGCGCACCAGGTGGTGTTCCTCGCCGACGGCCGGCTCGCCGGTTCGCTGGAGTCGCCCACCCCGAAGACCGTGGCCGAGCGCATGACGCGCCTGGGTGAGTGGTGAGCTCCATGCTGTGGCTGGCCTGGAAGACGATCCGGGCGCGCAAGGGCGGTTTCCTGGGCGCGTTCATCGCGGTGTTCTGCGCCGCGACCTTGATCACGGCGTGCGGCGTGCTGATGGAGTCCGGCGTGCGTGCGGGTGTGCCGACCGAGCGCTATGCCGCCGCGGCGGTCGTCGTCGCCGGGAAGCAGAGCGTGCGCGCCGAGGGCGGAGACGTCCTGGAGGTGGAGCCGGTCAGCGAGCAGCCGCTCGTCCCCGAGGCCGTCCTGGCCAAGGTGGCCGCGGTGCCGGGGGTCCGCCAGGCCGTGGGAGCGGTGTCGTTCCCGGCCAACGTCGTCGGCGAGCAGGGGCCGCTCACCGGGCCGGGTGGGTATCCGTCGCTCGGCCACGGCTGGGGCTCGGCCGTGCTCGCCCCGATGCGCCTGCAGGCCGGGGCGGCGCCGACGGGGCCGTCGGACGTCGTCCTCGACCTGGACCTGGCCAACCGAGCCGGGGTGACCGTCGGGGGCTCGGTGCGGATCGCGGCCGGTGGCAAGCCCGCGCCGTACCGGGTGTCCGGGATCGCGACCACGGCGGAGGGCGCCGGGTTCCACCGGCAGTCCGCATTGTTCTTCAGCGATGCCACGGCGCGCGAGCTGTCCCGGCACCCGGGCAGTTTCGACGCGATCGGGGTGCTCGTGCAGCCCGGCGTCGACGTCGGTTCCCTGGGCCTCGTGGGCCGGGTCCGCAAGCGGCTCGGCGGTGACGACACCGGCTTCGTCCAACGGCTGGAGACCGCACTGCAGGGCACCGACTCCACCGTGCTGACCGGCGCCGACCGCAGCTCCGCCGAGTTCATGGACGTCAACCAGACCAAGACCCGGTTGCTGGCGATCTCCGGCTCGTTCGGTGGCATCGCCGCACTGATCGCGATCTTCGTGGTGGCAGCCACCCTGGGGCTCTCGATCCAGCAGCGGTACCGCGAATTCGCGCTGATGAAGGCCATCGCCGCCACCCCACGCCAGATCCGCGCAATGGTCGCCGGGGAGGTGCTGCTGCTGTCGGTGTCGGCGGGGCTGCTCGGCGGTGTCGCCGGCATCGGTGTCGCCTTCGAACTGCGTGACGCGTTCGCGTGGGCAAAGGTGATCCCCGCCGACTTCGACCTCGCGCTGAGCCCGCTGCCGTCGTTGGTGGCGGTGCTTGTCACCGCGGGCACCGCGCGGCTGTCGGCGGCGGTGGTGGCCCGGAGGCCGTCGAGGATCAGGCCGATGGCCGCGCTGGGCGAGGCGGCCGTCGCTCCCCGGGGGCTCGGTCCGATCCGTGTCGTGGCCGGTGTGGTGCTGGTGATCGGCGGTCTGGTCGCGGCCGCCGTGCCGCTGTTCCTCGCGGGCACCGCGGAAAGCACCGCGCTGACGGGCATCTCGGCTCTGGCGCAGGTCGTCGGCCTGGCGCTGCTCGGTCCGAAGGTGGTCGACACCGGCGTGGCCCTGCTGGCCGGTCCGCTGCGGATGCTGTCGCGGATCGGCGGCTACCTCGCCGTGGCGAACACCGCCGCCAACTCCCGCCGGATCGCTGCGGCGGTCACCCCGCTGATGCTCGCCATCGGGTTCGCGCTCACGTTCTTCTTCACCCAGACCACCCTGGCCGCGGCGTCCCAGCGTCAGGCCGACCGGGCGATGACCGCCGACTTCGTGGTGTCCGGGCAGTTCGGCGGCGTTCCCGCCGGCTTCACGACGGACTCGCGGCAGGTCTCCGGGGTCGCCGAGATCACGCCGGTGGTCCGCAGCCAGGCGATCCTGGAGTTCACGGGGCCGAGCCCGCGCGTGCAGACGGTCGGCGCGATCGGGGCCGACCCGGCAACGGCGACCAGGACCCTCGACCCGAAGGTCGCCGAGGGCTCGTTCGGCGCGCTCACCGGCCAGACGGTGGCACTGTCCGCCGGCGAAGCCGCGTTCCTCGGTGTGCACGTCGGCGACACGGTGAAGCTGTACCTCGGCGACGGCACGCCGGTCAGTCTGCGGCTCGTCGCCACCTACACCAACAACCTCGGACTCGGCGACGTCTTCCTGCCGCACGAACTGGCGATCGCCCACACGACCGACCGTGCGGACAGCCAGATCCTGGTCAAGGCCGCCCCGGGCGCAGACTCCGACGCCGTGCGTGCGGCCCTGGCCGGCGTCGCGCAGCGCTATCCCGGCGTGGTCGTGCAGGATCGGGCCGCCTTCACCGCCGGCGCGCAGGGGCAGCAGGAGACGGCGTTCCTGGTCAACCTGATCGCCCTCGGCGTCATCATGCTCTACATCGCGATCGCGGTGACGAACACCCTGGTGATGACCACCGCCGAGCGTATCCGCGAGTTCGCGTTGCTGCGGCTGGTCGGGTCCACCCGGCGGCAGGTGTCGCGCATGATGCGATACGAGGTCTTCATCATGCTCGCGATCGCCATCGTGGTCGGCTCGTTGATCCCGATCGTCCCGCTGGCCCTGCTGTCGCTGGCGCTCAGCGGCGTACCCCTGCCGTCCGGGCCACCGCTGGTGTACCTGGCCGTCATCGGCGGCGCGGTCGCCCTCGCCTATCTCGCGGTGGCGCTGCCCACCAGGTCGGCGCTCAACGCGCGGCCCGCCGACGCGATCAGCGTGCGAAGCTGATCGGCTGCCGCGAGCGGTCGCTCATGACACGACACCCACGTCGCCCTGTCCGGGACGCTTTACCGGCGAACGGCCGAGCGGCACAATGACGGCGATGACCGTCGGCAGGCTGGGAAGCCGCTGCATCGCACTCCTGCGGCCCGTCGCAACGGCCGTGCGGCGGCTCGTCGCGGGCGGTCGCACCGCCGTGCTGGCACTGCTGGGCTCCGTTGCGGTCGTCGCGTTCCTGGCGCTGTGCATCGTCGGCCTGTGGCGCTGCATTCCGGCCGCCGCCCGGCTCCTGCGCCGACTGGCCGACAGCGAGCGGCGTCGGCTGGCCCGCGATTATCAGCCCGCCATCGTCGGGCGTTACGACGACGTGACGGGTTCGGTGTCCCAGCGGATCCTTATCGTCCTGCACGATCCGGCGACCCGGCGGGACCTGTTGTGGATGCTCATCCACGGCCCGTTCGGCCTGATCAGCGCGGTCCTTGCGATCGGGCTGCCCGCCGGCGTGCTCAACGCGCTGCTGCTGCCGATGTACTGGTGGGCCGTGCCCGGCGGGGTTCCGTCGTCCGTGGGGTATGTCGTCGACTCGTGGGGAAAGGCGTTGCTCAGCCCGGTCGTGGCCGTGGCGTATGGCGCCGTGGTCCTTGTCGTCCTGCCCGGACTGGCGCGGGCCGAATACCGGATCGCCGCCACGCTGCTCAGCCCGCGGGCCGACCAGGTCCTGTCGCTGCGCGTGGCCGAGCTGGCGGCGACCCGGGCGGCGGCCCTGGAGGCGCACGGCGCGGAGCTGCGGCGCATCGAGCGGGACCTCCACGACGGTACCCAGAACCGGTTGACCGCGGTGGCCATGCACCTCGGCATCCTGGAGCGGGCGCTGCTCCGCGCCGACGTCGCGGGGCTCGAGCCGTCCGTCATCTCGTTGGTCCTGCGGGCCCAGGACGCCACCAGCGACGCGCTGACCGGGCTGCGTGAGGTCATCCGGAGCATCTACCCGCCGGTGCTGGGTGAACGCGGCCTGGATGGCGCCATCGCCGCTCTGGCCGCCGGCTCTGCCGTTCCCTGCAGCCTCCGGATGGGGGTCGTGCCGCGGATGCCCGCGGCGGTGGAGACCGCCGCCTACTTCGCCGTCGCCGAGTCGTTGACGAACGTCGCGCGACACAGCCAGGCGACGGAGGCCACGGTGCGGGTGGAGACGGACGGTCGGCGCCTGATGGTCGAGATCAGCGACGACGGTGTGGGCGCCGCGACGGAACGCCCGGGCGGCGGGCTGGCCGGCATCCGGCGCCGGGTGGCCGCCTTCGACGGGGCGGTGACACTGTCCAGCCCACCGGGCGGTCCGACCGTGCTGCGGCTGGAGCTGCCCGCCTAAATGGCTGGTGTTGGACGGGCGCACATCAGCGGTTCCACGACTGGCCGCTGCCAAGCGATGCCTGACAGTATGTTCGCCGTGCGAGTCGTGATCGTGGAGGATGACGTCCTGCTCCGGGAGGGGCTCGTCCTGCTCCTGCGCTCCGAGGGCTTCACCGTGACGGCCGCGGCGCAGACACCGGACGAGTTCCACGCGGCCCTCGCCGAGGAGCTGCCTGACATCGCCGTGGTCGACGTGCGGCTGCCGCCGACCTTCCGCGACGAAGGACTGCGGGCCGCGGTCGAGGCCCGTCAGCGACACCCCGGACTGCCTGTGCTCGTACTGTCCGCGCACGTCGAACACAGCTACGCTGCCGAGTTGCTCTCCGACGGCGCCGGCCGGGTCGGCTACCTGCTCAAGGAGCGCGTCGGCAAGGTGCAGAAGTTCATCGACGCCATGCACCGGGTCATCGACGGCGGCACGGCCATCGACCCCGAGGTGATCGCCCAGCTGTTCGCGCGCCAGCGGACGGGCCAGTCACTCGGCCGGCTGAGCAAGCGGGAGCTCGAGGTGCTCGCCTTGATGGCGGAGGGCTACGACAACACCACGATAGCGTCGATGCTGTTCGTGACGGAGACGTCGGTCAGCAAGCACATCCGGAACATCTTCGCCAAACTCGGCCTGCAACAGAGCGACAGCGGCCATCGCCGCGTGCTGGCCGTCCTCGCCTACCTGCAGGAATCCGCCCACGACGGCCTCCCCGGTGCCTAACGGTCCGGGTCATCCCGGCCCGAACGTGTGGACGCACGCGCAATTCCGCACGAATTCGTCAACTCGTCCGGTCGGCGGCCGATGGGCCGGGCAGTATGTCCAGAACACCATGGATCATGGCCGTCCTCTGCGCCCTGACGATCCTGCTGACCCCGGCCGCCGCAACCACGTGCACATGTCCATATATTGAATCTCAGCGCCTGACGATGGATGAGACCAGGCCGTACTCCACGGCGTCCTCTGCCGTCAGCATGCGGCCGGACTGCAGGTCGTCCTCCACGCGGGAGCGCGGCTGGCCGGTGGCGGCGCAGATGCGCAGGACCAGGTCCTCCAGGTCGCGCAGGTAGCGGCCGGCCTCCGCGACCACCTGGTCGGCGGTGCCGCCCGGCGAGGTCACCTTCGGCTCGGCCAGGCGGAACCGGGCGTGCGCGAACGCGGTGCGCTGGGCCGCGGCGCAGAACACGCCGAGGGCGGCCGCGCTCACCTCGCCGACCGCGGTCGCGTGGACGGGCGCACGCAGGGCTTCGATCGCATCGACCAGCGTCCAGACCGCGGCCAGGCTGCCCTGCTCGGCGCTCATGTGCACGCTGATCGGGTCGGCGCCGGAGGCGTCAAGGGCGAGCAGCGTCGCCGCGGCGCGCGAGGCCATCTCGGGCTCGATCGGACCGCGCAGGAACACCATGCGCCGGCCGAACAGCTGCTCGTCGAGCCAGGGGGCGTGCGGCGCCGGGGGCGGCGGCTGCTCCTCGTCGGGGCGCCGGTCGTAGCGTGAGCGCATGAGCCGAACATAGGCGAGAATCCGCACCTCGGCCGCCCGCCGGGAGCGCATTCCGCTGCTGGCTGAACCGCCGCCGAGTCCTGCACGTCGACCGCGACCGTGCCGTCCTGCCGGCCGTCGCGAAGAACCGCTGAATCGCGTGAAGATTCGAGCTTAGCGAACGCGATCATGAGGAGTCGCGTTTCGCGGCCGGGGTTCCGTGCGTTCAGCGGAACGCGGCGCCCATCTCGGCCAGGGCCTCGCGCATGACGTCGGCGAGGTGGGTGCCCGGCGGGCGGTCCAGCCAGTCCTGCACCGCCACGCGCATCGCGACCAGGAAGGCCGCGGCCATCAGGCGGGCTCGCACCGGGCACTGCGCGGACCACGGTGCCCGGGAGGTGATCTCCGCGGTCAGCTCGTCCTCCATCGAGGCGTACGTCGAGACCTGCTGGGCCGCCAGCGCCGGGTGCCGGCGCACCAGCCGGACCTGCGTCACCCAGCGCGGATCGCGCGCGCCCAGGCGCTGCTGCACCTCCAGCGCGGCGCCCGTCAGCGCGGCCCACGGCGGCTCGGCGGCCGGGCGCTCCCGGACGGCGTCGACCAGCAGGCGCATGCGCAGCTGGTCGCCGTACAGCAGCGCCTCTTCCTTGCTCGTGAAGTAGTTCGAGAACGTCCGGCGCGACACCTCGGCCGCGTCGGCGATCGCCTCCACGGTGACCTTGTCCAGGCCGTGCTCGATCGACAACGCCACGGCGGCCTCATGCAGGGCCTGCCGGGTGGCGATCTTCTTGCGTTCTCGCAGGCCGGCCCCCACGCCTCGATGTTACCTAATTCTCATTGCGCAAACTTGCGCAGTAGGCAACTTTTTTGGATGCTTGTATCAGGCAAGTATTCGGGAGGAACGGTGGATCACGTCGACGCGGTTGAGGCGCTGCGTGACGAGGTGCGCGAGCTCATGAAGGTCGTGCGCCTGGTGAAGCAGCAGCACCAGCACGAGAGCGGGGCGCTCGCGCCCGGCGTCGCCGGCATGCTCGCCGTCATCGAGCGGCTCGCCGGCGGCTGTCACCTCAAGGAGCTCGCCGCCGTCTGCGCGCTCGACCAGTCGACCACCAGCCGGGCGGTCAGCGCGTTCGTCCAGGACGGCCTGGTACGCCGGGTCGCCGACCCGCACGACGGCCGGGCCAGCTTCCTGGAGCTCACCGATGCCGGGCGCGACGCCCTGCGGCGCTCCAACGACTGGTACACGACCCTGCTCGCCACTGCCCTGAGCGACTGGAGCCGCGCCGACGTCGAGCTCCTCGGCGCACTGCTGCGCCGCTTCCGCGGCTCCCTCAATGCGCAGTCCGCTGCGACCAACCGCAAAACCCTGGAGGCAACACGATGAGTCAGACGCAGACCGAGGAGCCGATGTCGCATCGGCAAGTCCTGGAGGCGCTGAGCGGCCTGCTGCTCGCCCTCTTCGTCGCGATGGTGAGCTCCACGATCGTCTCGACCGCGCTGCCGAAGATCATCGGCGCGCTCAACGGCACGCAGACGCAGTACACCTGGGTCGTCACCGCCACCCTGCTCGCGGCGACCGCGACGACCCCGATCTGGGGCAAGCTCGCCGACCTGTACAGCAAGAAGATCCTCGTCCAGGTCTCGATCGTGATCTTCGTGCTGGGCTCGATGATCAGCGGCCTGGCGCAGAACACCGGCGAGCTCATCGCCGCCCGCGCCTTCCAGGGCATCGGCGTCGGCGGGCTGCAGGCGCTGGTCCAGGTCGTGATCGCGGCGATGATCCCGCCCCGGGAGCGCGGCCGGTACAACGGCTACCTCGGCGGCGTGATGGCCGTGGCCACCGTCGGCGGGCCGCTGCTCGGCGGCGTCATCGTCGACACCTCGTGGCTGGGCTGGCGCTGGTGCTTCTTCGTGGGCGTCCCGGTGGCCGTCATCGCCCTCGTGGTGCTGCAGAAGACCCTGCACCTGGCCACGATCAAGCGGGACAACGTCAAGATCGACTACCTGGGCGCGACCCTCATCGCCGCCGGCGTCAGCGTGCTGCTGATCTGGGTGTCGTTCGTCGACGGCTCGTTCGCGTGGCTGTCCTGGCAGACCGCGGTCATGGTGGCCGCCGGGCTGGTGCTGCTCGCGCTGGCCGTGTGGGTCGAGTCCCGCGCCGCCGAGCCGGTCGTGCCGCTTGGCATCGTCGCCCAGCGGACCACCGCCCTGTCGATCCTGGCGAGCCTCGCGGTCGGCATGGCGATGTTCGGCGGCGCCGTCTTCCTCGGCCAGTACTTCCAGATCGGCCGCGGCTACACGCCCACCGAGGCCGGCCTGCTCACCATCCCGCTCATGGCGGGTGTGCTGATCTCCTCGATCGTGGTCGGGCGGCTCATCACCCAGACCGGGCGGATCAAGCCGTACATCGTCGCCGGCACCATCGTCCTCGTCGCCGGCTTCGCGGCCCTGGCCACGATCGACCACGAGACCTCGCTGGTCTTCGTCAGCGGCGCCATGCTGCTGGTCGGCGTCGGCGTGGGCATGTCCATGCAGAACCTGGTGCTGGCGGTGCAGAACACCGTGCCGCTCAAGGACATCGGCGCGGCCAGCTCGACGGTGGCGTTCTTCCGCTCACTCGGCGGCACGATCGGCGTCTCGGTCCTCGGCGCGGTCCTGGCCCGCCGAGTCACGAGCAACATCACCGAGTCGCTCGCCGCTGCCGGCGTGCAGGCTCCGGCCGGCGGCAGCAAGACCAGCAACCTCAACCTCAACGCGCTGCCCGAGGCGATGCAGCACATCGTCCGCGCCGCGTACGGCGACGCCACCGGCCACATCTTCCTCGTCTCCGCGTGCATCGCGGTGGTGGGCGTGATCGCGGCGCTGTTCATGCGCCCGGCGATGCTGCGCAGCACGCTCGACCTCTCGGCCGCCAAGCCGGCCGAGGCGACCGACGAGACCGTTGGCGCTTCCCGCTAAATGCTGATAAGTCCGATATGTCCGGTGCGAAGCGCCGGACATATCGCCTGATAACGAACGTATCGCGCCAGCCCTGGACCCGGGCGGGGCGGCTCACCCCCTGGAGCCGCCCCGCCCGCTCGCATCCGCGGCGCAGAATGACGGACATGCCGCTCATCGCGCACCTCAGCGATCCTCACATCACCACCGGCGCGCTGGCCGCGCAGCCGGCCGCCGGGCTGTACCGGGCCCTGACCCGCGTGCTCGCGCTGGAGCCGCAGCCCGACTGTGTCGTCGTCACCGGGGACCTCGTCGACCGCGGCCGCAGCGGGGAGTACGAGGTGCTCACGGAGCTGATCGGGCACTATCCCATTCCGGTGCACCTCGTCGCCGGCAACCACGACGGCAAGGACGCCCTCCAGCAGGCGTTCGGGCTGGCCGCGACCTCCTACGTCGCGGAGTACCCGGAGTTCACGATCGTCGTCCTCGACTCCCTGCGGCCCGAGCTCGGCGACGCCGGCCTGCTCGGCGACGAGCAGCTCGCCTGGCTCGACGACGTGCTCGGCCGCCGCTCACAGGTGCCGGCGTTCGTCTGCCTGCACCACCCGCCGATCCGGGTCGGCATCCCCGGCATGGACGCCATCCGGCTCGTCGACGGGCCCGCGCTCGCCGAGGTCGTGCGCCGGCACCCGCACGTCGTCCGGGTGCTTGCCGGGCACCTGCACCGCGTGGTCACCGCCGGGTTCGCGGGCACGGTGCTCAGCGTCGCGCCCAGCACGTACCGGGCCGTGGACCTCGGCCTGCGCGAGGGCCGCCCGGTGAGCTTCGTGGCCGAGCCGACCGGGTTTCTGTTGCACCGCCTCGAGGGCGCCGAGTGCGTGACGCACCTGGTCCAGGTCAGTCACACGGGAGCGCCGGTCACCGCCTATTGAGGCCGATCCGCCGATGTCCGGGTGGCACGTTTCCGGGATTTGGTGCTGTACCGCGCCCCGTACCTTGAATGCAGTACCACCCCCCAACGCTGACATGCACCCGAGAGGAACACCCCCATGAGCGAGTACGGCGAGATCGAGACCGGCCAGGAGCACGGCTCCCTGGAGGAGGCGCACGCGGGCTTCGGCGCCGAGCAGGACCACCAGTCGCAGTACGGCATCCTCGAGCAGGACCACCACAGCTACGAGCATGAAGAGTTCGAGCACCTCAAGCACATCGAGTACACCGACGCGGCCGGCAACCACTACGAGATCACCGAGTACACGCACTACGAGCACACGGAGATCGAGGACGACCACACCTTCGCCGCATACGGCCAGGAGAGCATCGGCGAGGCGGGCTTCGGCGCGGCCGAGGACGGCTCGATGGGCTTCGGCGAGGCGCACGCGGGCTTCGGCGCCGCGTCGGCGGCCTCGGGCCTGCAGAGCATCACCTCCCGCTTCGAGAACTTCCTCGGCTCGGGGTTCCTCAACGACAACGAGATCAACGACGCCAGCGCGTGATCATCTCCTCTCGGGGCGGTGAGACAGCGCTCACGACGCCGGTCGGCGGCCAGCCCGCTGACCGGCGTCGTGGTGCGTCCGGGCCCTTTGTCAAGCCCTTTCTGAGCCGGAATTCGGCGGCGCGCCGCCCGGAAACCCCGCACACTGCATCGCCATGAGGGATGCGGAGCGGCCGCTCATCAGGGGCACAGGTTCAGCTCGTGCCGCTGCCGGAGCGAAGCGGAGGTTGACGGCATGAGCCTCGACGACTGGCATTACCTGCCCACCCGGACCCGGGCCGGCGCGCTGCAGCGTGGCCTCGGCCGGGGCGCCGTGCGGGCGGGGCGGGACCCGGCCGCCCCGGAGCTGGTGTACGCCTGCATCCGCCGCGACCACCGTTGGCTGCCGCTGGACGACCGCGGCGTCTACCTGGCGCGGCTGGTCCGGGACCTGCAGCTGCCGACCGGCCCGATCGTCGCCCGGCTCTTCACCGCCACCGATGAGACCGGGGAGTTTTCCCACGTTCTGCGGGTCGCGGAGGCGCTGGGCCGCGCCGGGTCCGAGGGGGTCGTCGAGAGTCTGCGGCGGTACGTCCACATCGGCCCCTACTGGCGCGAAGCGCTCGCCGCGATCGCGCACGCCTGGCCGGCCAACTGGTGGGACGACCTGCTCCCCGCCGCGGCCGACCGCCTGGCCTGCGCGCAACACCCCCCGCACCTGCCCCCGGGCGCGCCCTGGAGCGACTGGGCCGCCCGCGACGAGCGCGTCCGCACCGCGCTCTCCGCCGGCCCGGAGGCCGTGCGCGGCCTCGGCGAGCTCCTCGAGGAGGCCGACGGCATCGACGACGCGGCCAGGGAGTGCCTCGCGGGGCCGGCGGCCGAGGCCCTGCCCGCCGCGCGGCGGGTGGCCGCCGATCCCGGCTCCGGCCCGTACTGGCAGAGCCTGTGCGTCCTGGCCGAGCACGGCGACGAGTCCGACGGCCCGGCGCTGCTGGCCGGCCTCGACTGGCTCGACCGGCGGCCGGACGACTTGTGCGGGTACGACCGGCTCGTCGACGGCCTGGCCCGGGTCGGCGGCGACGCCGCGCGGCAGGCGCTGCCGCGGATCCGGTCGCTGTGGTTCAGCCCCCACTCGTACGAGCGGGCCACCTACCTGCGCGCCCGCATGACGCTGGAACCGGACGCGTGCGCGGGCGCCCTGACCGAGGGCCTGTGGGACTGCGAGGCCGACGTGCGCCTGCTCGCGGTGCGGCACGTCCCGCTGGACGAGAAGCTCGAGCGGCGCATGGCGTATCTGCGCGACGACCCGATCGAGACCCCGGAGGTCCGCGCCGCCGCGGCCGAGCGCCTCGCGCTGGAGGCCGCCGTCGGCAGACCGTGACCACCGCGCGCTCCTGTCGCGCGGGCGACACATCGGCGCAAGCGCGCGCCAAGTGTCCGCCAAGTCCCGTCGCCGATGCTGTCTTCAGCACCGCTTGAAGGGATCGCGAGATCCTCGCACCACCTACCTCGAGAACACGGTCTCGATACACATATATGAGCCAGGCGGGCGGCACTCCTCCCTCGTGCCGCCCGCCTTCTCGCGTTCCCGCCGGGTGACGGGCTCAGCCTGCGAACAGCAGGAACAGGCCAGCCACCGTGTACACCACCATGAGGCCCAGCAGCGGCAGCTGTCCCGTGACCGCCTGCGCGCGCGGGAACAGCCGCAGGGCACGGTCGTGGGCGAGCACCGTGCCGACCAGGTGGCCGAGCACGATCACCGTCACCTGCAGGTTGGCGACGCCGGTCGGGGTGATGATCCCGCCGTACACCTGGAAGTCCTCGGCGCCGAACAGCAGCGCGACCGTGCGCTGGCCCTCCAGGACGAACAGCGACCAGTAGTGCGCGACCACGTAGCCGATCGCGATCGGCACGATCGAGTGGGCGAGCTCGCCCGGCGTGCGGTCCGCCGAGGTGCGGCCCCGGCGCCCGGCGGCCCGGGTGGCGGTCCGGTACGCCGCGGCCACCGCTCCGATGACCGCCAGCAGGCCCAGCGTGCCGGTGACCGGGGCGGGCAGGCCGTTCTCCTGGGTGAAGCGCAGCCAGAACAGGGCGCCGGACATGGCGTCGTAGAACGTCGCGCCCAGCAGGACCACGACGACGGCGACCAGGCCGGGCGCGGCGTTCAGGCCGGCGATGCCGTCGAGCGGGTTGCGCCACACGAGCGCGCCGTCGGGGCGGCGCCCGACGATCGCGAGCCGGCCGACGAGGTCGCCGAGCGCCTCGAACGCATCGCCGCGGTCGAACCAGGCGGTGCCGTAGACGAGGCCGCCGGCCAGCATCGCCGCCGCGTAGACGGCCAGCCACGTGCCGAACACCGGGAGCGTGGCGCGGTCGGGCGCGACGAGCTCGAGCCAGGCGAAGGCGAACAGCCCCGCGGCGGCCGGCCAGTACCCGAGCCCGGCGGGCAGCGGGCGGCCGCCGTCGCGCCGGATCAGGCCCACGATCGTGCGCAGCGGGTTGAGCCTGCGCCAGACCGGGCCCAGCAGCAGCGACAGCGGGACGAGCCCGATCCAGAAGAGGACGTACACCAGGCCGGCGGCGGGGTTGTCCTCGTCGTCGGGCTTCGTGAACTGCACCAGCAGTACCGCGGCGAGGAGAACGCCCGCGATGCGCAGGGGCCAGGCGAGGGCCCCGGCCGCCCTCGACAGCCAGGCGGGCACGGGGCGGCCCGCGCCGGGGTCGAGGCGCGGCTCCCGCCAGGCGACGCCCAGCACCACGAACGACACCACGAGCGCGAGCGCGGCGCCGATCGCCAGCTGAGCCACGGTCAGCGGCAGGTCCTGCCGCCCGCCCACGCCGTGGGCGAGCACGTCCGCCGGGCCCACTCAGCGCACCACGAGCTGGAACAGCACCAGGTGCGACTTGTGCGTCTCGATCTCGAACAGGCCGGTGCGGTCGGCGGTGAGCGTGATCGTGCCAGGCTGCCCGGCGGGGAGGGCGATCTCGACGTCGTAGCCGTGGACGTGCAGCTGGTCGGCCTCGTCGCTGGTCACCGTGATGCGCACGACGTCGCCCCGGGCGACCTCGACGCGCCCGGCCGGCGGGTTGGCCCGGCGCTTGGCGATGGTGTACACGAGGTCCTTGTTCACGGCCTGCGGCGGCGGCACCGGCGAGCCGGTGGCGGCCGGTGGCGACGGCGCGTCGGATCCCGGGCCCGCGGCGGTGGTGGACGTCTGCGCCGCCGGGGCCGCGGTGGTCGGGGCGGCGGCGGGGGAGGGGTCGTCGCCGCAGGCGGCGGCGAACGCGAGCAGCGCGGCGAGCGCGAGGCCGGCGCGGGCGGTCGGTCGGGCGTTCGGCAACGGTCGGTCTCCCGTCGGCGGCGGGTTTGTCAGGGCTGTGAATTTAGCGGCTTGTCGCGCGCTGCGGAACCCGCCATCATGTGTCGATGCGTTTGCCGGTGCGCGGATTGGCCGTCCTGGCGGTCGTCGCCGCCCTGCTGCTGCCGGCGTCCCCGGCCGCGGCGCACGGCCAGCTCGCCATGTCCGACCCGGTCGCCGACAGCACGGTCGGCCAGCCCAGGGCCGATCTGACGCTGTACTTCACGGAGATGCCCGCCTCGTACGCCTGGTTCACGGTCACCACCCCGTCCGGCCGGCGCGTCGAGGGCGCGTGGCGCACGGGCCAGCCGAAGCGCCTCGACAAGCCGGTCACGGAGTACTTCCTGGTCGACGGCAAGTTCGAGCCGCGCGTGTTCAACACCGGCTACCCGGCGGTCATCGACGTCTCGCACTGGCCGGAGCAGGGCGGGTACACGGTGGCGTACCAGTCCGTGGCCTCGGACGGCGAGCCGGTCAAGGGCACGCTGAAGTTCACGTACTCGGGCCAGGTCACGCAGCCCCCGCCCGGCTGGACCGCCCCGACCTCGGGCCCGTCGGAGGAGTTGGCCCGCGCGCAGTCCGGCGCGACCGCGACGCCCTCCTCGACGCCCGGCCTGCTCTCGGACGTCGGCACGGCGCCGCCCCCGGCGCCACGCGCGGCTCCGCGGACCCCGTTCGTGCTCACCGACTGGCTGATCCCGGGCGCGATCATCGTGGGCGTCGCCTTCATGATCGTGGCCGCGGCCCGTCGCTCTCCGGTGGCGGCGCCGAAGAAGAAGCGCCGTAGGGTGCCTGTTCGCGGCTGAAATGCGGAAAATCCGATAAGTCGGGCACTTCGTGCCGCGACTTATCGGATTTATCGGTTATGCCCGTCCTGCCGCCACAGCCACATCGCGCGGGTGCCGGGCGGCGCCGCCGACGTCTCCGGCGCCATCGGCGGCAGCCGCGGCGGAGCCTGGGTGACCAGGGCGATCGTCGCGACCGTCGCGAGCAGCACGCACAGCGCGGCCTGGGCGGCCGAGTCCAACCAGCGCCGCATGCCCGCCCCATCGGCAGGCCGCCGCCCATCGTGAGGGTCACACCGCTTCACGTTGACGGCCCCGGGGCCGGTGGGACACGATGGCCGGGAGCGGTATGCGGAGGAACCCGGTGCGAATCCGGGACGGTCCCGCCACTGTGACCGGGGAGTCGTCCCTCAATGCACGGGCCACGGCCGAGCCATGCCAGATCATGGGCCGGAAGGTCGAGGTGCGGCGGCGATCCGGGAGTCAGGAGACTCCGGCCGCTGTTGCTCCAGCCACCTCGCGGGCGCGGACCCGCCGAAGGGATGTGTGCCCGTGACGCCGCCGTATCCGTTCTCGGCCGTCGTCGGCCTGGCCGACCTGCGCCTGGCGCTGCTGCTCACCGCCGTGTCGCCGGCGATCGGCGGGGTGCTCGTGCGCGGTGAGAAGGGCACCGCCAAGTCCACGATCGTGCGCGCCCTCGCCGCGCTGCTGCCCGAGGTCGAGGTCGTCTCCGGCTGCCGGTTCGCCTGCGACCCTGCCGCGCCCGACCCCGGCTGTCCCGACGGCCCGCACACGCCCGGCGCCGGCTTCGGGCGCCGCCGCTCCGCCCTCGTCGAGCTGCCCGTCGGCGCCACCGAGGACCGGGTCGTCGGCACCCTCGACCTGCAGCGCGCGCTCGGCGACGGGGTCAAGGCCTACGAGCCCGGACTGCTGGCCGCCGCGCACCGGGGCGTGCTGTACGTCGACGAGGTCAACCTCCTGCCCGACCACCTCGTCGACCTGCTCCTCGACGCCGCCGCGATGGGCCGTGCGCACGTGGAGCGCGACGGGGTCTCGGTCAAACACGCCGCCCGGTTCCTGCTCGTCGGCACGATGAACCCGGAGGAGGGCGAGCCCCGCCCGCAGTTGGTCGACCGGTTCGGCCTCGTCGTCGGCGTCGCCGCGCCGCAGGAGGCCGCGCCGCGCGCCGAGGTGGTGCGCCGTCGCCTCGCCTACGAGGCCGACCCCGCCGCGTTCGCCGCCCGCTACGTCGAGGCGGACGCCGCGCTCGCCGAGCACATCGCCGCAGCCCGGGCCCGCCTCGGCGCGGTCGCGCTGCCCGACCGGGAGCTGGACCGGATCGCGCGGATCTGCCTGGCGTACCGCGTGGACGGCCTCCGCGCCGACATCGTCGTCGCGCGGACGGCGGTGGCCCTGGCGGCGTGGCACGGCCGGACCGTGGTGACGAGGGACGACGTGCGCGACGCCGCGCGGCTGGCGCTGCCGCACCGCCGGCGCCGGGACCCGCTCGATCCGCCGGGCGCGGACCGTGACCGCCTCGAGGAGGTCCTGGACCAGGAGGCCGGTCCGGACGACGACGATGACCCGCCGGGCGGCGGCTCGCCTGACGACGACGGCGGCCCGAGGCCCCCGGACGGCGCCCCGGAAGGCTCGCCGGGCGACTCCGCGGAGGCTCCGGCAGGCGTTCCCGACGGCGCCGAGGGCCGGTCGGACGGCGCCGATGCCGGCGCTCGGCCGAGTACCGACGCCGCGCGTTGGCCCGACCCGCCTGGGACGAATCGCCCGGATGCTGATGTTTCGGATAAATCTGATTCGCCCCGCGAATCGGATTTATCCGACTTATCGGGTATGTCGCAAGAGGGGGGCGTCGGGGCGCCCGGTGCGCTGGCGTTCGCGGGCCTGCCGTACAAACCCAGGCTCCTCAGCATCGCCGGGCGCGCCAATCGGCAGGCGGGCGCGCACGCCGGACGCCGATCGCCCGCGCTCTCGCGCCACGGGCGGGTCGTGCGCTCCCGCGCCCCGCTCGGCGGCAAGCTCACCAGCATCCACGTGCCCGACACCGTGCGCGCCGCCGCGCTGCGCGGCGCCGCCCGGGCCGAGGCCCGCGACGTGCGCGAGGCGGTCAAGGTCGGCCGCGAGGCCAACCTCGTGCTGTTCGTCGTCGACGCGTCGGGCTCCATGGCGGCGCGCCAGCGGATGAGCGTGGTGAAGACCGCGATCCTGTCGCTGCTGCGCGACGCCTACCAGCGGCGGGACAAGGTCGGGATGATCGCGTTCCGGGGGCACGATGCCGCGCTCGTCCTGGAGCCCACCGCCAGCCACGAGGTCGGCGTGCTGCGCCTCGCCGAGCTGCGCACCGGGGGCCGCACGCCGCTGGCCGCCGGGCTGCGTCAGGCCGCCCGCACGCTGCACGGCGAGCGCCGCCGCGACGCCCGGCGCCGGCCGTTGCTCGTCGTCGTCACCGACGGCCGCTCGACCAGCGGGCCCGACCCGCTGAGTGTCGTACCGCTGCTGGCCGGGGTCCCCGCCGTCGTCGTCGACTGCGAGTCCGGCCCGATCCGCCTCGGCCTCGCGCGCCGCCTCGCCGCCGCGCTCGAGGCGTCCTGCATTCCGCTGACGAGCCTGGGAGCCTGAGTTGCCGCAGGGAAAAGTCGATAACGTACCCGACGACGGGCTCACCACCCGCCAGCGCCGCCGCCAGCACGTGCTCGCCGTGCACACCGGCCAGGGCAAGGGCAAGTCGACCGCCGCGTTCGGCATGGCGCTGCGCGCGTGGAGCGCCGGCTGGCCGATCGCCGTGTTCCAGTTCGTGAAGAGTCCGAAGTGGAAGGTCGGCGAGGAGACCGCGCTGCGCGCGCTCGGCGAGACCGGCAAGGGCGGCGCCGTCGTGTGGCACAAGATGGGCGAGGGCTGGTCGTGGATCCAGCGCCCCGGCACCGAGCGCGACCACGCCGCCGAGGCCGCCGAGGGCTGGGCCCAGATCAAGCGCGACCTGGCCGCCGAGGCGTACCGGTTCTACGTGCTCGACGAGTTCACGTACCCGATCAAGTGGGGCTGGGTCGACATCGCCGACGTCGTCGAGACGCTGCGCGAGCGCCCCGGCAACCAGCACGTCGTCGTCACCGGCCGCGACGCCCACCCCGACCTGATCGACCTCGCCGACCTCGTCACCGACATGACGAAGGTCAAACACCCGATGGACGCCGGGCGAAAAGGCCAGCAGGGCATCGAGTGGTAGCCCGGATCGTCATCGCGGCGCCCGCCTCCGGCCACGGCAAGACCACCGTCGCGACCGGGCTGCTCGCCGCGTTCGCCGCGCGCGGGGTCGCCGTCGCGCCGTTCAAGGTCGGCCCCGACTACATCGACCCCGGCTACCATGCCCTCGCCGCCGGCCGCCCCGGCCGCAACCTCGACCCGGTGCTCGTTGGCGAGGAGCTCATCGCCCCGCTGTTCGCCCACGGCGCCGCGGGCGCCGGCCTGGCCGTCATCGAGGGCGTCATGGGCCTGTACGACGGGCGCACCGGCGCCGGCGAGCTCGGCTCCACCGCGCACGTGGCCCGGCTGCTCGACGCGCCCGTCGTCCTCGTCGTCGACGCGACCGCGCAGGCGCGCTCCGTCGCGGCGCTCGTGCACGGGTTCCGGTCGTTCGGGCCCGGCGTCCGCATCGCGGGCGTCATCCTCAACCGCGTCGGCTCCGACCGGCACGAGCAGATCCTGCGCGACGCCTGCGCCGAGGTCGGCACCCCCGTCCTCGGCGTGCTGCGCCGCCACGACGCCGTCGCCGCGCCGTCGCGGCACCTCGGGCTCGTCCCCGTCGTCGAGCGCTCCGCCGAGGCCGCGGCGTCCGTCGCCGCCCTCGCCGAGCTCATCGCCGCGAGCGTCGACCTCGACGCCGTGCACGCCGTCGCCCGCTCCGCGCCCGAGCTGACCACCACGCCGTGGACGCCGTCCGTCGCCCCGCCCGCGCCCGGCGCGCCCGTCGTCGCCGTGGCCGGGGGCCCCGCGTTCTCCTTCGGGTACGCCGAGACCGTCGAGCTGCTCACCGCGGCCGGCGCCCAGGTGTCCACAGTGGACCCGCTGCGCGACGAGAGCCTCCCGCCCGGCACGCGCGCGCTCGTTGTGGGCGGTGGCTTCCCCGAGGTGTACGCCGAACAGCTCTCCGCCAACGCCCCCCTCCGCGACGCGGTGGCCGCCCTGGCCGGGTCGGGCGGCGCGATCGCCGCCGAGTGCGCCGGGCTGCTCTGGTTGTGCCGCAGCCTGGACGGCCGCCCGATGTGCGGCATCCTGGACGCGGACGCCGCCATGACGCCACGCCTGACCCTCGGGTACCGCGACGCTGTTGCCGTCGCCGACAGCGTCCTCGCCCCGGCCGGCACCCGGGTCACCGGCCACGAGTTCCACCGCACGCAGATCACCCCGGCCGCCGGCGCGACCCCCGCGTGGGCCTGGCGCGAGGCCCGCGACGGCTTCGTCACCGGCGGCGTGCACGCGTCCTACCTGCACCTGCACTGGGCCGGTTCGCCGCGGCTCGCCTATCGTCTGGTGGCGTCGTGCGTTTAGTGGTCGGCATCGGCGCCCGCCCCGGTACGACCCCGGCCGAGGTCCTGTCGCTGCTCACGGAGTCGTTGTCCACATTGGACGACGTGGTCGCCGTGTCCACAGTGGACTCCCGTGCCGATCTGGCCGCCTCGGTGGCGGCGGTGCCGGGGTGGGAGGTGGTAACCTTTGCGGCAGAGGAGCTCGCTGCCGTGCCGGTCTCATCGCCATCGGCACGGGTGGCGTCGGCCCTTGGCACTCCCAGTGTCGCGGAAGCGTCAGCGCTTCTGGCGGCGGCCCGAAGGGACTCGGGTGGAGCGCCCGCCGGCGCGGCGGTCCTCATCGTCGGGAAGCGGTCATCGCCATCTGCGACCATCGCCATCGCAGCAGCCGCCCCCGAAGTCACCGTCGTGGGAATCGGCGCTGACGCCTACGCCGGCCTGACCGAAGCGGGCCGGAACGCCATCGAGACCGCGGACGTCGTTTTCGGCGGCGCGCGCCAATTGGCCCTGCTCCCGCCTCATCGCGAGCGGCCAGACCGCGGCGCGCTCTCGAACAGCGGCGCCCTGTCGGACCGTGTCGCGCTCTCGTCCCGCGGCGCCCTGTCGGACGGTGGCGCGCTGTCGGACAGTGTCGTGCTCCTGGGCGACGACGTGCTGCCTGTTCACGGCGTGCAGCCGAGCGACGGCGCGCTCTCGGACGGTGGCGTGCTGTCGGACCGTGGCCCGCTGTCGGACGGCGGTGTGTCGCCGGGGCGTGGGGTCGACTCGCAGCAGGTGTGCGGCGTTGATTGGCAGGAGCGCATTGCCTGGCCGTCGCCCCTCGTGCCGGCGTTGCCGCGGTTGCTTGCGGAGCAGTATGGGCGGCGGGTGTGCGTGCTCGCCAGCGGCGATCCTATGCACTACGGGATCGGGACCACGATCGTGCGCATCCTCGGGGCCGCGCACGTCCATGTCGTGCCGCACCCCTCGTCGGTGTCGCTCGCCTGTGCGCGGCTCGGATGGGCGGTCGAGGACGTCGACGTCGTCAGCGCCGTCGGGCGGTCCGTGGACGTGCTGCGACGATATCTGCACGACCGGCGGCGGGTGCTCGTGCTCGGCGTCGACGGGGGCACGCCGCGGGAGGTCTGGCGGATCCTCGAGGAGACCGGGTTCGAGGGTAGCGACGTCACGATCCTCGAGTCGCTCGGCGCCGGCGACGAGCGGATTCACCGCGACCCGGACGCGGCGCGGGCGCTGCACATCGTCGCCGTCGAGTGTCGGGGTGCGGGTGGGGCGCCGGTCGTGCCGGGGCTGGCCGACGCGCGGTACGACAGTGACGGGCAGCTTACCAAGCGCGAGATCCGGGCCGTCACGCTCGCCGCGCTCGGGCCGCGGCCCGGGGAGCTGCTCTGGGACGTCGGGGCCGGGTCGGGCAGCATCGCCATCGAGTGGCTGCGGGCGCACCGGGCCTGCCGCGCCGTCGCCGTCGAGCGGGACGAGGTCAGGGCGGGGCGGGTCGCGGGCAACGCGCGGCGGCTCGGGGTGCCTGGGCTGTCGCTCGTCGTCGGGGCGGCGCCCGAGGCGCTCGACGGGCTCGAGGCGCCCGACGCCGTGTTCATCGGGGGCGGGTTCACCGTGCCTGGCGTGTTCGAGCGGTGCTGGGGCGCGCTGCGGCCAGGCGGCCGGCTCGTCGTCAACGCGGTCACCGTCGAGTCGGAGCGGCTCGTCGCCGAGCTGCACGCGGCGCACGGCGGGGAGCTGACCCGCATCGCCGTCAACCGGGCCGCGCCCGTCGGCGGGTTTCTGGGCTGGAGACCGATGATGCCGGTCACGCAGTGGGTGGTGGAGAAATGACCGTGTACTTCATCGGCGCCGGGCCGGGCGCCGCCGACCTCATCACCGTGCGCGGGCGCGACCGCATCGCGTCGGCGCCGGTGTGCCTCTACGCGGGCAGCCTCGTGCCGGTCGAGCTGCTGCGGTACTGCCCGCCGGGGGCCCGGCTGGTCGACACCGCCGACCTCGACCTCGACCAGATCCTCGCCGAGCTGCTCGACGCGCACGCCAAGGGGCTCGACGTGGCCCGGCTGCACTCCGGGGACCCGTCGGTGTTCAGCGCCATGGCCGAGCAGCTGCGGCGGCTCGACGCGGCGGGGGTGCCGTACGAGATCGTGCCCGGCGTGCCGGCCTTCGCCGCCGCGGCCGCCTCGCTCAAGCGGGAGCTGACCGTGCCCGGCGTCGCGCAGACGGTCATCCTGACCCGCACCGCGGCGCGGGCCACGCCGATGCCGCCGGGGGAGGAGCTGGCCACGCTCGCCGCGAGCCGGGCGACGCTGGTGCTGCACCTGGCGGTACAGCGGATCGGGGAGCTCGCCGCGGAGCTGACGCCGTGGTACGGCGCCGACTGCCCGGCCGCCGTCGTCGCCTACGCCAGCCGCGCCGACGAGCTGATCCTGCGCGGCACCCTGGCCGACATCGCCGAGCAGGTGCGCGAGGCCGGCATCAGGCGTACCGCGGTCATCGTCGTCGGCGCGGTGCTGACCGCCGAGGAGTTCCCCGACAGCCACCTGTACTCGACGACCCGCCCCCGCCCGGGCCGGGGTTAGGTGCCGAGGCGGGGGAACGGGCGGGTGGAGAAGACGACCTCGACCGGGACCTCGAAGTATTCGGCGATGCGCAGCGCCAGGTGCAGGCTTGGGCTGTACTCGCCGCGCTCCAGGTATCCGATCGTCTGGTAGTGCACGCCGAGCGCGTCGGCGAGATCCCGCCGGGACACCTTCCGCTCGGCGCGCAGCATCGCGATCCGGTTGTGGATGACCTCGCTCATGCCGGAACCTCCGCTGCGCTCCGGCGGCGGCATGAGCTGAACCTGCGCCGATGATGAGCGGCCCCTCCGCTTCGCTCCGGACCGCTCATGCCCGCCGCGCCATGCGACGCAACACTACCGGGGCTATCACGAAGCCCAGTAGTGCCCATCCGCCGAGCACCGCGACCGTCTCCGCGTGTCGCCACGAGCCGCCGAGCTCGGCGAGCGCCAGGTGATCCGGCAGCAGGGCGGAGCGCATGCCCAGGCCCAGCCAGTACACCGGGAAGACCTGCGCCACGGCCTGCACCCAGCCCGGCAGGGCGGTGATCGGGTGGAAGATGCCCGAGATCCCCAGCAGGCCCATGACCGGCAGCGTCAGCAGGCCGATGCCGCGCACCCCGGCCGACAGGGCGCCGACGATCGCGCCGAACGGCAGCAGCGCGACCAGCCCCAGCGCGACGACCCACAGCAGCGTCGCCCAGGACGTCGCGCGGCCGACCGCGAGGCCGTCGAAGACCAGGGCGGCCGGGACCAGCATGAGCACCAGGCAGGCGACCGTCACGCCGGCGCGGCTCAGGACCTTGCCGACGAGGTACCCGCGCATGCCGTCCGGCACCGCCTTCATCCGCAGCAGGGTGCCGTCCTCGCGCTCCGTGGTCAGCGCCATCGACAGGCCCAGCAGCCCGGTGTACACGATGCTGAACCCCAGGATCCCGGGCACCGCCTGCGCGCCGAGCGAGAAGTCCGTGCCCGGCACCGTCCGGCCGCGCAGCATGTACATCACGACCAGCGCGATGACCCACAGCCAGACCTCGCCCCACAGGTCCCAGGCACTGGTCACCTTCTGCCGGAACTCGATCCACCCGCGCCGCATCCCGGCCTCGAGCGCGCCGAAAGCGTTGCTCATGACTGCACCATCCTCAGGTAGGCGTCCTCGAGCGTCGCCCGGCGCACCTCCAGGTCCGCGATGGCGTCGCCGTACTGCGCGAACAACTCCCGCACGTACGCCGTGGCGTCCGCGCCCTCCGCCGAGTGCACGAAGAACTCGCCGCCCCGGCTGTACGTGATCTCCGAGCGCCGCGGCACGCCGCGGGCCAGCTCCGCCGGGCTGCCCTCGGCGACCACCCGCCCGCCGGCCAGGATGACGATGCGGTCCGCGAGCTTCTCCGCCTCGGCCAGGTCGTGCGTCGTCAGCAGGATCGACGTGCCGTCGAGGTCGGCGAGCCGGTGCACCAGCTCGTGGAACTCCTGGCGGGCCTGCGGGTCGAAGCCCGTCGTCGGCTCGTCCAGGAACAGCAGCTCCGGCCGCCCGACGAGCCCGATCGCCACGTCCAGCCGGCGCCGCTGGCCGCCCGAGAGCGTGTCGAGCCGCTGCCCGGCCTGGTCGGCGAGCCCGACGAGGGCGAGCAGCTCGTCGCTGCCCAGGATCCCGCCGCGGTACCGCGTGTAGAAGCGCCCCAGGTTGTCCAGCAGCTCGCCCGCGCGCCACCGTCCGTGATCCCGCCACGACTGCAGCACGATCCCGAGGCGCGCCCGCCAGGCCTCGTCCCCGCCGATCGGGTCGACGCCGAGGACGCGCACCTCCCCGCCGGTGCGCCGCCGGAACCCCTCCAGGATCTCCAGCGTCGTGGTCTTCCCGGCCCCGTTCGGCCCGAGCAGCGCGAGCACCTCGCCCCGCCCGAGCCGCAGATCGACGCCGTGCAGCACCTCGGCGTCCCCGTACCGCATCCGCAGTTGCTCGACCTCGATGACTGCATCCATGCGACGGAAGATAGCACTTGTACTACATTCAGCCGCAATCCATTTAGACTGCAAGCATGCGGTGGGCGGTGATCCTGACGGTCGTCGCCCTGTGCGTCGGGGTGCCCGGCGCGCCGGCCGCCGCCCGGGCCGGGGGCGCCCAGGAGGTCTGCCGGATCACCGACCCGGCCGTCGTCGAGGCGTCCGGGCTGGCCGCGCTGCCCGGCGGCGGATACGTGGTGGAGAACGACTCCAACCCCGAGCCGCGCCGGATGCGCCTGTTCTACCTCGGCCCGGACTGCTCCGTGACGCGCAGCGTGGGATACCCGACGACGGCCCGCGACCCCGAGGACCTCGCCGTCGACCGCCGGGGCGTGGTCTGGATCGCCGACATCGGCGACAACAGCCCGCTGACCGGCGGCTCCGGCAAGCGCCGCGACACGATCGCGCTGTGGACCCTGCAGCCTGGGGCGAAGAGCATGAAGATCCATCGGCTGCGGTACCCCGACGGCGTGCCCCGCGACGCCGAGGCGCTGCTCATCGACGGCGCCGGCCGGCCCGTGATCGTCACCAAGGACCCGGGCGGCGAGGTGTACCGGCTGGACACCCCGCTGCCGACGGACAACGCCGAAGGCGCGCCGCTCACGCTCGTGGGCCACTTCAAGCCCTCGCACGTCGGCACCGAAAACCCGTTCGGCTTCATCGGCAGCGCCCTCATCACCGGCGGGGCGGTGTCGCCCGATGGGACGAGGGCGGTCGTGCGCACCTACGCCGACGCCTACGAGTTCGACGTCACCGACGGCGACGTGGCGCGGGCGATCACGACCGGCACGCCGACGGTCACGCCGCTGCCCGGCGAGCCGCAGGGCGAGGCCATCGCCTACACGCCGGACGGCAACAGCTTCCTGACCGTGTCGGACCAGCAGGGGCCGGTGAGCATCCTGCGATACCCGGTCGACAGAAAGCCGTCGCCGAGCGTGAGGCCGGCGGCCAGCGCGTCTGTCCCGGCGCCGGCCTCGCCGGTCGCGGGCCCGGTGCGCGACCGGCGGGCCCGCGGTGCGCTGCTGACCGGGGCGTTCGTGGTGGTGGCGCTCGGCCTGGTGGCCGCCGTCGCCCGGAGGGTGCGTCGCCGGTGACCCCCCTCGGTGTCGACGCGCATTCGTTCGCGTGACACGATCGCTACCGAGGGATCAAGGGGGAGGGCAGGACTGCGGTGGTGCGCATCGAGGTCGAGCGGGCGACGACGCGCGACATGCGCCGGCGCAACCGTTCGACGCTGCTGTCGGAGCTGTTCTTCCGGGGGCCGCTGAGCCGGCACGACCTGAGCCGCATCACCGGGCTGAGCGCCGCGACCGCGAGCAGTGTCACCGCCGAGCTGCTGCACGAGGGCCTGATCATCGAGGCCGGCCAGATCGAGTCCGACGGCGGCCGCCCGCGGGTGCTGCTGCGGGTCAACCCCGACTTCGGCCGGCTCGTCGGCGCCGACGTGGGGGAGACCGGCGTCAAGGTCGAGCTGTTCGACCTCGCGATGACCCGGCTGGCCACGGTCGACGAGCCGCTGCCGTCCTCGCGCCCCGACCCGTCCGCGGTCGCCGGGCAGCTCGAGGCCGGCATCCGCGAGGTGCTCACCGGCATCGACGCCGGCGCGCTCATCGGCATCGGCATCGGCGTGCCGGGCACGGTGGAGCAGGCCGACCCCGCCCGGGTGTATGCGCCGACGCTCGGCTGGCGCGGCGTCTCCTTCCACGACCTGCTGCGCGAGCGCGGCATCACCGCCCCGCTGTTCGTCGAGAACGGCGCGAAGACCCAGGGCCAGGCTGAGATGTGGTTCGGCGCCGGGCGCGGCGCCGGAAACGCCGTCATCGTGCTGGTCGGCTCCGGCGTGGGCGCCGCAGTGATCACCAACGGCACCGTGTACCGCGGCGCGAGCAGCAGCGCCGGCGAGTGGGGCCACACCACGGTCGTGTACGGCGGCCGCCAGTGCCGCTGCGGCGCGCGCGGCTGCCTCGAGGCCTATGTCGGCGCCGAGGGGATTCTCGACCGGTACCGCACCCTCGACCCGACCCGGCCCGCCACGGACGGCGAGATCGCCGACGTGACCGCGCTCATCGCCGCCGACACCCCGGCCGCGGCCGAGACGCTGGCCGAGACCGCCGGCATCCTGGGCGCCGGCATCGGCAACCTCGTCAACCTGTTCAACCCCGAGCGTGTGGTACTCGGCGGCTGGGCCGGCCTGGCCCTGGGCGCGAGGCTGCTGCCGCAGATCCGGGCGGCGGCGCAGGAGCAGGCGCTGGAGCACCCGTTCGGCCAGGTGTCGATCGAGCTGTGCGAGCTGGGCCCGGACGCGGTCGCGTTCGGCGCCGCGACGCTGCCGATGGCCGAACTCCTGCGCCGCGCCTCCCGCCCCTGACCGCCGCCCGGTCCCGGCTATCGCGCAGCGGCCGCCAGGCCCACCTCGTGGGCGACCCGGGCGGCGAGGTCGGGATCGACCCGGGCCCAGTAGTCGCGGACCGCGCGCTCCTGGATGCTGCGCTCCACGCCCTGGCGCAGATGCCAGGCGATGTTGCCGGCCAGGTGTTCCCGGTCCGTGGGCGTCATCACGTCCCGGTAGAGCGTGCCGGGCTGGACGAAGTCGTCGTCGTCGCGGTGCGCCGCGTAGGCCGTGCGCATGATCTCGGCCGACTCCACGAACCAGCTCGGGTCGCGGTAGCGGTAGGGATCGGCCCGCGGACCCCCGTAGCTGTTCGGCGCGTACACCGGCTGGTCGCCGTTGTGCCGGTACCGCATCGGCCCGTCCTTGTTGTAGTTGCGCACGTCGTTGCGCGGCTGGTTGACCGGGAGCTGGCCGTAGTTGGGCCCGGTGCGGTAGCGGTTGGAGTCGCCGTAGGCGAACATCCGGCCGAGCACCATCCGGTCCGGACTCGGCCCGATGCCGGGCACCATGTTCGACACCTCGAAGCCGGCCTGCACGATCTCGGCGAAGAAGTTCTCGGGATTGCGGTTGAGCACCAACCGGCCGATCGGGATCGTCGGGTAGTCCTCGTGCGGCCAGACCTTGGTGATGTCGAACGGGTTGAAGCGGTAGCCGGCCGCCTCCTCGTACGGCATGATCTGCATCTCGAGCCGCCACGACGGATACTCCCGGCGGCCGATCGCCTCCCACAGGTCGCGTCGGTGACAGTCCAGATCCTCGGCGCGCATGGCCCGCGCCTCGGCGTCGGTCATGTTCTGGATGCCCTGCTCGGTCTTGAAGTGGTACTTGACCCAGAACCGCTCGCCCCCGGCGTTCTGCCACATGTACGTGTCGCTGCTGTAGCCGTTCATGTGGCGCCAGTTGCGCGGGGTGCCCCGGTCGCTCATCAGGACCGTCACCTGGTGCGCCGACTCCGGCGAGAGCGTCCAGAAGTCCCACTGCGCGTTGTTGCTGCGCAGCCCGTTGTTCGGCATGCGCTCCTGCGAGTGGATGAAGTCCGGGAACTTCATCGGGTCGCGGACGAAGAAGACCGGCGTGTTGTTGCCGACCATGTCGTAGTTGCCCTCTTCCGTATAGAACTTGAGGGCGAAGCCGCGCACGTCCCGATCGCTGTCGGGGTAGCCCTCCTCGCCCGCCACCGACGACAGGCGGGCCAGGACCGGCGTGCGTTTGCCGACCTTGTTGAGGAAGGCGGCCTTGGTCCATTGCGTGACGTCGGCGGTGACCTCGAAATAGCCGAAGGCGCCGCCGCCCTTGACGTGGTAGACGCGATCGGGGACGCGTTCGCGGACGAAATGGGCGAGCTTCTCGACCAGGTAGGCGTCCTGCAGCAGGTTGGGCCCGGCCGGGCCGACGGTGAGCGAGTGCTCGTCGCTCGCGACGGGGATTCCGGTGTCAGTGGTGGTTTGCGGTGTTTGGTCGGTCATGCGCGCGCGGCTACCCGGACCTCGGTGCCTCACACCGGCCCGCGATGAGGATCTGCCCCAGGGCGGACGCCGACCGCGAACGGTAGCGACCCGATCCACGGGGCGTTCGGATGATCAATCAGGTTCAAGAGCGACTGAACGGCAGACTTTTTTCGCCTCTTTTTTCGGCTCTTTTATTGACGCGTGATGAATCCTGGTCATAGCCTGCCCTCAATCTAGAAGGGCACTTAACAGATAGTCGCCCAGTCGGTGCCCTACCGGCCCACCCCCATCCGAAAGGCCTCCCCATGGGCAGATCCCGCCTGATCCGCCGCGGTGCGCTCGTCGCCGCCGTCCTCGCCGTCGTCGGCGTGGTCGGTGTGGTGGCGATGAGCCCCGCGTCCGCCGCCAGCACCGGAACCATCACCGGCATCGGCGGCAAGTGCGTCGACGTCGCGGGGGCCGCGACGGCGAACGGCACGAAGATCCAGCTGTACACCTGCAACGGCACCGCCGCGCAGCAGTGGACCGTCGGCGACGACGGCACGATCCGGGCGCTCGGCAAGTGTCTCGACGTCGCCTCGGCCGGCACGGCCAACGGCACGAAGGTCCAGCTCTGGGACTGCAACGGCACCGCCGCGCAGCAGTGGACCTACACCGCCGGGCACGACCTGGTGAACCCGAACGCCAGCAAGTGCCTCGACGCGACCGGGCAGAGCTCCGCCGACGGTACCGCGCTGCAGATCTGGACCTGCGGCGGCACCGCCAACCAGAAGTGGACGATCAACGGCGGCGGCACGCCCCCGACGACGAACCCGCCCACGACGAACCCGCCGACGAGCAACCCGGCGATGGGCGCGGCGCCGTACGCGTACCTCGGCTGGGGCAACCTGCCCGACCCGCGCACCATCATGAGCGCCACCGGTGTCAAGTGGTTCACGATGGCCTTCATCCTGTCCAACGGCGCCTGCGACCCGCTGTGGGACGGCAACCGGCCGCTGACCGGCGGGCAGGACCAGACCACCATCAACAACATCCGCGGCGCGGGCGGCGACGTCGCCGTGTCGTTCGGCGGCGCCAGCGGGCCGTGGCTGGAGCAGACGTGCAGCAGCGCGAGCGCGCTCGCCGCGGCGTACCAGAAGGTCATCAACGCCTACGGGCTCAAGGCGATCGACATCGACATCGAGGGCAGCGTGTACAACAACGCCACGCTGCAGCAGCGCACCATCGACGCGCTGAAGACGGTCAAGGCCAGCAACCCGAACGTGGCCGTCTACGTCACGTTCCCGAGCGACCGCACCGGGCCGGACTCGTCGATGATCAACCGGGCGGCGGCCAGCGGCCTCACCGTCGACGCGTGGACCATCATGCCGTTCGACTTCGGCGCGGCGGGCCAGAACATGGGCAACCTGACGATCCAGGCGGCCGAGGGCCTGAAGAACGTCATCAAGAACGGCTATCACTACACCGACGACCAGGCGTACCGGCACGCCGGCATCTCCTCGATGAACGGCATCACCGACGCCGGCGAGACGGTCACCGTGGCCGACTTCCGCACCATGCTGGCCTACGCGCAGCAGCACCACATCGCCCGGTTCACGTTCTGGTCGGCCAACCGCGACCGGCCGTGCAACGGCGGCGGCACCGGCGCCGACACCTGCAGCGGTGTCTCGCAGGCGGCATGGGACTACACGCGGGTGATCGCCCAGTACCAGGGCTGAGGCCCGGACGAACGGGTGCCCCGGTAAGCGGACGGCCGGGGCACCGGCACCAAAGGAGGGCGGGCCGGCCGGACACCCGAAGCACGCTTCCCGGCCGGCCCGTCCGCCTGTGTCAACTGCGCGACAACCGTTGCCGTGCAAGGAAGTGAGGTAGGACACGATCGATGTCGGTTGGCATACATCCGGGATTCAACGGCGTCCGGGCGCGCATACGTTGCTCAGCGTCCAACGCCGACATCGCGTGCTGTACGCGGTACCACATAGAAAGTATCCCGATGAAGCGTCTGCTGCCCGTGTTCTCCGTCGCCTGCGCCGCCCTGCTGCTCACCGCGGCGTGCGGTGACGACAAGAAGTCCGACGCCCCCGCCGCCGCGGACTCCGCCGCGCCGGCAGCCTCCACCGCCGCGTCCGGCGCGCCCTCGGGCAGTGCCGCGCCGTCGGGGTCGGCCAAGGCCGGCGCCTCCGGCGCGGCGGGCAAGCTCAGCTTCGCCGCCGTCGGCAAGCTCACCGGCGAGCTGTTCACGAAGGACCCGGACTGCCCGCTCGGCCAGTGGGACGCCAACTCCACGGGCGTGGCGATGAAGTACCGCTCGGCCGTGGCCAGCTTCAAGCAGTTCGACTGCTACGCGAAGAAGGGCGACGCGATGCCGCACCGCGGGCAGCAGGCCATCTTCGTGGAGTTCAAGGCCGCCAACGCGGCGAAGGCGTACGCGCAGGACCAGGCCTCGATGTACCCGACCCTCATCGTCGGCACCACCGTCGTCGTGGGCGGCACCGGCCTGAAGGAGACCGACATGAAGGCGTGGCTCGAGTCCGTCAACGAGACCGCGGGCGGCGCGGGCCAGATCCTGTCCTAGGCGGAACCTTAAATTTGCAGGCCAGCACCTTAATTTGAGTCTTGTATTGACTCTGGTCCGGGGCGGGAATAGCCTCCGGTGGATCTGTTAGGCAACCTTGCAGATCGCCCGCCCCGGACCCACCCGACCCGGGTCCGCGCGGGCGCCCGCCCAGAAGGGACCCCCAGTGACCCCCTCCACCAGGACCAGGCGACGGCCCCGCCTGAGGATCGGTCTCGCCGCCACGGCGACCGTCCTGGCCGCCGTCGGCATCGGCATGTTCGCCATGAGCAGCGCGTCGGCGGCCACCGTCGGCCAGATCACCGGCTACGGCGGCAAGTGCGTCGACGTCGCCGCCGCCAACAGCGCCAACGGCACGCAGGTGCAGCTGTACACCTGCAACGGCACCGCCGCCCAGCAGTGGACCGTCGGCGACGACGGCACGATCCGCGCGCTGGGCAAGTGCCTCGACATCGCCGCGGCCAGCAGCGCCAACGGCACCAAGGTGCAGATCTACGACTGCAACGGCACCGCCGCGCAGAAGTGGGCGTACCAGGGCGACAAGACGCTCCGCGCCCTGGGCAAGTGTCTCGACGCGACCGGCCCCAGCTCCGCCGACGGCACGCCGCTGCAGATCTGGGACTGCGCCGCCAGCGCCAACCAGCAGTGGAACCTCCCGGGAGGCACCACGCCACCGCCCACCAGCACGCCGCCGAACACCGGCAACCCGGACCTCGGCCCCAACGTGTCGATCTTCGACCCGTCGATGTCGGCGTCGACCATCCAGAGCAAGCTCAACTCGGTCTTCAGTGGACAGGAGACCAACCAGTTCGGCTCGCAGCGCTACGCGCTGCTGTTCCGGCCGGGCACGTACAACGTCGACGCGAACGTCGGCTTCTACACCCAGGTCGCGGGCCTCGGCCTCTCCCCGGACCAGGTCACCATCAACGGTGCCGTGCACGCCGAGGCGGACTGGTTCGGCGGCAACGCGACGCAGAACTTCTGGCGCTCCGCCGAGAACCTCTCGGTCACCCCGACCGGGGGCAGCGACCGCTGGGCCGTGTCCCAGGCCGCCCCGTACCGCCGCATGCACGTGCGCGGCAACCTGATCCTCGACGACGGCGGCTGGTCCAGCGGCGGCTGGATCTCCGACTCGGTCATCGACGGGCAGATCCGCTCCGGCTCGCAGCAGCAGTGGATCACCCGCAACTCCAACATGGGCAGCTGGACCGGCTCGAACTGGAACATGGTCTTCGTCGGCGACACGAACGCGCCGAGCGGCAACTTCCCCAGCCCGCCGTACACCCGTGTCACGCAGACCCCGGTCGTGCGTGAGAAGCCGTTCCTCTACGTCGACGGCGCCGGCGCCTACCAGGTGTTCGTGCCCGCCCTGCGCACCAACTCCGTCGGCAACTCGTGGCAGAGCGGCAACTCCGGCAGCTCGATCCCGATCAGCCAGTTCTACATCGTCAAGGCCGGCGCCACCGCGGCGAGCATCAACGCGGCCCTGGCCGCCGGGCAGAACCTGCTCTTCACCCCCGGCGTCTACCACGTCAACGACACGATCCGCATCACCCGCGCCAACACCGTGGTCCTCGGCCTGGGCCTGGCGACGATCGTGCCGGACAACGGCGTGACCGCGATGAGCGTCGCCGATGTCGACGGCGTGAAGGTCGCCGGCATCCTCTTCGACGCCGGCACCACCAACTCCGCGGTGCTCATGGAGGTCGGCCCGAGCGGCTCGACCGCCGACCACTCGGCCAACCCGACCTCGCTGCACGACGTGTTCTTCCGCATCGGCGGCGCCGCGGTCGGCAAGGCCACGGTGAGCCTGCGGATCAACAGCAACAACGTGATCGGCGACCACGCCTGGATCTGGCGCGCCGACCACGGCAACGGCGGCACCGTCGGCTGGAACACCAACACCGCCGCCAACGGCCTCGTGGTCAACGGCAACAACGTCACGTTCTACGGCCTGTTCGTCGAGCACTACCAGCAGTACCAGGTCATCTGGAACGGCAACGGCGGCCGCACGTACTTCTTCCAGAACGAGATCCCGTACGACGTGCCGAACCAGTCCAGCTGGTCCAGCGGCGGCGGGGCGCAGGGCTGGGCGGCGTACCAGGTCGCCGCGAACGTCACCTCGCACGAGGCGTGGGGGCTGGGCAGCTACTGCTACTTCAGCACCAACCCGAGCGTCGTGCTGGGCCACTCGTTCGAGGTGCCCCAGAACGCGAACGTCAAGTTCCACGACATGGTGACGGTGTCTCTCGGCGGCACCGGCACGATCGCGCACATCATCAACAACACGGGCGGCCCGTCGAACTCCTCGACCAACGTGGCCAACCTGGTCAACTACCCGTAAGTCGGCACGGCCCGACAGCGGCGGCCCCGGTCTTCCGGGGCCGCCGTTCGCTACAGCCCCGGCGTCGACGGCTCGGCGCCCTCGATCGGGCACTCCGGCCGGACGCGGACTGAGGCGCCGGTCTAGGCTGCCCCGGTGGCCACCGTGCTCGTGCTCGGCGGCACCGGGGAGGCGCGGCGGCTGGCCTCGGTCCTGCTGCCCGCCCACCGCGTGATCTCCTCCCTCGCCGGCCGCGTCGCCGACCCGGCGTTGCCGGCGGGGGAGGTTCGCGTCGGCGGCTTCGGCGGGGCCGAGGGGCTCGCCGGCTACCTGCGCGCCGAGCGCGTCGATGCCGTCGTCGACGCCACGCACCCGTTCGCGGCGCGCATGTCGGACAACGCGGCCCGGGCGTGCGCGGAGGCCGGGGTGCCGCTGGTCGTGCTGCGCCGGCCCGGCTTCGAGCCGAAGCCCGGCGACGACTGGCGCCGCGTGCCGTCGCTGGAGGCGGCGGCGGCGGAGCTGCTGCCCGCCCTGGCCGAGCGGGTGTTCCTGACCACGGGCCGGCAGGGGCTGTCGCGCTTCGCGCATCTGGGGTCGCTGTGGTTCCTGGTCCGGTGCGTGGACCCGCCGGTGCCGCCGGTGCCGCCGCGCCTGGAGGTGGTCCTCGACCGCGGGCCGTTCACCGTCGAGGGCGAGATCGGGCTCATGCGGCGCCACGGCATCGGTGTGCTGGTGACCAAGGACAGCGGCGGCGCGATGACCGCGGCGAAGCTGGAGGCCGCGCGGGCGCTGGGGATCCCGGTCGTGATCGTGGACCGGCCGCCGGTGACGCCGGGGGTACCGGTGCTGCCGTCGGTGGAGGAGGTCACCGCGCGGTTGCCCGCCCTGCTGGCGGCGCATTGAGCAGCACGGCGACGCACCTGTCCATCATCGGTGCGCCGCCGCGCCTCTTGGTCAGGCCTTGCGCAGCCAGTACGTCAGCCCGGCGGCCTCGTGCGCCACGGCGCCCGGCCAGGCCGGCATGGCCGGCTCGCCCTGCGTGAAGACGGTCGCCAGGACCTCCTGAGCGATCGCGCCGGCGTGCTCGGCCACGGCCTGCGCGGTCTCCGGGTCCGCGGCGCGGTACCGCAGCTCGATCCGGTCGGCGACCTCCAGGCCGGTGGCCTTACGGGCCTCCTGCACCTGGCGGATCACCTCGCGGGCGATGCCGGCCCGGCGCAGCTCCGGCGTGATGTGCAGGTCCAACGCCACGGTCAGGCCGGCGTCGCCCGACACCGCCCAGCCCTCGCGGGGCGTCTCGGTGAGGAACACGTCGTCGGGCTCCAGCGTCACCGTCTCCGCGCCGACCCGCAGCGTCGCCCGGCCGGACTCGCGCAGCGCGGCGGCGAGCGCGCCGGCGTCCGCGGCCGCGACCGCCGCGGCGATCTCCTGCACCCGTTTGCCGAAGCGCCGGCCCAGGGTACGGAAGTTCGCCTTCGCGGACGTGTCGACCAGCGAACCGTGCAGCGGCTCCACGGCCTGCACGTTCAGCTCGTCGGCGAGCAGCTCCAGCAGTTCGGCCCCGAGGCCGCTGAGGCCGCCGGGGCCGTCCAGCGCGTGCGCGGACACCAGCACCCGCGCCAGCGGCTGGCGGGTCTTCACCGCGGCGTCGGCGCGCGCCGCCCGGCCCATCTCCACCAGGCGCCGCACCAGCGCCATCCGCTCCGACAGCGTGCGATCGATCAGCGCGGGGTCGGCGACGGGGTATTCGGCCAGGTGTACCGACGGCGGCGCCTCGGGCGTCGTGGACACCACGAGGTCCTGCCAGACGCGCTCGGTCACGAACGGGGTGAGCGGCGCCATCAGCAGGGTCACCGCGGTGATCGCCTCGTGCAGGGTGGCCAGCGCGGCCGGGTCGCCGCGCCAGAACCGGCGCCGGGCCCGCCGCACGTACCAGTTCGACAGGTCGTCGACGAAGGCGGCGAGCAGCCGCCCGGCACGCTGGGTGTCGAACCCGGCCATCGCCGCGTCGACCTCGCCGATGAGGACGTTGAGGTCGGACAGCAGCCAGCGGTCCAGGACCGGACGGTCCTGCACCGGGACGCCGTCCGCCGGCGTCCATCCGGCGGTACGCGCGTACAGGCTCTGGAACGCCACGGTGTTCCAGTACGTCAGCAGGATCTTGCGCACGACCTCCTGGATCGCGGTGTGCCCGACCCGCCGCGCCGACCAGGGCGAGCCGACCGCCGCCATGAACCAGCGCACCGCGTCGGCGCCGTGCCGCTCCAGCAGCGCCATCGGCTCCAGGACGTTGCCGAGGTGCTTGGACATCTTGCGGCCGTCCTCGGCCAGGATGTGGCCGAGGCAGACCACGCTGCGGTACGCCGAGCGGTCGAACACCAGCGTGCCGACGGCCATCAGCGTGTAGAACCAGCCGCGGGTCTGGTCGATGGCCTCCGAGATGAAGTCGGCCGGGTAGCGCGCGGCGAACAGCCCCGCGTCGCGGTGCGGGTAGCCGTACTGCGCGAACGGCATCGCCCCCGAGTCGTACCAGGCGTCGATGACCTCCGGCACCCGCCGCGCCGTCGCGCCGCATCGGCAGGCGACGGTGACCTCGTCGATGTACGGCCGGTGCGGGTCCAGCCCGCTCAGGTCCCGCCCGGCCAGCTCGCCGAGCTCCGCGAGGGAGCCGACACAGGTCAGGTGCCCCTCCGGGCAGCGCCAGATCGGCAGCGGCGTGCCCCAGTAGCGGCTGCGCGACAGCGCCCAGTCGACGTTGTTGGCCAGCCAGTCGCCGTAGCGGCCGTGCTTGACCGACTCGGGATGCCAGGCGGTGGCCTCGTTCTCGCGCACCAGGGCGTCCTTGACCTGCGTGGTCCGGATGTACCAGGACGGCTGCGCGTAGTACAGCAGCGGCGTGTGGCAGCGCCAGCAGTGCGGGTACGAGTGCTCGTACGCCTGGTGCCGCAGCAGCAGGCCGCGCGCGGCGAGGTCGGCGACGAGCGTGGCGTCGGCGTCCTTGAAGAACGCGCCGCCGACCAGCGCCAGGCCCGGCTCGAACCGGCCGTCGGGCCGGACCGGGTTGACCATCGGCAGGTCGTACGCCCGGCAGGTGGCGAAGTCGTCGGCGCCGAACGCGGGCGCCTGGTGCACCAGGCCGGTGCCGTCCTCGGTGGTCACGTAGCCGCCGAGGACCACGAAGTGCGCGCCGGGCATCTCGACGAGGGCGAACGGCCGCTCGTACGCCCAGCGCTCCATCTCCTTGCCGGTGAACGACTCGCCGGTGGGCGCCCAGCCCTCGCCGAGCGCCTTGGCCAGCAGCGGCTCGGCGACCACGAGCGACTCGGTGCCGTCGGTGGCCACGACGTACGTCACGTCGGGATGCACCGCGACGGCCGTGTTGGACACCAGCGTCCACGGCGTGGTCGTCCACACCAGCAGCGCCGCGCGGCCCGCGAGGGGCCCGGAGACGAGCGGGAACCGGACGTACACCGAGGGGTCGCTCACGGTCTCGTAGCCCTGGGCCAGCTCGTGGTCGGACAGCCCGGTCTGGTCCCGCGGGCACCACGGCGCCACCCGGAAGTCCTCGACGAGCAGGCCCTTGTCGAAGATCTGCCGCAGCGACCACCACACCGACTCGATGTACTGCGGATCCATGGTCCGGTAGGCCCGGTCCATGTCGACCCAGTAGCCCATGCGCTCGGTGAGCCGGCCGAACGCGTCGGTGTGCCGGGTCACCGACTCGCGGCACTTCGCGTTGAACTCGGCGATGCCGTACGCCTCGATGTCCTGCTTGCCGGAGAAGCCGAGCTCCTTCTCCACGGCCAGCTCCACGGGCAGCCCGTGGCAGTCCCACCCCGCCTTCCGCGCGACGTGGAAGCCCTTCATGGTTTTGTACCGCGGGAAGACGTCCTTGAACACGCGCGCCTCGATGTGGTGCGCGCCGGGCATCCCGTTGGCCGTCGGCGGGCCCTCGTAGAACACCCACTCCGGCCGCCCGGCAGACTGTTGGAGGGTGCGCGCGAAGATGTCGCGGTCCCGCCAGAACTCCAGCATCCCGTGCTCCAGCGCGGAGAGGTCGACCTGGGCGGGAACCGATGCGTACATGGGGTCAGCTTCGCATCTCCGGCGTCCGGACGAGACGCATTAATTTAACGCGTAGCGGTCGCCTCGTCGGCCTGGCCAATGCGGGCCGAACGGACGAACGCGTTCCGGGATGTGATGGGCGCCCGCTCCCGTACGCTCGATGCACGGATCGACCGCGGTGAGCCGAGGGGGCCGTCCTGTGGAATGTCCCTACTGCGGTGCGGATGCGGCCGACACGCGTGAACGGTGCGCCCGATGCGGCCACCGATTGCGCCAGGAGTACACCCGGCCGATCCCGGCCGTGCGTGACGAGGCGGACGACGAGGACGAGCCGGTGCCCGCCGCGTCCACTATGGACAGACCGCAGGGGCTCGGCGAGCACGTGGTCGACGGGGCCGTGTGCGTGGGGCTGCTCGCCGTCACGTTCGTGCTCGCCACAACGATCGCGGACCGGCGCACCGACTACGGCCTGTACGCCGTGGCCGACGGCCTGTCCTGGCTGCACCTGGGCGTCGCGGCGGCAGTGGTTGCCTCGTATTTCGTCCTCGGCCGGTGGTTCCTCGGCGGCACGTTCGGCCAGCGCCGTTCCCGGGCCGCGCCGCGGCGGGGCTCGGCGGTGCAGGTCGCGCCGGTGTTGTGGGCCGCCGCTGTCGCTGTCGTGGCGGGGGCGTTTCTCGTCGGCTTCACCAGCGACCCGTGGTCCAGCACCGCCGGACCGGGCGCCGGAGCGGGTGCCGGGCCGACGTCGCCGGTGCCTACCACGGACCGACCGACCGGGGACCCGGCCCAGACCCGTGCCGGGACGTTGAGCCCGACCCTTGGTGGGACGCCGAGCCCGAGCGGGGACCCGCGCGGCCAGGCGCAGGCCGTCGACGACCTCCTGGCCCGCAGTAAGGCCAGCCGTGGCAGCCTCGGGCCGGCCCTCGACAGGGTGTGCCGCGACCCGGGCGGCGCGGAGGGCACGATCCGGCAGATCGCGTCCGAGCGCGCCACCGAGCTTGACCAGGCCAAGGCGCTGCAGACGGCCGCGCTTCCCCGCGGCACCGAGGTGTATACGTACCTCGTCGCGGCGCTGAGCGCGTCGTTGGAGGCGGACAACGCCTATCTGGCCTGGGCGCAGGACGCCCGGTCCGGCAACTGCCGGGCCAACCCCCACCAGGCCGACGGCGACGCCGTGTCCCGGCAGGCGACCCAAGCCAAGCGGCAGTTCCTGGACGTGTGGAACCCGATCGCCGGAACCTACGGCCTGCGGCAGTGGGTGGAGAGCGACATCTGACGGGTCAGATGTGCAGCAACTGGCGGACCTTCTCGACGCTGGCGACGATCGCGGCTACCGCCGCCGATCGCTTGACGATCCTGTCGAGCGCGGCGTCGATGCGGTCCCGGTCGCGCTCGGCGGGCGGCAGCGCCAGCTCGCCGGCAACTTCCGCGTGGTCACGCTCGACGCGCGCCGCCTCGGGCAGCCGGGGGCGGTGCTCGGCGATGAGCGCGGCGAGGCGGGCCAGCTCGGTCTGCACCATGGGGTTCACGTTCACGTCGCCGGCCACGTGCTGGATCGCCTGGGCCTGGTAGCCTGCCGCGAACGGCCCGCTGAACTGTCCCCCGGTGATGTGGATCTCGCTGTGCTGCGGCGGCTGCTGGGTCATGTCTGGTCTCCCTGTTCGTCAGGCCTGGGTGGCGACGGCGCCCGCCCCGGCGGCCACTGGGCCGGCGAAGGTGCCGCCGGTGATGATGACGCCGGCGTTCAGGACGGCGTTGGCCCTCGTCTCGTACTCGGTGGTGTCCACCTTCTGGTCGGCGAGGAAGTCGAGGATGGCGCCGGTGATTGCCCGTTCGACGAGCTTGTAGTACTTCTCGGCGTCAAGGGCCTGCAGGTAGCTGTCCGGCTCGGCGAGCGCGGCGAGCTCACGGATGCTGATCCGCGCGCCGTAGTCGTAGTAGCGGTACTGCCGGCTGGCCCGGTCGGCCCGGCGCATCCGGCCGCTGTAACCCGCGATCGTGGCCAGCGACCGGGTCAGGCCGTACGGGGCCGCCACGACCTCGGTGAACATCGCGCGCAGGGCCTCGCCGAACGCACGCACGGTCAGCGTCTCCGGCACCCAGCGGTCGATGACGAGATACTCGGTGCGCAGCGGCGGCATGACGCAGGCCACGAACTCGGCGTACAACATGCCACCCTCGACGGCCAGATACAAGAACGTCGACACGGCGATCTGCTGGTCCTGCCGCGACGCGACGGTCCGCCCGTCGGGGCTCATGATTTCGCGGCCCTCGCTGCCGACGACGGCCCGCAGGTAGTGCCGCAGCCGCCCCTGCGGCTGCCGGATGATCGCGTCGATCGCCTCGCGGTTCGCCACACTGTACGGCCGGAGGTGCCGCGGCTCGATGAGCTCGTCGTGTTCGCGCTCGCCCGCCCCGACGACGTGGTCGGACAGCACCAGGCCGGTGATCTTCTCCTCGTCGCGCAGCGTCTCGCCGTACATCTCGCGCAGCCGCTGCCGGACGTGCTGGTGCAGGGCGACGGGGTCGATCGGGATCCGCTCGCCACGGTGCGAGCCCTTGCCGGTCGGCCGCAGGTCGAGGGACATCGACCAGCTGTTCTGGACCGGTCCGGCGCCGATGAACGGGTTGCGGCCGGAGTGCAGGGCGATGTTGCCGTACTGCGCGGCGGCGACCTGCTCGACCCGCTCCCGCAGGCCGCGATAGGGCACATCGGGCGCCACGTGCTCGGTGTTGCCGCGGCCGAGGTCGACGGTCAGCACCCGGTAGACGGTGCGTTTGTACCAGAACAGCACGCCGAGAGCGAGGATGAGCACGACGCCGATGCGCAGCAGCAGGCCGCCGTAGCCGCCGCTGTCCTGAACCGGCAGCGCCGCCTCGCCGGGAACCGGGGCCGGCAGGTACCCACCACCGCTGCCGCCACCGAGCGCATCCTGCAGCCTGAGCATAGCGGCAAGGCCGGCGAAGCCGCAGGAGCACACCAGGTACAGCGCCACGATCGTGAGGATGATCGGCACCGCGCGGACGCGGCGCCTTCCCGCGACCAGGCGGCGCTCGCGCCGTCGGCGCAACACCGAGCGCAGCCAGCGAACCGCGGCGACGACGGCGCCGACCATCAGCCAGAGGGCGACGAACCCCGGCGCGAGCAGGCCGCCGACGGCGAGGACGGCGAGCAGGCCGATGTCACGGTACAGCCGGAGCTGCCGCGCCTGGACGCAGTGGCGCAACACCGGTTCGACGTCGTAGCCGACCGCCGGGGCGACCGCGCGGTGCTCGTCCTCGGCCAGCTCCGCGATGACGGCGTCGGCGAAATGCCTGTCCAGGTATGCGGCCGCGCACATGTACCTGGTGGCATCGGGCAGCTCGACGGGCTCCTCGGCCGCCCCGTCCCGGTGGAGTTGGAAGTGAGTGAAATAACCGGCCGAACCGGTCCGCGCCATGGCATCCCCATCGACCGCGACTGTGGTCTCTCGACCCTAGGGGCCCGGGATGCCCCGCACGAGCCGCCGTTCGGCCCCCGCGTTCCGGTTCGGAAGGTACGTCACCATCCGCCGTCAAAGAAAGCGAGGAGTGCCGGCGCGGGGTCTGCCGCGGAGGTCGTGTTCGCCACCGCGACAACGATCACGAGCAGCGACAACGACACCGAGAGAACACCGAACGCCCCCAGCACACGCCTCGTTCGCCTGTCGGACGACTCCGTACTCGCAAACCTCTTCCACAACACCACGCTCATGCCGATCAGGACGACCGCCACGATCGCGGCAACCACGGCCATCGCCACGTGATATCGGGCAAAGTCGCTGATCATCACCTGGAGGGCGGGCGGGGTTTGGCCACCCGCGTGCTGAGAGTCGGCCAGTCGCTGCCTGACCTGGGCCAGCGTATCGGCGAGCCTTTCGTCCGTTGCGCCGTCCGTCAGCATCGGCAACAGTGAGGCGAACGGCGCCACGGCACCCTGGACGTTGGCCATCACCGTCGTCAACGAGAGCAGCGCGAGCAGCGTGACAAGAACGCCGGCCGATGCGAGGGCGGCCCTCCTTCCCGCCCCGAGGCCACCGGCTCGCAGGAACGCCTTCCAGAGAAGAACGCCCAGGGCAATCAAGACGACCAGCAAGATCGCAGCGATCACGGCCTTGGCCACGTGGTACCGCAACCAGTGATCGACCACCCTCTCCAGACCCGGGGAGAAACCCCGGTCGCCGGAACGCCAATACTCGACGAACGCCTCGCGGAGGGCCTCGGTGAGGTGGCGCATGTCGGCAAAGCCGCCGCCCGACCGGTTCGCCGCCAGCGTGGGCGGGGCGACGACGAAGGCGGCGACGAGGACCGCAGCGAGGGCGACGAGCGTAGCGAGCGCGCGACCGGAGACGCCCGCGGATCGCGACGGGCGTGCGGGACTGTACAAGAAGACCCCTTCGACTCGATCGAGTGTGGACACGGCGCGCCGAGCCGCAGGAGGAACCTGGGCCGCATCACCGCCCCGAGCGGCGGTGGTCGACGTCATGCGCCCAAGCTAGGCGTAGGCGGCCGGCGCGAACCACAACGCTGGATTGACTCTTCTGGTAGTGCTGGCGATACCCGGCTTCCATGCGGGCCCGGGTGTCGCTTCTGTGGCTGTACGCTGCTGGGGTGCTCTCCGCGACCCTCGTCGGCACCGCCCGCCATCCGCGCTTGACACTCGGTGGCGCCGTAGCTGTCGCGGCGAGTCTTGTGGGATTGCAACTGCTGGCGCCATCGGACAGCAACACCAGATACGCGATACCGGCAGTGCTGTCCCTGCTGGGACTCGCGTCAGCCGGGATGGCACTCGTCGCCCTGACACGGCCGCGGCCGGCGGCGTTCGTTGTCGATGCCGATGCACCCGCGTTTCGTGCCCTACCGCATCCGGGCCATGTCTACAGCGCCGCCACGGCCGTCTTCATGACCGCGACCGAGGCCACGTTTCGTGTCATCCTCCCCGATGCGGACCGGGACACGGCATTCGACGATCCCGGCTGGCGCGTGATGACGGGGACGTTCGGCCTACTGACCATCGTGCTGGGTGTGCTGACGGTCCCGCTCATCGCGGCGGTGTGGCGCGACGTCGGTGTGCAACTGCGACCAAGCGGCCTGGTGGATCGAAGCGCACTCGGCACAGTAACCGTGCCGTGGGACGCCCTGTCGGCGAGCTCATTACCGCCAACCACACCGTCGGCCACGTCGGTGCGGCTTACCTACGCCAGGCCGGAACTGGTCCGCGTTCGCGGACTGCCCTTCAGCCGCCGACGAATCCGCACGGACGGCGTCAACGCGTTGTTCCTCGTGCACGCCATCAACCACTACCTCATGCATCCTCAGCGCCGCCAAGCCATCGGCACCGAAGCCGAATACGGCGATCTTCTCAGCGCACTGCATGGCGCGAGGCTGCCCTGAGTCGCGGCGCTGCATGACAGCGAAGCCTGTGGCGGCCGTATTCCTGTCGCCGGGACGCTTCCATGGTGGATATCGTCGCCGCGTGCCCGATGCGATCTTTGCCCACCCTCGCCTCGCACCGATCTACGATGCCTTCGACGCAGGGCGGGACGATCTGCCCGCCTACCTTGCGATCGCCGACGAGCTCGGCACCGGCCGCGTGCTCGATGTCGGTTGCGGCACGGGATCCCTGGCGATCCTGCTCGCTGGGACCGGCCGTGTCGTCGTGGGTGTTGACCCGGCAGAGGCGTCGCTTGAGGTGGCGAGGTCGAAGGATCAGGCTGGAAGCGTCACCTGGATCCACGGCGATGCGGCGACTGTGCCGGCGCTCGATGCCGACCTCGTGACGATGACCGGCAACGTGGCGCAGGTCTTTCTCACCGACGACGACTGGGCGCAGGCGCTGTGTGGCATCCACGCCGCCCTCCACCCGAACGGCTATCTCGTGTTCGAGACCAGACGTCCCGAACGGCGCGCCTGGGAGGAATGGGCCGCGGACACCGACCCCGTCGTCCTCGACATTCCGGACTGGGGACCGGTAGAGCAGCGCCGTGAGGTCACCGACATCAGCCTTCCGCTGGTCTCGTTCCGGTACAGCTACCGGTTCCTGGCCGACGGCGCGGTAGTGACGTCGGACTCGACCCTGCGGTTCCGGAATCGCGACGAGTTGGAATCGAGCCTGATCGCCCGGGACTATCGGGTGCTGGATGTGCGAGAGGCGCCGGATCGACCAGAACGCGAGTTCGTGTTCATCGCCAGGCGTGCTACCTGAGGCGCGGGCTCCGCGGCACACCGAACGACATGCTGAGGCAACCCGCCCGGGCGCCGCACCGGTCTAGGACTGGTGAAAGGGGGTGCCTGTGAACCCAGAGATCGAGTCCGAGCTGCACGAGTACGTCGAGACCCGATACGTACACCTGCGCCGTACCGCATTCCTGCTGTGCGGTGAATGGCACCGGGCCGAGGACCTCGTGCAGACCGCGCTGGCCAAGGTCGTGGTGGCGGCGCGGCGCGGGCGGGTGGAGAGCCTCGACGCATATTCCCGCCAGGTCCTGCTCCGGGTCTATCTGGACGACAACCGGCGCGGGTCGCGGCGGCGCGAGCGGAACTGGGCGGACCCGGCGGGCGCGGCCGAGCCGCCGGCGGCGGCCGGTGACCAGGCCATGGCGCTCACCGTGCTGGCGGCGCTGCGCACCCTGCCGGCCAGGCAGCGCGCGACCGTCGTGCTGCGCTATTGGGAGGACCGCAGTGTTGAGGACACCGCGGCCGTGCTCGGGGTCAGCGAGGGCACGGTGAAGAGCCAGTCGGCCAAGGGTCTGGCCGCGTTGCGCCAGATCTTCGCCGGAAGTCTTGTGGAGCTCATGTTCAGCGATGGAGGTGTGGTCTGATGCCGCTCGATGAACTGCGTACGGCGCTGCGCCAGGCGGTGGAGCTCGACGAGCCTCCGGTCGGTGCCGGACCGGTCGCGGTGTTCGCCCGGGCCGACCGGGTTCGGACCCGGCAACGGTTCACGACGTTGGTCAGCGGGATCGCGGTGCTGGGCGTCGCGATCGGCGTCGCTGCGGTGGCCGTCGACCGATCGGGCGGAGCATCCACGGTCGGCCAGGGGCCGGCGGTGTCGGTGGCCGCCTCGTCCGCCCAGGCCGGCGCGTCGGGCGCGCCCAGTCCGGGTGGTGCGCGGCGATCCGGCGTGCCGGCCGACGTGATGCTCGCGACCTTGCGGCGGCTGCTGCCAGCCGGTGTGGCCACGTCCGAACCGTCCAGTCAGGAGGGGTTCGCCGAGTTGGTCCTCGCCGACGCGGCCGGTAGTGGCAAGATTCAGATCAATGTGCAGCCGGACTTCAAGTCCGCCGTCACGCGTGGCCGCGTGGCTGGCAGCGACCCGATGGATCTGTTCTCCTGCGCCAAGCGGGGTATGCCGGCCGGCACCAGCTGCACCGAGTCGACACTGCCAGACGGCACGCTCGTCGTGCTTACCGACGGCCCGTCGGAGGACGCCGGTCACGACCGGATCAAGCTGCGCATGGCCGACGTCTACCGGCCGGACAACGTGCGCATCGTGATCGGCACCTGGAACGCGGTGGACGAGAAGACCAACACCGCGACCCGGGCCGAGCCGCTGCTGACCGGCCAGCAACTGCAGGCGATCGCCACTGACCCGACCTGGCCGGTCTGAACTGCGGATCAGAAGGCTGGGGGTTCGAGGCGGGTTGCATGCCTGCGGCTGCCGGACGGCCGCCCGATCGCGTGGTCCGGGCGGGCGTCCGGCGCCGTGGCGGTGTCACTCGCAGAATACCTGCACCTTGGCGTCGGGCTGGTCGACGTCGATGGTGACGTCGTCGAGCTGCTCGATGAGTTCCTCGATGTGCTGTGGCTTGAGCTGGGTGAGGTCGATCGGTACCCCTGACTTGCTCAGCTCTTCGTTGACCTGGGTGAGTGCCTGCGGGGGGATGAGGCTGGTGAGCCGTACCCCGGCGCGCAGCAGCTGGAGCGGGACCCGGACGTTGACCCGGCCGGGCCCGTCGCCGCCGAAGTTGTCCGCCGAGCTCACCACCACGCGCAGGTACTTGGGCCGGGGTTTCGGGCGGGGCGCGGCTCCCGGCGGCGGCTCGGGCTGTTCTTGTTCGAGGGCGTCGATCAGCCGCTCGGCCTCGTCGGCGGTGATCTTGCCTTCGGCCAGCATCTGCAGGACCTGGCGACGTTGCTCGTTCATTGTCGTTCCTCCCTGTCTGACTCATCTGACGTTGACCAGCACGGCCGTTCGGCCCTGCTCGACCTCGATCTGAGTGCCGGGTAGCGCCCGCAGGAGTTGCCCGGTGCCGCGTAGCGCGCCGAGCGGGCTTACCCGGGTGGCGAGGCATGCGACCAGTCCGACCGGCACGGCGATCAGCAGCAGTGGCGAGAGCAGCAGCAGTACCGGCAGGACGGGGACGTGCAGCCGCAGCCAGCGGCCGTTGGGACGGCGATGGCGGACGGTCACCAGGTGCGGGATCATCGCGACCTCCCTAGCTCGGCCAGCGCCTCCTGGACGCTGATCTCCCCCCGCCGCAGGCGGTCAACGACGTCGGCGCCGGTGGGTGCCGGGTCGGTGTCGACGAAGTCGAGGCGTTCGGCGATTCGGTTCAGCCGGGACTTGATCGTCGGGTAGCTCACCCCGAAGATCCGCTCCATCTCCTTGATCGAACCGTGTGACCGTACGAACGCGGCGACGAACACCTGGTCGTCGATGCTGAGCTGGGCCAGTTGCGGCGGCTCGAACTGGCCCTCGATCACGACGCCGTTGCTGGCGAGGCGGACCCGCTCGACCGTGAACGGTTGTCCATGCGTCAGGTCGGTCAGTTCCTGCCAGTCCACCATCGGCTCCTTTGCTCTCGGCGTCGTGCCCGCCAATTATTTGTACTTTCATTTTTTCAAGGCGTCAACGCATATTCCTTGATTTTCTTAATTTGATCTTGAATGTGCCGGGTCTGGAGACCGCTCTACGGAGAGGAGCCTGGGTCACGTCCCGGGAACCGCCTCGCCGAGTAGGAACCACGGCCGCGAGCCGGGCGACAAACTCGCCCTGACGTTCCGCAGCGGGCTGATCGTGGCGCCCTCGGCTCGACCGGCGACGAGCGGGTCGTGCCGACCCTGGAGCACCGCGCGCACGGGCCAGGCGTAGCGGCGGCAACCGTCGATTGCCGGGCCTGGCGGGCGTCTCGGCCTGGGTGAAACACGTCCGGTCGCCGGGTGGCCCATCCCCCGTGCGGCCGTACTGTGGCTGGCAGACGGCCCCTCGACTGGAGCCACGACACCCGATTGCGGCATGTCATGGCAGCGCGAGCATTTCCCGCTCGTCATGCCCGGCTCGGCGCCGTGGCCTGACTTGCCCGCCGCCGGAGCCCATGGCGAAGGTCGCAACCGGGCCGCGAACCTAGCCCTCCGGCGTGCGACCGGATGGTGGCCTCCGCAGCTGTTCGGGTGGGGAGCCTGCGACTACTTGCCCTCCCTAAGGGTATTGTCAGTACGGGTGGGAGTTTGTCGCCGGCGATTGGCGACGGACGGGGTCCCGCCATCATCAGGAGGAACGTGTGGCTCGCGGTACCGTCAAGTGGTTCAATTCCGAAAAGGGCTTCGGCTTCATCCAGCAGGATGACGGAGGAGCGGACGTCTTCGTCCACTACTCGGCCATCGCCAGCGGTGGATACCGTGAGCTCACGGAAGGCCAGAAGGTTGAATACGAGGTGACCCAGGGGCAGAAGGGTCCGCAGGCGGAGAACGTCCGCGGCGTCTGACCGGCCCCCGGCAGAACCCATAGCGAAGATTGAGCGCCCGCACCGTCTCGGTGCGGGCGCTCAGTCCGTCTCCGTCGTGACCAACGATCACGGCGAACCGCGCACGCTGGTCGCCGCGAATCGCACGCCTGAGGCCGTCAGGTCGCGCGCCTGTCCTATGAGTCGTTCTCCTTGGCGTCGACCACGACGACCGTGATGTTGTCTTGGTCGCCGGCCATGACGGCAAGGCCGATCAGCTGCCCGACCGCCCTGCGGACCCGCGGGTGTTCATCGCGTCAGGACCTCTGTCAGGTCGCGGAGGAGTTCTGAGGCGGTGACGGTGTCCAGGGTGGCGAACGGGCGGGTCGGGGTGCGTGGGAACCAGGTGCCTGCCGGGTGGTCGTTGATCCAGATGTGGGTGATCTCCTGGTCCGGCAGGGCGTCCACGGCGCCGACCGCGATGCCCGGGTCGAGGTCGAGCACGACGGCGCGGCCGTCCGGGGCCGGGCGCCACATCCAGCACTGGACGCCGGCGTCCTGGGGTGCGCCCCGGCGCCAGCCGCGGCGCTCCAGGGCCAGCAGCTTCGTGGTCGGGACGCTCCGGCCGCGGAACCGCGGCAGGTCGGCGGCGGCGCGCTCGGCGTCGTCCAGCTCGTGCACCGGGCGGGCCAACTGGGCGAACGGCTGCAGGATCTCGTAGTCGGCGAAGACTGCCGACCAGGCGGCCACCGCCTCGGGGCCGAGGCGCACCGGGTGCGCGACCCCGATGGCGGCGCTCGGCGACGGCTCGTAGGTCTCGTCGGCGGCGTCGGCGTAGGTGCGGTCCTCGGCGACGCGGAAGGCGACGGAGGCGGCGTCGCTGGGATCCGCGGTCCACACCAGGCGGCGGGCGATGTGGCCAAGCAGCGGGTGGGCCACGATCAGGTCGCGGAACTCGGCGGTCGTCCAGCACCGCTGCGCGACCATGGCGGCCTCGAGCCGGCGGATCTGGTCGGCGGCGATGGTGCGGACGTCCTTCTTCAGGCCGCCGAAGCGCCGGTAGGCGGCCGTGGCCAGGTGCTCGTTGTCGCGGGCGCCCGGCTTCGGCAGGTCCTTGCGCCGCGCGCCGGTGCCGTCGGTCACGAACGGCCGCAGCTGCTCGTCGAAGCCGACCACGAACCGGCGCGGGCCGTAGTCCAGGGTCAGCGAGCCGTCCGCGTCCAAGCCGAGGTCGGGCACGAGCCGGTCGGCGAGCTGCTCCGCGGTCAGGCCCAGGCCGGCGGCGACCTCGGCGACCTTCTGCGTCGCGCGGTCGCGCAGGCCCTTGAACTTCGCCTGCTGGGCGATGCCGTGCAGGTGCATCAGCGCCAGGTCGGTGCCGATGTCGGCGAGCACGTCCAGGCCGGCCACCGCCTTGGTGTGGCCACCCTCGCCCGGCCAGGCGCGGATCACCGGGGCGAGCCGCCGGACCGTCTCGTCGTCGCCGATCCAGCGCAGCGCGTGCAGCGGCCACGCCTCCTTCGGCGGCGCGCCGACGGCCTGCCATTGCCGGAACAGCGCCCACGCGAACTCGGCGAGCGAGGCGGGGTCGCACGCGGCGCGCGCGAGCCCGACGCCCGCATAGACCTCCCCGGGCTTGGACAGGGCCAGCATCGTGCACAGGTTTCGGGCCGGGCCGTCGCCGAGGGCCGCCGAGCGGTCCGCGAGCAGGATGCGCGGGAGCAGGCCGGGCTCCGCCCAGATCGGCAGCTGCGGGATGCGGGCCGGCAGCGTCTGCAGCGGGTCGGCGTCGAGCAGCGCCTCCAGCCCGGCCTGAGCGGCCGGACCGTAGGCGTCGCCGGCGGCCAGGACGGCGTCGCGGTGCCGCGCCGCGATCAGCCGCAGCGCCTCCTCGGCCGCCCGCCGCTCGGCGCCCGCCGGGCCCAGCGCCGCCGGCGCCAACGCCCGCGCCGCGTAGGCCGCGTGCCGCTCGAACCACGCCATCGCCACCGTGCGCAGCGACCTGAGCCGGGCCAGCGAGTCGGCCATGTGCGCGGCGATCTCGCCGGTGGCATAGGGCATCAGCAGCTCGGTGCCGGTCGTCGGCTGCCGGCGGGCCAGGTGCAGGGCCGCCGGCAGGGCGCCGAGCTCGTGCCGGGCGATGATCGGCGGCATCCACTGCGGACTGTCCCACATCTCGGGCCGCCAGCCGGCCAGCAGCGGCTCGACCACCTTGACCGGCCCGGTCGTCATGAGGACGAACGCGTCCCACGCCGGCAGTCGCCCGGCCCGCTGCAGCTCGGCCGCGACGTCGACCGGGAGGTCGAGCCGCCACTGCGACGCGTGCGCCGGCCGCTTCGCCGCCCACTCCTGCCGCTCGCCGGGCGCCCAGCGCAGGACCGGCCCGTCGGCGAACGCGAGGCCGGCCACCACGACCGGCTTGACCCGCTTCCGCGGCTGCGCCCACGGCGGCGCGACGAGCACCGGCGGGAGCGCCTCCGCCGGCGCCTCGGGCACCGCGTCCGCCACGGTCAGGATCGCCTCGACGCGCTCCCGTGCCGGTCCCGGCAGCGACGGCAGCTCGCCGGCGACGACGTCCCGGTTGGCCAGCACGTGGACCCGCAGCAGCTCGCGCGCGGCCGGCCGGTCGGCGCCGGCGAGCAGGCGCAGCGCGCGGCGCGGGAACCGCCGGGCCACCTCCAGGGCGACCGCCGGGACGTACTTGCGGTCGAGTCGCTCGACCAGCGCCGCGAACGCCTCGTCGGTCGGCAGGTGCGCGAGCGTGCCGAGGACCCGCTGCTGGGCCTCGGCGTCCAGGTTTTCGGCGTCGAACCACGCGACCAGGTGCGGTGCGATCGCGGGCCCGACGCCGTCAGCCACCGTGGCCAGCGCCGCGGTGTCGCGGGCGCCCCACCAGTCGTCGACATACCGCGCGGCGAGGGCCAGCTGTTCCGCTGTGCCGGCCGAGCACCACAGCAGCTTGCCCAGGTCGTGGTCGCCGCCGGCACCCAGCGCGGCACAGTCGGCGTCGACCCACTCGCTCCGGGTGGGCAGCAGGAACGACGTGGCCACCCGCCACTGCGCGGGCCCCCGCCGGAGTTGACCGAGCATGGCGGCGGCCGCGGCCCACTCGTCGTCTGGGGCGATCGCCAGGTGGGCACGGACCCGGCCGGCGAGCGCGACCCAGTGCGGGAAATAGCCCCAGCCCGGGCCGGTGCGCCGCACCACCCGCGGCTCGACCTGGCGGCCGTTGTTCCAATAGCCGCCGAACTCCAGCCCCGTTGCCCGCACCGCTGACTCGGCCGCGAAGACGACGCCGCGCGCCGCAACCCAGGCGTCGGCGAGCCTGGTCATCCGCTCGGTGTCGCGCCAGCCGATGTGGCACGAAATCAGCCCGGCGACGACGCCCGCGCCCGCCGGCGGCCCGGCGGCCGGGTCGTCGAGGTAGGCCCACGCGGCCGCCACCAGGTCGGCGTCGCTGCCCGGATGTGCGAGGCGGATCTCGATCGTGCCCTTCGCCGTCCGGACGAGCTCGGCGCCGCGCTCGGGGTCCACGTCGAGCGGCGGCCCGGCTGTCCCGCCGCGGCGAGGCAGGAACAGCTTGCGCCAGGCGGCGGGCAGGACGAACGCGTCCTCGTCCACCGCCACCGTCGTGGTGCCGTCCCGCCTGCCCGTCATCGCCGCCTCCCGGGTTCCTCGCGTCGACGGCACTGTACCGGCGGGGTACGACAGAAAATTGCCTAATTCATAGCTTACACGTAGGGTTAATGGGCAATTGGCTCGCGCATCCCGGAGGGACCATGAAGTTTCTGGCCATCACCCTCATCGTGTACGACGGGAAGAAGTCGCCGCGGGATCGCCTGCGCGAGGTCGTGGACAACGCCGTCCTCGCCGAGGAGCTCGGCTTCGACGGCTTCGGCGTCGGTGAACGCCACGAGCGGCCGTTCATCTCGTCCTCGCCGCCGGTCGTGCTCAGCCACATCGCGGCCCGCACCGCCACGATCCGGCTCTTCACCGCCGTCACCACGCTCAGCCTGCTCGACCCGGTCCGTGCCTTCGAGGACTACGCGACCCTCGACAACCTCTCGGACGGGCGGCTGGAGCTGATCGTCGGCAAGGGCAACGGCGCGGCGCAGGCGAAACTGTTCCACGTCACGGCCGAGGACCAGTGGGACCGCAACCGCGAGGGGTACGAGCTGTTCACCCGGCTGTGGCGGGAGGAGCGCGTCACCTGGTCGGGCCGGTTCCGCCCGTCGCTGGAGGACGCCGAGACCTGGCCGCGTCCGCTGCAGCAGCCGATCCGGATCTGGCACGGCAGCGCCACCAGCAAGGCCTCCGTCGAGCTCGCCGCCCTGTACGGCGACCCGCTGTTCTCCGCCAACGTGACCAACCCGGTCGAGCCGTACGCGGAGCTGGTCGAGCACTACCGCGAGCGCCTCGCCTTCCACGGCCACGACCCGGCCACGGCCCTGGTCGGCGCCGGCTCGGCCGGACTCTACGTGCACGAGCGCTCGCAGGAGGCGATCGAGACGTACCGCCCGATCTTCAACACCCGCCTGGAGACCTTCCGCCGCTTCGGCGTCGAGCCGGTCTTCCCGACGCTGGAGGACGCGATCGAGCGCAGCTCCATCCTGGTCGGCAGCCCGCAGCAGATCATCGACAAGGTCCACCGGTACCACGACCGCCTCGGCCACGAGGTCATGCACGTGCAGGCCGACGCCGACGGCCTGACCGACAAGCAGCACCGTGCGTCACTGGAGCTGTTCCAGGCCGAGGTCGCGCCCGTCCTGCGCCGCGAGATCCCCAGCCGCCCGTTCCCGGCCGTCCGGCCGTCACCCTGACCGCCGCGCGGTCCGTGCCGGGCAGCGAGGCGCCGTCGTCAGCGGCGGCGCTTGTGCTGGGCGCGGCGGGCCAGCGGGGCGTCGTCGAGGATGACGATGCACTTGTTCTCCAGCCGGACCCAGCCCCGGCTGGCGTACTGCGCCAGAACCTTGTTCACCGACTCCCGGGACGCGCCGACGAACTGGGCCAGCTCGGTCTGGGTGAGGTCGTGCACGACCCGCGTCGCGCCGTCCTCGACCACGCCGAACTGGTTGGCGAGCTGGATGAGCTGGCCGGCGACCCGGCCGGGCACGTCGGTGAAGAGCCGGTCGTGGACGGTGGCCCGGTTGCCGCGGATCCGGCGGGCGACGACCTGCAGCAGCTGCTCGGCGACGCGCGGGCGCTGGGCGATCCAGCGGTACAGGGCGGTCTTGTGCAGGCGGGCCAGCCGCGCGCCGGACACGACCGTCGCGGTGGTGACCCGCGGGCCGCCGTCGAGCAGCTCGATCTCGCCGAACTGGTCCGCCGGGCCGAGCAGCGCCAGTAGCCCCTCGCGGCCGTCGTGGGAGCGGCGGCTGAGCTTCACCTTGCCGTCCAGCAGGACGTAGAGGTAGTCGGCGGTCTCGCCCTCGCGGAACAGCACCGTACGGCGCGGGGCGTGGACGATCTCGAATTCGCGTTCGAGCGACTCGGCCTCGTCGGGGTCGGCGTACTCGAACAGCCCGGCCGTGCGCACGAGCTCGGGTGAATATGTCGGTGACATCGGCCCTCCCGGAGCGGCGCGGTACCAAGTACCGTTATGACGGTACTTGATCCCAGAGCGGCGAGGCAACAGCCAGTCCGACGATGCGCGAGGATGGCACGGTGACCGGAATCCCCGTACGAGAGCGCCTGGTCGACGCGGCGTTGGACCTGTTCGACGAGCGCGGCTACGAGCAGACGACCGCCGACGAGATCGCCGACCGCGCCGGCGTCGGCCGCACGACGCTGTTCCGGCACTACCGGTCCAAGGAGGACGTGATCTTCCCGGACCACGACCGGCTCGTCGCGGCCGTGCGTGAGCGCCTGGCCACCTCCAGCGCCGAGACCGCGCTCGTCGCGGTGACCGACGCGGTACGGCTGGTGCTGCTGCGCTACGTCGAGGAGGGCGACCGGGCCCGGCGCCGCTACGCGCTGACCAGCCGGGTAGCCGCCCTGCGCGACCGCGAGATCGCCAGCGTCGCGCGGTACCAGCGGCTCTTCCGCGAGTTCATCGCCGACTGGATGGGCCCGGCCCCCGGCGCGGCGCTGCGCGCCGAGCTGATGGCCGCCGCCGTGGTCTCGGCGCACAACCACGTCCTGCGCCGCTGGCTGCGCCGCGACGCCGCGGACCCGGCCGCCGAGCTGGACGCGGCCATGGCCCAGGTCGTCTCGCTGTTCACCCGCCCGGACGAGCCCGCGGGCGACGGCGGCTCCACGGTCGTCGTGCTGCGCGACCACCGCGACCCCGAGTACGTCGCGGCCACCATCCGCCGGGTCCTGCAGCAGCCCTGAGGCCTAGCCGGGTGGCGGGGGCCTCAGGCGGGGTAGCGGCGCGGGGTCCAGACCACCGGCGTCGCCGCGCCGCGGTCCTGCAGCCGCGTCTGTGACGAGCCGACGATGAGCAGGGTCCGCATGTCCACCTCGGCCGGATCGAGGTCGGCGAGGCGCACCACGCGGACCGACTCGGCCGGGCCGCCGACGTCGCGGCCGAGCACGACCGGGGTGTCGGCGGCGCGGTGGCGCAGCAGCAGCTCCCGGGCGGCCTCCACCTGCCAGGTCCGCGTGCGCGAGCCCGGGTTGTAGACCGCGATGACCAGGTCGGCGCGGGCGGCGGCCTCCAGCCGGCCGGCGATCACGTCCCACGGCTTGAGGCGGTCGGACAGCGACAGCACGCAGAAGTCGTGGCCCAGCGGGGCGCCGACCCGGCTCGCCACCGCCTGGGCGGCGGTCAGGCCGGGCAGGACCCGCACCGGCACGTCCTTCCAGCGCGGCTCGGCCGCCACCTCCAGCACGGCGGCGGCCATCGCGAAGACGCCCGGGTCGCCGGAGGAGACCACCGCGACCCGGCGGCCTTCCTTGGCCAGCGCCAGTGCGAACTCGGCGCGCTCGGCCTCGACGCGGTTGTCGGAGGCGTGCCGGCGCTGCCGCGGGTTGTCCGGGACCCGCGCCAGATAGGGGCCGTAGCCGACGAGGTCCTCGGCGGCGGCGAGCGCGGCCTGCGCCTCCGGGGTGAGCCAGTCGCGGCCGGCGGGCCCCAGGCCGACCACCACGACCTCGCCCTGCCCCGGCGCGGGGGCGGCCTCGGCGAGCGCGGCCGCGGTCTCCTCGTGCACGCGGGAGGGCAGCAGGGCCAGGGAGAAGTACGGCACCGTCGCCGGGTCCACCTCGGCCAGCGGGGCGATGCGCTCGCCGGGGGTGGTGGCGCGCTCGACGTACCAGGCGTCGCCGAGCCGACCGGCGCGCTCGAGCGCCTCGCGGACCGGGCCGAACGTGCGGCCCAGCTTCAGTACCGCCGCGGAGTCGGTGGCGGCCAGGCGCTCGGCGAGTTCGTCGGCGGGCAGCGTGCCGGGCAGCACGGTGAGGATCTCGTCGCGCTCGACGAGGGGGCGGCCCAGCACGGCCGACGCGCCGGACACGGACGTCACGCCGGGGACGACCTCGGTGGGGTACCGCCGGCAGAGCCGCTTGTGCATGTGCATGTACGACCCGTAGAAGAGCGGGTCGCCCTCGCACAGCACCACGACGTCGCGGCCGGCGTCGAGGTGCGCGGCGAGGCGGGCCGCCCACGCGTCGTAGTGCTCCTCGATGACGCCGCGGTAGTCGGGGGTGTCCTCGGTCGTCACCGGATAGACGAGTGCCTCCTCGATCTGGTCCGCACGCAGGTACGGCGCGGCGATCGAGCGGGCGATGCTGCGCCCGTGCCGGGCGCTGTGGTACGCGACGACCGGCGCCGCGGCGATGAGCCGGGCGGCCTTGACCGTCACGAGCTCCGGGTCGCCGGGGCCCAGACCGACACCGAAGAGCCTGCCGCTGTCCACCGTGGTCATTCCTTCTCGTCCGCGATCGCGTTGACGGCGGCGGCCGTCATCGCGCTGCCGCCCCGGCGGCCGTGCACCACCAGGTGTTCCAGCCCGGAGCCGGCCAGGGCCGCCTTCGACTCGGCCGCGCCGATGAACCCGACCGGGATGCCGAGCACCGCGGCGGGGGTGCCCGCGCCCTCGGCGACCAGCTCCAGGAGGCGGAACAGGGCGGTCGGCGCGTTGCCGATGGCGACGACGGCGCCGTCGATGCGGCCCCGCCAGAGTTCGAGGGCCGCCGCGCTGCGCGTGGTGCCGAGCCGCTCCGCCAGCCCCGGTACGCCGGGATCGCGCAGCGTGCACACCACGTCGTTGTCCCTCGGCAGCCGCGCGCGGGTCACCCCGGACGCGACCATCTCGGCGTCGCACAGGATCGGCGCCCCGCAGCGCAGCGCCGCGCGCGCGGCCGCGACGACGCCGGGGGAGTAGCCGACGTCGGCGGGCAGGTCGACCATGCCGCAGGCGTGGATCATGCGGACCGTCACCTGCGCCACGTCGGCGGGCAGCGCGGACAGGTCGGCCTCGGCCCGGATCGTCGCGAACGAGCGCCGGTAGATCTCCGCGCCGTCGCGGATGTACTCCGCCGGCAGGTCGCTGCGCTGCGTCATACGACCGCGCTCCGGTACCCGGCGGGCGTCGCGAGCATCTCCACGTGCCTTCCTCTCGGCGCGCCGCAGCGCCGTTCGCAGCCGACCCAGTGCACCGGCACCGCGCCGGGCTCCCGTGCGCCGGCGGCGGCCACGGCGGCCCGGGCGTCCGCGCGGACGTCGGCGAGTGCCTTGGCGCAGCCCGGCCGCCCGGCGCACGCCGTCACCCCGGCCCATGGCGAGGCGGGGTCGGCGGTGAGCCCGGCGGCGGCCAGTCCGGCGACGGTCGAGTCAGCTTCTTCCATCGGTACCGCGGGGACGACAACGGTCCGCCAGGGCGTGACGATCATCTCCTTCGCCGCGCCCGCCAGCGCCGCCGACTGGGCGCCCGCGAGCAGGCCCAGCGGCACGGCCACGACCACGCCGTGCGCGGACACGCCCGGCTCGACCGGCCCCGTCGCCGGGAGGTCCTCGCCCGTCAGCACGGCCCGCAGCCGGGCCGCGACCCGCGCGGGCCCGTCCGCCAACTCGGCCAGCCGCCAGGCCCGGGACCCCTGCGCGGCCCGCTCCGCCAGGAAGGCCAGGGCGGCCCGGACCAGCAGCTCGGCGCCGCCGGAGGCGCTGGTCGGGGCGCCGGCCAGGACCAGCCGCGAGCCGTGCAGCCCCACGTCGCCGAGCAGCGGGGTCACGTCGCCGCGGCCGTCGTCGATCGTGGCCAGGAACCGGCCCGGCAGGCCGGCCAGCTCGGGGGTCGCGCACAGCCCGGCGTCGAACGCCTCGACCAGCCGTTGGACGGCGGGGCCGCCCAACGGGGACGCGATGATGTTGCGCACACGTTCGTGCGACGCCGAGGGCAGCAGCCCGGCGTCGGTCAGCCGCGCCGCGAGCTCGTGCTCCGCGCCCGGACGCAGCGCCCTGACCTGCACGTTCCCGCGCGAGGTGAGCTCCAGCGCCGGGTCGCCCAGCTCCGCGGCGGCCGCGCGCAGCACCTCCAGCCGCGCGGCGGTGAGCCGCCCGCCGGGCAGCCGGACCCGCGCCAGCCCACCGTCGGCGGCCTCGTGCACCTGCACGGCGCCGGGGCACCGATCGGGGGCGTCACGTCCGTTGGCAGCCTGCACGGGCCGGATACTACCTGCGCTTGACGCGGCGCACGCTCGTCGCGCAGAGTTGGGCCTGCTGTACCACGGCGACGTGTGGAGGAACCCGGTGCGAATCCGGGACGGTCCCGCCACTGTGACCGGGGAGTGAGCCTCCAGCGACGACGGCCACCGGGGTGCATACCCCCGGGAAGGCCCGGGGGCGAGCGCCGATCCGGGAGCCAGGAGACTCTCCGCCGCCGGACCCATCCCGACCGACTTGGGGCGCGGACCCCGAGGGAGGACCCCGGCGTGATCCTGCTGCTGTCGACGTCCGACACCGACCTGCTCAGCGCGCGCGCCAGCGGCGCGGACTACCGGCTGGCCAACCCCTCCCGCACCGCGGTCGAGGACCTGCCCGGGCTCGCCGGCGGCGCCGACCTCGTCGTCGTGCGCTTCCTCGGCGCGTACCGCGACTGGCAGGACGGCCTCGACACGCTGCTGGCCACCGGCCTGCCCGTGGTGATCCTCGGCGGCGAGCAGGCCCCCGACGCCGAGCTGATGAGCCACTCCACGGTGCCGGCCGGCCTCGCCGCGCAGGCCCACGCCTACCTCGCCTTCGGCGGCCCGGCCAACCTCGCCGAGCTGCACCGGTTCCTCTCCGACACCGTCCTGCTGACCGGCCACGGCTTCGCCGCGCCGGTGGAGACCCCGGCCTGGGGCGTGCTGGAGCGCTCGGGCCGTCCAACTCCAGCCGGCGGCCCCGGGCCGGACGGCCCGACGGTCGCGGTCATCTACTACCGCGCGCACCACGTGGCCGGAAACACCGCGTTCGTCGAGCGCCTCTGCGACGCGATCGAGGCCGAGGGCGCCCGCGCGCTGCCGGTCTTCGCCGCCTCGCTGCGCACCGCGCCGCCGGAGCTGCTCGACACGCTGCGACGGGCCGACGCGCTGGTGGTGACCGTGCTCGCGGCCGGCGGCACCCGCCCGGCCGACGCCCAGGCCGGCGGCGAGGACGAGGCGTGGGACGTCGGCGCGCTCGCCGCCCTCGACGTGCCGATCCTGCAGGGCCTGTGCCTGACCAGCAGCCGCGACTCGTGGGATGGTAACGACGACGGGCTCTCGCCGCTGGACACCGCGACCCAGGTGGCGATCCCCGAGTTCGACGGGCGGCTCATCACGGTGCCGTTCTCGTTCAAGGAGATCGACGAGGACGGCCTCACCGTCTACGTCGCCGACCCCGAGCGCGCCGGCCGCGTCGCCGGGATCGCCGTCGCGCACGCACGCCTGCGCGGGCTGGCCGCCGCAGACAAGCGCGTGGTGGTCATGCTCAGCGCGTATCCGACCAAGCACTCGCGCATCGGCAACGCCGTCGGCCTCGACACGCCGGCCAGCGTCGTGCGGCTGCTCGAGGCGATGCAGCGGCAGGGGTACGACCTGGGCGAGGGCTTCCCCGCCGACGGCGACGCGCTGATCCACGAGCTCATCGCCGCGGGTGGCCAGGACGTCAACTGGCTGACCGAGGAGCAGCTGCGGGGCAACCCGGTGCGCATCTCCGCCGAGCGGTACGGCGCCTGGTTCGCCACCCTCCCCGAGGACCTGCGCGCCGCGATGGAGCGGCACTGGGGCCCGGCCCCCGGCGAGCTGTTCGTCGACCCCGCCACCGGCGACATCGTCCTGGCCGCGCTGCGCCGCGGCAACGTCGTCGTCATGGTCCAGCCGCCGCGCGGCTTCGGCGAGAACCCGGTCGCCATCTACCACGACCCCGACCTGCCGCCGAGCCACCACTACTTGGCCGCGTACCGCTGGCTTGCGGACTCGTCCGATGCTGGTTTCGGGGCGCACGCCGTCGTGCACGTCGGCAAGCACGGCAACCTCGAGTGGCTGCCGGGCAAGACCGTCGGCATGTCCGCCGGGTGCGGGTCCGACGCGGCGCTGGGCAACCTGCCGCTGATCTACCCGTTCCTGGTCAACGACCCGGGCGAGGGAACCCAGGCCAAGCGCCGCGCGCACGCCACGCTCGTGGACCACCTGGTGCCGCCGATGGCCCGCGCCGACAGCTACGGCGACATCGCCCGCCTGGAGCAGCTGCTCGACGAGCACGCCACGATCGCCGCGCTCGACCCGGCGAAGCTGCCCGCGATCCGGGCCCAGATCTGGACGCTGATCCAGGCCGCCCGCCTCGACCACGACCTCGGCCTCGCCGACCGGCCGCACGACGCCGAGTTCGACGACTTCCTGCTGCACGTCGACGGCTGGCTGTGCGAGGTCAAGGACGTGCAGATCCGCGACGGCCTGCACGTGCTGGGCCAGGCGCCGACCGGCGAGGCGCGCGTCGACCTGGTGCTGGCGATGCTGCGCGCCCGGCAGATGTGGGGCGGCCAGGTCGCCGCGCTGCCCGGCCTGCGCGAGGCGCTCGGCCTGTCCGAGTCCTCCGTGGATCGGCTGTCGGTGGATGCCGCGGAGGCCAAGGCCCGCGAGCTGGTCGCCGCGATGGAGGCACGGGACTGGGATACTTCGAACATTTCGGATCTTTCCGATAACCCGGACGTCGTCCGCGTGCTGCGCTTCGCCGCCGAGGAGATCGTGCCCCGGCTGGCGCGCACCACCGACGAGCTGACGATGGTGCTGCACGCTCTCGACGGCGGGTACGTGCCGGCCGGCCCGAGCGGATCGCCGCTGCGCGGCCTGATCAACGTGCTGCCGACCGGCCGTAACTTCTACTCCGTCGACCCGAAGGCGGTGCCGAGCCGGCTCGCGTGGGAGACGGGCCAGGCGATGGCCGAGTCGCTGCTCTCGCGGTACAAGACGGATCACGGCGAATGGCCGAAGTCCGTCGGCCTGTCCATGTGGGGCACCAGCGCCATGCGCACCGCCGGCGACGACATCGCCGAGGCGCTCGCGCTGCTGGGCGTCCGCCCGGTCTGGGACGACGCGTCCCGCCGCGTCACCAGCCTCGACCTCATCGACCTCGCCGAGCTGGGCCGCCCGCGCATCGACGTGACCATGCGCATCAGCGGCTTCTTCCGCGACGCCTTCCCGCACGTGGTGGCCCTGCTCGACGACGCGGTCCGGCTCGCCGCGAGCGCCGAGGAGCCCGCCGAGGACAACTACGTGCGCGCCCACGTGCAGGCCGACCTGAACGACCCGGCCGGGCACGGCGACGAGCGCCGCGCCACGCTGCGCGTCTTCGGCTCCAAGCCCGGCGCGTACGGCGCGGGCATCCTCCCGCTCATCGACAGCCGTAACTGGCGCGACGACCGGGACCTCGCCGAGGTCTACGCCGTGTGGGGCGGCTACGCGTACGGCCGCGGCGTCGACGGCGTCGAGGCGCGCGCCGACATGGAGGGCGCGTACCGCAGGATCAGCGTCGCGGTGAAGAACACCGACACCCGCGAGCACGACATCGCCGACTCCGACGACTACTTCCAGTACCACGGCGGCATGGTCGCCACGGTCCGCGCCCTGACCGGCCGGGCGCCGGCCGCCTACGTCGGCGACAGCACCAACCCCGACGCCGTGCGCACCCGCACGCTGAGCGAGGAGACCGCCCGGGTCTTCCGCGCCCGTGTGGTCAACCCCCGCTGGCTGGCCGCGATGCGCCGGCACGGCTACAAGGGCGCGTTCGAGCTCGCCGCGACGGTCGACTACCTCTTCGGCTTCGACGCCACCGCCGGCGTCGTGGCCGACTGGATGTACGAGAAGCTGGCCGAGTCCTACGTCTTCGACCCGGACAACCACAAGTTCCTCACCGACGCCAACCCGTGGGCGCTGCACGGCATCGCCGAGCGCCTGCTGGAGGCGGCCGACCGCGGCATGTGGGAGCACCCGGAGCCGGCCACGCTGGACGCCCTGCGCGAGGTCTACCTGCAGACCGAGGGCGACCTCGAGGACGACGCCTGACGGTCAGCTCCGCGCCGCGGTGACGGCGACGGTGGTGTACCGCATGGTGAAGGCACCGCCCGCCGCGTCGACGACGGCGCCGAAGCCCGCGAGGATCTCGGCCAGGGTGTCGCTCGGCAGGCGGCTCGCGCCGCCGGACGTCGGCACCTGGTCGAGCCACTCGTCGCGGGTGTACTCGCGCTCCCACGGGAAGCGCCGGTCCTCCGGCTCGCCGAACGCGCCGCCGGCCCGGATCGCCTCCGCCGGCCTGGCGGCGAGCTGCGCATAGTCGTCCCCGCTGAACGACCAGCGGTGCGTCATCGGCAGGTCGGGCACGACCCGGCGGCAGACCGCGGCGAAGCCCTCGGCCAGGTCGGGCGGCGGCTCGAACGCGTTCCAGAACAGCGCCAGCCGGCCGCCGGGCCGCAGCACCGCCGCCGCCTTCGCCGCGCCCGCGACCGGGTCGACCCAGTGCCAGGCCTGGCCGGCGACGAGCGCGTCGAAGCTGCGGCCGGCCGGCTCCCACGCCTCGATGGTGGCCACCTCGACGTCGAGCCCGTGCCGGCGGGCCTCCTCGGCCATGCGCGGATCGGGGTCGATGCCGAGCACCGTGCAGCCGGCCGCCTGGAACTGGCGCGCGACGATGCCGGTGCCGCAGCCGACGTCGAGGACGCTGCGGCCGGGACTCTCCGCGACGATCCGCTCGACCAGGGCATCCGGGTAGCTCGGCCGGGCGCGGTTGTAGCGCTCGGCGTCCGCGCCGAAGGACTCCGCTACCGTTCGAAGGCGATGGGGCTCGGCTTCGGGCGACGATGGAGTGGGCATGCGCCCACACTAGTGGGCAATCGCCCACTCTGCAACGGGAAGGGGCGCCGCCGTGCCGACGGGCATCGCCATCCGCGACGTGCGCGAGCAGCTGTTCGACGCCGCCGACCGCATCCTGCTGCGCGACGGGCCGAGTGGCCTGACCAGCCGCGCGGTCACCGCCGAGGCGGGCTGCGCCAAGGGCGTGCTGCACCGGCACTTCGAGGACTTCGACGCCTTCCTGGCGCAGTTCGTGCTCGACCGCGTCGACCGGATGGACGCCCAGGCCGCCGCCCTGCGCGGCGCCGCCGGCACCGGCACCGTCACGGACAACGTGAGCGGCGCGCTCGCCGCCGTGTTCGGCTCGGTCGCCGTGGCGATTGTCGCCCTGGTCACCTTCCGCGACGAGCTGCGCGCGCGGCTGCGCGAGACCTGGCCGGCCGGCGTCCCGGTGCTCACCGAGGCCGCCGTCATGTTCGCCGGGTACCTCGCCGCGGAGCGCGACCTGGGCCGCGTCGCCGCGGACGCCGACGTCGACACGCTCGGCGCCATGCTGGTCGGCTCCGGCCACCTGCTCTACGCCGACCGCACCGGCACGCCCCCGACCCCCGACGCCGTGCGCCGGGTCGTCGCCACCGTCCTGGCTGGTTGTTAGGCGGCCGGCCCGGGCCTCGAACAGCACGGGTGCGGCCGGCGCCACCATCACCTTGGGATATTCACATTCGTAGCTAAAACGGCTACCCTGCCCGCGGGAGCCGCGCGCGTTGACCGTTGTCCGATCCAGGTCCGATCGGACGTCAGCCGCGTCGCCGCCGCGCTCGGGAGCGTGGGCGGCGGGCGCGCATCCCGAGGAGTACCGATGCAACTTGCAACGACCGCCCGGCGGCTCGCCGTCGGGGCGCTGGTCGTCCTGACCACCGCGCTCGGCCTCGCCGTGCTCGACCGGCCGCAGCCCGCCTCGGCACACGGGTCGCTCACCGACCCGCCGTCACGCAACTACGGCTGCTGGGCCCGCTGGGGTTCGGACTTCCAGAACCCGCACATGGCCGACACCGACCCGATGTGTGCCCAGGCGTGGCAGGCTAACCCCAACACCATGTGGAACTGGAACGCCCTGTACCGCGAGGGCGTCGCCGGCAACCACCAGGCCGCCATTCCCGACGGCCAGCTGTGCAGCGGCGGCCGGACGCAGAACGGCTTCTACGCGTCGATGGACGCGGTCGGGCCGTGGGTCGCCGCCACGAAGCCGAACCGGTTCACGCTCACGCTGACCGACCAGGCCCAGCACGGCGCCGACTACCTGCTCATCTACATCACCAAGCAGGGCTTCGACCCGGCCACGCAGCCGTTGACGTGGAACAGCCTGGAGCTGGTCCAGCGCACCGCGCGGTACGCGCCGGCTGGGCAGTACCAGGCCCAGGTCGACGCCGGCACCCGCACCGGCCGGCACGTCATCTACACCATCTGGCAGGCCAGCCACATGGACCAGTCGTACTACCTGTGCAGCGATGTGATCTTCACCGGCCAGGGCGGCGGCGCGAGCGGCTCGCCGTCCGCGTCGGCCTCGCCGTCGCGCTCTTCGTCGCCGTCGGCGTCCGCCTCGCCGTCGCGCTCCGCCTCCGCCTCGCCCTCGCCCTCGCGCTCCACCTCGCCGTCGGCGTCGAGCCCGGCCCCGGCCGGCGGGTGCACGGCCGCGTACACCAAGACCAGCGAGTGGAACGGCGGCTTCGGCGCGGACGTGACCGTCACCGCAGGCTCGGCCGGGATCAGCGCGTGGACGGTGCGGATGACGTTCGCCAACGGCCAGACCATCACCAGCTCGTGGAACGCCACGCTGACCACGAGCGGGTCGACGGTCACCGCCACCAACGTCAGCTACAACGGCCGGTTGAGCCCGGGGCAGAGTACGAGCTTCGGCTTCAACGGCAGCTGGTCCGGCACGAACAATCCGCCGACCGTGACCTGCTCCGCCCAGTAGCCGGCCCGCCCGGTCACCGGATCCAGTGGTCGTAAGGATGCCGGCCCGGGCGGAACCCGGCGGACTCGGCCATGGTGGCGGCCTCGGCGAAACCGGCCGCCACCATGTCCGGGCGGTGGGCGTCGCTGCCGAAGCTCACTGCCGCGCCGCCCGCCTCACGCCACCAGCGCAGCAGGTCCGGCTCCAGGGTTCGGCGGGTGTTGACCTCCAGGGCGCGCCCGGTGCCGGCGAGGACGCGCAGCACCTCGCGGACCTCGTCCTCGAAGTCGGCGAGGCGGAACTCGTAGCCGGCGGGGAGGTAGCGCACCGGGTAGTCGAGGTGTGTCAGCGTCGAGAAGTCGCCGCACGTCTCGATCATGCGGATCGTCTCGGCGAAGTAGTCGCGCAGGACCTCGGGGACCCCGCGCAGCGCGTACTCGTCCTCGACCAGGCGGTGCTGGCCGTCGACGCTGAGGGAGTGCAGCGAGCCGATGACGCGCTCGAAGGGGGCGCTCGCGAGCAGCGCCGCGCTCTGCCCGGCGAACCAGTGCGGCTCGCCGAGCTCGACGCCGGTGATGATCTTCAGGGAGGGGTACTTCGCGCGGCACCGGTCGACCGCCTCCAGGTATCCGGCCACGTCCAGCGGCGGCGGGGCCAGGTGCGTGGGGTCGGCGAGGTGGCGGGTCAGGCGCTGCGGCAGAAGCGCCGCGTCGACGGTCCAGGACACGAAGTCGGTGTGCTCGGTGAACGCGATCGCCGGCAGGCCGAGCTCGACCGCCCGGGCGCACGAGCCGTCCATGTCCCCGGTCGTGGTGTCCCACGAGAACTGGGTGTGGGTGTGCAGGTCGGCGGGAAGTTGATCTCGGCTCACGGCGAGCATGGTGTCACGCCCTGGTGACCAGGCCCTCCTCGGGCACCCCGTACATCGGGGTCACCATCGCCCGGAACCCGCCGCCGTCGGCGCGGTCAGGCCACGGTAGGGCGGGCCAAGATCTCGCCGTGCAGTATGGACAGCCATCCGTCACCATCGGCGGCCCAGCGCCGCCAGCCGTCGGCGAGGCGGTCCAGCTCCTCCTGCGGTACACCGGCGTCCAGAGCCTGCCGGGCCATCGCCGAGGTGCGCACCCGGTCCGCCCACATGCCGCCCCACCAGGCGCGGTCCTCGTCGTCGGCGAAGCACCAGGTGCTCGACGTGGCGGTGACCTCGGTGAAGCCGGCGTCGCGGGCCCAGACCGCCAGCCGCCGCCCGGCGTCGGGCTCGCCGCCGTTGGCGCGGGCCATCCGCTGGTACAGCGCCATCCAGTCGTCCAGCTCGGGCACCCGCGGATACCACACGAACCCGGCGTAGTCGCTGTCGCGCGCGGCCACGTAGCCGCCCGGCGGCTTGCACACCCGGTGCATCTCGCGCAGCGCCAGCACCGGGTCGGCGACGTGCTGCAGCACCTGGTGGGCGTGCACGACGCAGAACGTGTCGTCGGGGAATGGCAGCGCGTGCACGTCGCCCCGCACGACCTCGGCGTTGCCGACCCCGGCCAGCCCGTCGCGGGCCACACCGACCGCCTCCTCGGTGACCTCCAGCGCGGTCACGTGGGCCACCCGGGCGGCCAGGTCGCGGGTGATCGTCGCCGGCCCGGCCCCGACGTCCAGGACCTTCATGCCGTCGTTGAGCACCGGCAGCAGGTAGGCGGCCGAGTTCTCGGCGGTGCGCCAGCGGTGGGAGCGCAGGACCGACTCGTGGTGTCCGTGGGTGTAGACGTTCGTTGGCATGTCCCGGACTGTAGTATTCGCTTCTCATCATTCGGTACAACAATCCCGTTTTTTGGGATCGTGAATGACCGGATCGGTCCGGTCGGCGGCCGGGGCCGGCCTGGTGCCGGGCCGCCGCCGGGCGCACTATCGGTGCATGCGAAGCGCACTGCTCATCATCGACATCCAGGAATCCTTCCGGCAGCGGCCCAACTGGGCGGCCGTGTCCAACCCCGGCATCGCGGCGACCGTCGCGCCGCTGGTCGCCGACGCCCGCGAGCGCGGCGACCTCGTGGTCTGGGTCCTGCACGCCGAGCCGGGCACCGGCAACGTGTTCGACCCGGCGGCCGGGCACGACTTCGTGCGGTACCAGGAGGGCCTCGAGCCCCGGCCCGGCGAGCCGCAGCTGGTCAAGACCTCCGCGAACGCGTTCACCACGACCGGGCTGCAGCAGCTGCTCACCACCGAGGGCATCCGGCACCTGATCGTGACCGGCATCCAGACCGAGCTGTGCTGCGAGACCACCACCCGGGTGGCCGGCGACCTCGGGTACGACGTCACGTTCGTCACCGAGGCGACCGCCACGTTCCCGATCGCCCACCGCGACGAGCGCGACCTGCCCTTCGCCGACATCCTCGCCAGCCCCCGGACCCTGAGCACGGCGGACGTCATCGCCCGCACGGAATATGCTCTGGCCGGCCGTTTCGCCACCGTCGCGACCGTCAAGGAGGTACTCGCCCGGTGAGGGTCGCCTTCCTGCTCGTGCCGCAGGTGCACCTGCTCGACCTGGCCGGACCCGCGCAGGTGTTCTCCACCGTGCGCGACCTCGGCCTGGGCTACGAGCTGCACTACGTGGCCGAGCGGGAGGAGGTGCCGACGGCGCAGGGCGTGCCGGTGCGCGCCCGCGTCGAGTGGCCCGCGCTGGCGCCGGAGGACCTGCTGCTGGTCCCCGGCTGGCGCGGCAGCCGGTTCGGCACCCACGGCGTGCTGACCGGATCGACCCGCGCCAGGATCGCCGAGCACCACCGTCGCGGCGGCACCGTGGCGAGCGTCTGCGCCGGCGCCGACGCGCTGGGGCAGGCCGGGCTGCTGGACGGGCGGCGCTGCACGACCCACCATGCGCTGCAGGACCATCTGGCCGAGCGCTATCCGGCCGCCCGCGTGGTGCGCGACGTGCTCTACGTCGTCGACGAGCGGGTCGTCACCTCGGCCGGCATCGCCAGCGGCATCGATCTGGCGCTGCACCTGGTGGCGACCCGGCACGGCCCCGCGGTCGCGGCCGGGGTGGCGCGCGAGATGGTGGTGTACGCCCGGCGCAACGGCGACGCGCCGCAGACCAGCGTCATGCTGCGCCACCGCGACCACCTGTCCGACGCGGTACACCGGGTGCAGGACCTCATCGACGGGCGCTTCACCGAGCGGCTGCCGCTGCGCGACCTGGCCGGCGCGGCGGGCGTGAGCGAGCGGACCCTGACCCGCGCATTCGGCGAGGCGACGGGCCTGACGCCGCTGCGCTACCAGCAGCTGCTGCGCCTGGAACGCGCCGAGCACCTGATCGGCCACGGCGCGACCGTGGAGGCCGCGGCGCGGGCGGCCGGCTTCGAGGACGCGCGGATGCTGCGGCGTTTGCGTTCAAGACATCAGGACTCCGGTCCGTGCAACGTGCGACCGTTCCTCCCGTGAGACACCGGTCGACGCTGGCGCGTCTTCCTGCCAGGTCCGCGGTGCCAAGAGCAGACAAACGGCGACGGCCGCCGGGCGGGTGCCCGGCGGCCGTCTGAGTTGGTGCGGGTTACGGGTTGATGGTGATCGTGAACGTGCTGGTGGTGTTGCGGATGTTCTCCGCGTTGTTGGACAGGGTGAGGTGGTTGAACGTCACCGAGCCGACCGCCGGGCCCTGGCCGGCCTCGGGCATCTCGTTGGCCCAGATGCCGATGCCGGACTTCGCGTCGAACGCGTCACCGCTGCGCTTCGCGCCGCTGATGCTCACGTTGGTGAACACCGTGTCGGTGATCGGGTTCTCCGGCGAGCTTCCGGTGTACTTCGTCTGGAACATGATGCCCTGGTAGGTCGGGTCGACGATGTCCACATCGGACACCCGGATGCCGCGGAACACCTTCGAGGCCGAGAAGCACCAGATCGCGCCGAATGCCTGAGCTCCCCAGAAGTGCCCGCCGTCGCGTACGAGCGAGACGTTCTGGATCGTCGTCGGCGTCGAGCCGGGGCCGAAGCCGACGAACGGGTAGCCGAAGTCCAGCGAGCTGATCGTGATGGCGGAGTACGTCAGCATGTCCGCGATGTACATGTTGCGGAACGTGTTGCTGTACCCGCCGTAGACCGCGAAGCCGGCCGCACGCCAGGTGAGCGTGGCGGACAGGTTCTCCCACAGGTTGTCGTGGTTGCCCACCGAGCCGCCGCCGTCGGTCGCGGAGAACAGCGCGAACGAGTCGTCACCCGTGGTACGGGCGTCGATGTTGTTCAGGTGGGTGTTGGTCGTGTCGTTGGTGAAGTTGATGCCGTCGGCGAACGTGTCACGGATGCGGCTGTTGCTGATGTTGATGCCGCTGTTGTGCACGCCCCAGTACATGCAGACGGTGTGCTCGACCCAGACGTTGTCGATCGTCAGGTTCTGGTTGTCCTTGAGCTCGCCCCAGACCTTCCCGGGCCCGTCGATGCGCTCGACGTAGTTGCCGAAGAACGCCAGGTTCTTGAAGGTGGAGCCGTTCGCCGAGGTCTCGACCCGGAAGCCCGCGTCGGTGTTCTGCTGGTCCTGCGGCGTGAAGAACTTCGTGTACCACGGCCCGGCCCCGACGACCTGCAGCGCCTTGCCGTAGATGCTGAACTTGCCGGTGGTGGTGTAGGTGCCCGCCGGCAGGTAGACGCCCACGGCCGTGCTGCTCTGCCGCGCGGTGTCGAACGCGTTCTGCACGTCCTGCTGCGTGAAGCCGGCCGGCGTGATGTAGGTGGCCGGGTTCGGGTTGGCGATCGGGGCGACCTGCTCCAGGTTGATGAAGTCGACCGCGAACGTGCCGCTGTTGGCGGCGTCCTTCTGCAGCTTGATCGTGTGGCCGGCCTGGACGGTGCTGTCCAGCATGATGTTGGCCTCGTCGTAGATGTGCCGCGGGCCGCTGCCGGGGGAGTTGGTCGGCGACGCCTCGTTGCCGTACAACCACGCGAACTTCGACGTCAGCGGGATCGCCTTGGCGAACGTCCCGTCGACGTAGATGTTGAGCGACGAGGTGGTGCCGTCCGGGATCGAGAACCGGACCACCAGCGTGTTGGTGCTGGCCCGGGTCGTCCACTGCACGTACGAGCCCGTCGAGTTCAGCGTGACGGCCTTGCGGCCGGACGCCTCGCCCGCGATGTCGCCGATGGTGCGGTTCGGCCCGACGACCTGCGCGCCGCCGCCGACGGTACCGTCCTCGGCCTCGTACATGTCGTACGGCATGTTCGCGCCGCGCCCGACGAACATCGAGTCGTCGGTGGTGTTATTGGCCTGCTTGACGGACAGCTCGTTGGTGTCCGCGGCGAGCACGGTGTGCACCGTGTACTTGCCGTTGACCGCGGTCCACGTGCCGAGCGTGATCACCGGCGAGCTGGCGCCCGCGTTGATCGTGCCGGTGTAGGAGCCGGTGAGCGTCTTGACCGTCGCGCCGGTCGAGTCCAGCACGGTCAGCGTCACGCCGTGCGCGCCGCTGCCCGAGGCGATGGTGCCCTGGTTCTTGATGACCACGGTGAAGGTGACCGTGTTGCCCGCCGACGGATTGCTCGGCGACCAGGCCACCGGCGCGGCGATCAGGTCGGAGCTCTGCACCGGCGCCACGACCAGGCTGGTGCTGCTGGTGAACGAGTTGTTGGTCTTGTCGGTCTCGATGACCAAGTTGCTCTCGTCGACCTTCGCGCTCACCGTGTACGTGCCCGCGGTGCGCGGGCCGATGTTCGCGGTGAACGTGTTCTGTGCGCCGGCCGCCAGGGCCGTCACGTTCGCGGTGCCGGCCAGGACCGTGCCCTGCGCGTTGGTGAGGTAGAAGTTGACGGTCGTCGCGCCCGAGGCCGCGGTCCCGCCGTTCTTCACCGTCGCGGTGAGGTTCACCGAGTCGGTCTCCACCGGCGACGCGGGCGAGGCCGTGATCCCGGTGATCAGCAGGTCGGGGTTGGGCGCCGCGGTACCGAAGACCTGGAACTCGGCGACCTGGCCCGAGGGGGCGCCGGTGTTGGAGTTGAACTTCAGCTGGACGTCGGCGACGCGGGCGGAGACGGTGATGTCCACCGAGTTGCCGGTCGCCGGGTCCCAGCGGTAGTCCGCCGCCGAGACCAGGTTGGTGAACCCGGTCGCGCTCTGCTCGCGGCCGAGCACCTGCAGGTTCTGGGTCCGGGCGCCCCACGCGCTGCTCGGGTCGAGCTTGAGCGTGATCTTGGTGATGTCCTGGTTGGCGCCGAGGTGGACGGTGAGGGTCGCCGGGTAGCCGGCCGCGCCCTCCCAGTAGGTGGTGACGCTGTTGTCGTTGGCGTTGGACGGCACGAACGTGAAGACCGAGCCGTTGGCGTCGATCGGCTTGCCCAGCGCCACGTTGGTGCCGGGGTTGCCGCCGCTGCCGGTGCGGGTGACCGTGTTGCTGGCCGCGGAGGCGTTGCCGGCGGCGTCGCGGGCCTTCACGTAGTACGACACCGTCGCCGTGTCCGGCTGGTTGTCCGTGTAGGTCAGCACGTTGCCCGCGACGCTGGCGCGCAGCGAGTTGTTCGCGTAGATGTCGTAGCCGGTGACGCCAACGTTGTCGGTGGAGGCGGTCCAGGTGAGCTTGATCTGGCCGCTGGCCGGCTGGGTGTAGGCGAGGTTGCCGGGCGCGGTCGGCGGCTGCGTGTCCGGCGTGGTGCCGGTGCGGGTCACCGTGTTGCTGGCCGGCGACTGGTTGCCGGCGGCGTCACGCGCGATGACGTAGTAGGAGACCGTCGCCGTGTCGGGCTGGCTGTCGGTGTACGTCAGCACGTTGCCGGCCACGCTGGTGCGCAGGGCGCTGTTGGCGTAGATGTCGTAGCCGGTGACTCCGACGTTGTCGGTGGAGGCGGTCCAGGTGAGCTTGATCTGGCCGCTGGCCGGCTGGGTGTAGGCGAGGTTGCCCGGCGCGGTCGGCGGCTGGGTGTCACCCGTCGACGGGCCGTAGACCTCCAGCTCGGAGATCTGCGCCGCTTGCCAGCCGGTGTTGGCCGTGATGTTGACCCGGATGTAGCGGGCCGTGGTCTGGGTGAACGGGATGGTCACGGTGTTCGCGCTGCCGGGAGCGAAGTTGTACCCCATGGAGGCGACGATGTCGGTGAAGGAGCTGCCGGTGGTGCTGCTCTGGACCGAGAGGGTCTCGGTGCGGGCTCCCCAGGAGGCGGGCAGCTTCAGCGCGACCGAGTTGACCGGCACCGCCGAGCCCAGGTCGACCTGCAGCCACTGCGGGAAGCTGTTGTTCGTGCCCTCCCAGTAGCTGTTCTGGTCGCCGTCGCCCGCGTTGGCCGCCACGTACTGGCCGTTGGCGCTGCTGGAGCTGAACGGCTTGCCGGCGGCCAGGTTGGTGGTGGAGGTCGACACGCCGTAGATCTCGAACTCGGAGATCTGCGCGGCCGGCCAGCCGGTGTTGGCGGTGAAGTTCAGCCGGACGTACCGCGTGTTCGTCGCGGTGAGGCCGATCGTGACCGTGTTGTGCGTGGCCGGGTTGAACACGTAGCCGGCCGAGCCGAGGATCGTGGTGAAGCTGGTGCCGTCGTTGCTGCCGGTGATCGACAGCGTCTGCGTGCGGGTCTGCCAGGAGGAGAGGTCGGGCAGCTTCAGGACGATCTGGTCGATGTTCTTGGCGCTGCCCAGGTCGATCTGCGCCCACTGGGGCCAGGAGTTGTTGGCGCTCTCCCAGTAGGTGGCCTGGTTGCCGTCGTTGATGTTGCCGATGCCGTTCGCGCCGTTGGTGCTGCTGGAGGTGGCGGTGCGGCCACTGGCGAGGTTGGGGCCGCCGGCGGCCTGCGCCGGCAGTGTCTGCGCCGTCACCGCGACGAGGGTGGCCACGGCGAACGCCGCGAGCACCCTTCGCGTCACGAGCCTTTTGCTCATCGGGTTCCTTCGTCGTGTCTGCTCATGCGTCCGAGCGGGGGTGTGGTGGTGCGGGGGCGTGGCGACGCGTGCGGACGGACGGTGACTCGACCTGCGACCCGCGATGACGGGGTTGGGCGCATCGGGCGAAGCTTTGGCGTGGGTCGGCGTCGGTTCGCCGGACGGCTTCCCCCACGGGTGGCGGAGGGGTTGGCGGTGCGGTCCGGCGGTGCGGTCCTGTGCGGTGGCGGCCACGTGAACACGGTCGATGGCGGTCGGGGTCTCACAGCGGTCGCGCGGGTGGTGCGCGACCGTGGGGCTGCAGGTGCCACTGCACAGGGGTTGGCCTCTCCGTAGGCGGAGGTGGTGGTGATCGAGCCGGTTGGCGGTACGGCTGCGATCGAGTTGCGGAGAGTAGCGTAAGTCTGTCGAGCAGTTGTAGGAATCTTGCACTGCGTTGCGCCAAATGTTGCAGACTCGCTACCGGCTCGTCAACGGTCTGGACGTTTCGAGTCGCGCGAACAGTGATATCGGTCTTTGGTTGTGTGCCATCCCGTGGGGTTGTTGCGTTGGATCGTGCGCGGCTGCTGTGGACTCGCGCGCCCACTTTCGAAACGTTCCTGATTCGTTGCCCGTAGGTCTGGTGTTGCCGGGATGTTTCGTGGTTCATTCGTCGGACGAACCGACGAATGAGGCGCGTCGATGCGGCTGATTCGCGGACTTTGTCGGAGCGGCCGGCCGGACTTTCGTCGGATCGCTGGAGAGGCGTCAATGCCGCTGCAGACGGCACGGCGCCGGGGGAGGGCTGCGATGGTGAACAAGGAGCGCGCCGGAGCCGGGTCCGCCGAGGAGCCGACCGACCAGCTCGCCCTCCGCCGGACCAACCTGGCCCGCACGCTGCGGCACATCCGCGCCAACGGGCCGCGCTCGCGGGCCGCGATCGCCGCGGCCACCGGCCTGCACAAGGCGACCGTGTCCAGCCTGGTCGACGAGCTGCTCGCCCGGCGGCTGGTCCGCGAGATCGGCGCCGAGCATTCCGGCGGGGCCGGGCGGCCCGGGCGCGGGATCGCGCTGAGCCCCGACGTCGGCGCCGTCGGCATCGAGATCAACGTGGACTATCTGGCCGTGCACGGCAGCGACCTGACCGGCCGTACCGTGATCGAGAAGCGGATCAGCTTCGACGCCATGCACCGCGACGTGGAGCGCTGCCTCGACGACCTGACCGAGGCGGCCCGGCGGTCCCTGGCGGAGCTGGTGCGCCGCGGGGTGACCCCGGTCGGGCTCACCGTCGCGGTGCCCGGCCTCGTCGACGTGGCGCGCGGGGTGGTCGTGCTCGCGCCCAACCTGGGCTGGCGGGACGTGCCGGTCGCCGCCCGGCTCGCGCACGGGCTCGCGCCGGGGCTGTGGATCGGCGTGGACAACGACGCCAACCTGGCCGCGCTCGCGGAGTACACCTGGGGCGTCGCGGCCGGGACCGACGACCTGGTCTACCTCACCGGCGAGGTCGGCGTCGGCGGCGGCGTGATCGTCAACGGCCGGCTGCTGCGCGGCGCCGACGGCTTCTCCGGCGAGGTCGGCCACCTGCCCGTCGAGCCCGGCGGCGACCCCTGCGGCTGCGGCCGGGTCGGCTGCTGGGAGACCAAGGTCGGCCTCGCCGAGCTGGTCCGCCGGGCCACCCCCGACGCCGCGTACGGCCCCGGCGACGGCCCGATCCCCGACCCGCAGGAGCGCATCGCCGAGATCTCCCGCCGCCTCGCCGCCGACGACCGCGCCGCGGCCGACGCCGTCGCCGAGGTGGGCCGCTGGCTCGGCCACGGCGGCGCGATCCTGGTCAACCTGTTCAACCCGCGGGTGATCGTGCTCGGCGGATACTTCGCCGAACTCGCCGACCACCTCATCCCGTCGGCACAGGCCAACCTGGCCCGGCTCGCGGTCGCCTCCACCGCCGCCCGCTGCCACTTCGTCGCCTCGCACCTGGGCTTCACCGCCGCCGCCCGCGGCGCCGCCGGCGTCGTCGTCCAGCGCATGATCGAAGACCCGACCGCCGTGACGCTGACCGCCCCACCCCCACTCGCCGGCGTCCGCTGAGCGGCGGACCCCTTTCGGCGTACCGGCTCGTACGCCTGTTCGAAATCGGGTAGACTTCGAGGCATGATTGACCTCGCGTACCAGCCGTCGATGTTCGACATCGCGGGCCCCTCCCTGGGGTCGCTCACCGGCCAGGTCACGCGCCATCAGCTGAGCCGCGGGGCCTGGGTCGATCACCTGCCGGGCTGGGTGCTCGGCTCCGACGCGATCCTGCAGACCCTGCTGCACGACGTCGACTGGCGCGCCGAACGCCGCAAGATGTATGACGACGTGGTCGACGTGCCGCGCCTGCTGCGGTGGTATCCGGCCGAGGAGACCCTGCCGCACCCGCTGCTCACCGAGGCGCGGCGCCGCCTGACCGTGCACTACGTCGAGGAGCTCGGCGAGCCGTTCATGACCGCCGGCATGTGCCTCTATCGCGACGGGCGCGACAGCGTCGCGTGGCACGGCGACACGATCGGGCGCGGGGCTCGGTTCGACACCATGGTCGCGATCGTGTCGTTCGGGTCGCCGCGGACGCTGCTGCTGCGGCCGCGCGGCGGGGGCGACAGCATCCGGTTCCCGCTCGGGCACGGGGACCTGATCGTGATGGGCGGGTCGTGCCAGCGAACGTGGGAGCACGCGATCCCGAAGACGGCTCGTCCGGTGGGTCCTCGGGTGAGTGTGCAGTTCCGGCCGGCGGGGGTGGCGTAGCGCGGGCCGGGGACCACACAGCCCGGCACCCCGGTCCATAACGCCCGGCGGCTGCTTGCCATCTGGGACATCGACAACCAGCGCCAGCCCGCTCAGAGGCGCGTCAGTTCACGGCGGGTGACTTGGCGGGTGAATGCCCGTATCGTGAGAGCGGCTCGGATCCTGGAAGGTGAGCCGCATGACCGTCGATCGTTTCGCCGTGTTTCCGGAGTTGCACGTCACCGTCGAGCCGTTGCCCGGCCAGGCGTTGCGCGTGCGGGCCGCGGGGGATGTGACGGTCGAGAACGTCGCAGAGCTGCGCAGCGTGCTGTTCCGGGCCATCGACGACGTGCGGGCGCGGGCCGTCGAGGTCGACCTCGGGCTCGTGACGTTCATCGACTCGACCGCGATCGGCAAGCTCGTCTCGGCGCGGGCGCACGCGATCAACAGCGGCAGCGACCTCTGGATCGTCAACCCCAGCCCGGGCGTGCGGCGGGTGCTGAGCCTGCTCGGGCTGCTGGAGACCCTGTGCACGCCGACCGGCACGAGCGGCTGGGCGCCGCCGAAGTCCGCCTGAGCCGCCGCCTGCCGTCGATCGGCGTCAGTCGCGCAGTGCCTGCGCCAGGCGGCGGACGCCTTCGTCGAGCTGGTCCGGGGGAGCGGCGGCGAACGTGAGGCGCAGGTGCGGGGCGTCGGGCTCGGCGGCGTACCAGGGGCGGCCCGGGAACACCACGACCTGGCGCGCGGCCGCCGCCGTCGTCACGGCCACGTCGTCGGCGCCGTCGGGGAGGCGGAGCCAGGCGTGGAAACCGCCGCGCGGTACCGCGGGCGGGGGCAGAGCCGGCAGGTGGCGGCGGATCGCGTCGAGCAGCGCGTCGCGGCGGGCGCGCAGCTGCGAGCGCAGCGTCCGCAGGTGGCGCGGCCACGCCGGGGACGTGACGAAGTCCAGCGCGGCCTGCTGCAGCGGGCCGGCCACGAAGAAGTCGTCGAGCACCCGGGCCGCGCGCAGCCTCGCCCCGGCGACGCCCCGCGCGCCGATCGCGGCCACCCGCAGGCCGGGGGCGGCGGACTTGGTGAGCGAGCGCAGGTACACCACGTGGCCGTCCGGGTCGCCGGTGACCAGCGGCGGCGGGGGATCGGCGTCGATCGACAGGTCGCGGGCGTAGTCGTCCTCGAGCAGGAAGGCGCCGGCCGCGCGGATCTCCGCCATGACCGCCGCGCGGCGCGCGGGAGCCAGGGTGGCGCCGTGCGGGTTGGCGAAGAGCGGCTGGCAGTAGAAGAGCCGGGCGCCCGTGCGGCGCAAGGCGGCGGCCAGCAGGTCGGGGCGTACGCCCTCGGCGTCGGCGGGCACCGGCACGACCCGCAGGCCGGCGGCTTGGGCGGCGGCGAGCGCGCCCAGGTACGTCGGCGACTCGACCAGCACCGCGTCGCCCGGCGCCGCGAGCGCGCGGAACGCGGTCGACAGCGCCGGCTGACCGCCGGGGCAGATCACGACGTCCTCGGCCCGCATCGACCCGCCGGCGGTGCGGGCGAACCACGCGCGCAGGTCCTCCCGGCCCTCGACCGGGCCGCGCTGCCAGCTCGCCGGGTGGCGGGCCGCCCGGGCGAGCGCCGAACCGAGGGCGGCGGCCGGCTGGAGGTCGGCGTCGAGGTACCCGCTGGACAGCGGGATCGCGCCCGGGCGCGGGATCGCCAGCAGCGCCTGCATCGCGTCCTCGCCCGCCGGTCGCGGGCCCAGCGCGATCGACTGCCACGACAGGTCGGGGCGGCCGGCGGAGTCCGGCGGCGCGGCGACGTACGTGCCGCGGCCGGGCTGCGTGTCGAGCAGGCCCTCCGCGGCCAGGGCGCGGATCGCGCGGCTCACCGTGATCGGCGAGGCGCGGTGCCGGGCGGTGAGCTCACGCACCGTCGGCAGCCGCGTGCCCGCCGCCGACCGGGCCGCCAGCGCGCGGAGATCTTGGATAACGCGAAGCGTTGCGTTATCGTCATTCATGAGAGACAAGGATAACGTTACTCGGCGGAGGGCGATAACGGGCGCGGCCCTCGGCGCGCTCGGGGTGCTCGGCTTCAGCATGTCGCTGCCGACCACCCGCCTGGCCGTGGCGCACCTCGACGCCTGGTTCGTCGCGTTCGGCCGCGCGTTCGGCGCCGGCCTGCTCGCCGTGGCCTATCTCGCGATCGTCCGCGCCCCGCGCCCGACCCGCGCGCAGTGGCGCCGGCTCGCCGTGGTCGCGCTCGGTGTCGTCGCCGGGTTCCCGCTGTTCACCTCCCTCGCGCTGCAGACGAGCACCGCCGCGCACGGCGCCGTCGTCATCGCGCTGCTGCCCGCGGTCACCGCCGGCTTCGCGGTGCTGCGCGCCCGGGAGCGCCCGGCGCCGGCGTTCTGGCTCGCCGGCGCGGCCGGCCTGCTCGCCGTCCTCGCCTTCCTGGCGCTCAGCGGCGCGGTCTCCGGCGCGGTCGGCCCGGCCGACCTGTTCCTGCTGGTCGCGGTCGCGCTGTGCGGCCTGGGATACGCCGAGGGCGGCGCCCTGTCCCGCGAGATCGGCGGCGCCCGCACGATCTGCTGGGCCCTCGTGCTCGCGCTGCCGTTCACCACGGCGGTAACGGCGGTCTCGGCACTGCGCCACCCGCCGCACGCCCCGGCCGCGGCCTGGGCCGGCCTCGGCTACCTCACCGCGGTGTCCATGTTCCTCGGATTCTTCGCGTGGTACGGCGGGCTGGCCCGCGGCGGCGTCGCCCGTGTCGGCCAGATCCAGCTCGCCCAGCCGGTGCTGACCCTGGCCTGGTCGGCCCTGCTGCTGCACGAGCACGTCCCCCCGATCGCGGCCGCCGCCGCGGTGGCCGTGCTCGCCTGCGTCGCCCTGACCCAGCGCCTGCGCACCGCCGCGCCTCCCGCCCTGGCCGGCCGCGCTGCCGCCGCCGATTGACAAAAGAACTTTTTACGTACAGGATTGTTTTTGTCATGAGAGACGTCCTGTACCTCGACCGCATCGAGCAGGCGGAAGCCCTGCTCAAGCCGCAGCGCATCGACGTGCTGCGGGAGCTGGCCGAGCCGCGATCGTGCACCGAGGTTGCGGCTCGGCTGGACCAGACGCCCCAGCGCGTCTACTACCACGTGAAGCGGCTCGTCGAGGCCGGGCTGGTGGATCAGGTCTCCGAGCGGCGGGTGCGCGGCATCCACGAGGGGATCTACCAGGCCGGCGCCCGGTCGTACTGGCTGTCGCCGCGCCTCGTCGGGCGGCTCGGCCTGCGCCGGACCACCGACGAGCTCAGCCTCGGGCACCTGCTCGACCTGATGGAGCAGGTGCAGGCCGACGTCGCCGCGCTCGACCGGACCGCGCCGGAGCTGCCCTCGATCGGGGTGGCCGGCGAGATCCGGGTGCGGGCCGAGGACCGACCGGCGTTCCTCGCCGATCTCAAGCAGACCCTGCAGGACCTGTTCACGCGCTACGGCGGCGCCGAGGGGGACGCCTTCCGGCTGGCCGTGGCCTGCTATCCGCATCCGACCGAGCAGAGCGAGAAGGGAACCAAGTCATGACCGACGACAACACCATGCGGGTGAAGGTGCGCACCAGCGCGCCGCTGAAAGAGGTCGCGCACGCCCTCACCGACGCCGCCGAGCTGCGGGTCTGGCTGGCCGAGCACGCCGAGGTGGACCTGCCGCGGCGGTACGCCTTCTGGGGCCGCCATACCCCCGACGGCGCCGAGCCGCGCCAGCGCCCACTGCACGTCGACGAGCGGGCAGTGCGCTTCGCGTGGACGCTCGACGGCGTCGAGACCACGGTCGAGTTCACCCTGGCGGACGAGGACGGCGGCACGGTCGTCGCGCTCAGCCAGAGCGACATGGTCCCGTGGGGCGACGCGCTCGCCGAGCGGGGCGTGCGCAGCGTGCTGCACACGTTCTGGGCGCTGTCGCTGGCCAACCTCGTCGACCACGTGGAGGGCCGCCCGCTCACGCCGAAGGTCGACTTCACCAGCCCGCAGATGCGGGCCGAGGTGCTCATCGACGCGTCGCGCGACAAGGTGTACGCGTCGCTGGTCGAGGCCGAGCAGTTCGAGCGATGGTTCGGCGCCAAGGTCGGCATCGAGGCGCACGTCGGCGGCCGGTTCGCGATGGGCGGCTTCGACCTGGAGCCCAACCCGGCCCGCGTCGTCGCGCTCGAGCCCGGCCGCAGCATGTCGATCGCGTGGGGCGACGCGTTCGTGTCGACCTGGGAGCTGGAGGACAGCGGTGGCAAGACCCGGCTGACGTTCGTGCAGAGCGGGTTCGACCCGCAGCACCCGCCGTACGGCGGCTGGGCCGGCTGGCTGGGCGGCGTCGCCGAGCTGCGGCGTTACCACGAGCTGCCCGGCTGGCGGCCGACCTGGGTGGCGCTGGACACCCCGGGCGTCTCGGAGGAGATGCTCACCATCCCGAAGGGCTGATCGCCGCGCCGCGGCACAGTGGAGGCGTGCGCATCGCCTTCGCCGCCGACGACAGCAACGCGACCACCGAGGCCGTGGTCGAGCACCTCGTGTCCGCCGGGCACGAGGTGCTTCGCGTCGGCGGGCGGGGCGCGGATCCGGCGGTGGCCGCGGTGACTGCGATGGCTGAGATGGCATGGCCGGACCTCGGTGCCGGCGTCGGGCGGGCCGTGGTCGAGGGCCGCGCCGACCTCGGCGTGGTCATGTGCTGGACGGGCACGGGCACGGCGATCGCCGCCAACAAGGTGCCCGGGGTGCTCGCCGCCGTCGCGTGGGACCCGTGGGTGGCCCGCGGCGCGCGGCTGTGGAACGACGCCAACGTGCTCGCGATGAGCCTCAAGCGGCTCGCGCCCGACGTCGCGGTCGAGGTGCTGCGGGCGTTTCTGGAGGTACCGTCGCCGGATCCGCAAGAGGCGGAGAACATCGCGCTGTTGAGGGGCCTCGACGCCGGGCGGTGACCAATCCGTTATCCGGCAATGGGTTTCGGCGTGCAACCGGGTCGCCGAGCCCGAGGTCATTGCTCAGTGACGGCGACGCACATCGCCGCCCACGCGACGTAGCCATCTCCATAACGGTTTCACCGACGTTCGGCGACCCACCATCGGTGGGGCGTGGTGCATGCCCGCGCCCTGTACACATTGGAGGGTACACAGTGGACGACGGCTGATCCGTGCTGCCCGCGTGCGGAGAGCCCGATCCGCGGCACCACAACCGCGGCACCCGGAAAGGTCCGACACGTGAATAAGCGCTCCAGCGCGCTGGTGGCCGGTGCGGTCACCGCGGCGCTCGTGCTGTCCGCCTGCGGAGGCGGCTCAAGCGACAATACCAGTAACAACGGTGGTCAGAAAGGTGCCGGGGGTTTCAACGCCGCGCTCGACGGCGTCGTCAACCCGTCCGACAAGAAGGGCGGGACGCTCAGGCTCACCATCCACGACAACCCGGACTCGCTCGACCCTGCGATCGCGTACTACGCGCAGGAGTGGAACTTCATGAAGGGCTTCTACGTCCGCACACTGCTGACCAACGAGGCCAAGCCCGGTGCGGACGGCCTGAAGCTCGTGCCCGACCTGGCCTCGGCCATGCCGTCCATTGAGGACGGTGGCAAGAAGTACACCTTCAAGCTCAAGTCCGGGCTGAAGTTCGAGGACGGCACGCCGATCACCGCCAAGGACGTCAAGTACGGCATCGAGCGCATCTTCGCCAAAGAGGTCATCAACGCCGGGCCGAAGTACCTCGTCGACGTGCTCGACGAGGGGCAGAACTACCCCGGGCCGTACAAGGACACCGACCCGAACGGGCTCGGCCTCAAGTCGGTCCAGACGCCGGACGAGTCCACCATCGTCTTCACGCTGAGCGACCCGAACAGCGACTTCCTCTACCTGCTGTCGATGCCCGCGGCGAGCCCGGTGCCGAAGGCCAAGGACAACGGCGACAAGTACGCCAACCGGCCCGTCTCCTCCGGCCCGTACAAGTTCGAGTCGTACGACCAGGGTAAGAAGCTGACGCTGGTCCGCAACGACCAGTGGGACCAGAAGACCGACAGTGTGCGCAAAGCGCTGCCGGACCGCGTCGAGGTCGTCTACGGCACGGCCGTCGAGGAGATCGACAACCAGTTGCTCTCCGACGAGGCCGACCTCGACATCGCGCAGACCGGCGTGCAGCCCGGCACGCAGCCGAAGATCCTGCTCGACCCGGACAAGAAGAAGTACGCCGACTCGCCCGTCACGGGTTTCATCCGGTACGTCGCCATCAACACCAAGGTCGCGCCGTTCGACAACATCCACTGCCGCAAGGCGGTGCAGTACGCTACCGACAAGATCGCCATGCAGACCGCCCGCGGCGGCAAGGACGCCGGCGGCGACATCGCCACCAACATGCTCCCCCCGACGATCGCCGGCCACGACGACGCCGACGACGTGTTCAACACCAAGTCGGGCAAGCCGCAGATCGACAAGGCCAAAGAGGAGCTCGCCGCGTGCGGCAAGCCCGGCGGCTTCGAGACGGTCATCGCGACGCGCAACTCGGGCAAGGAGGCCAAGACGGCCGAGGCGCTGCAGCAGGCCCTCGCCGCGGTCGGCATCACGGCCCGGCTCGACCCGCAGGACGCGTCGCTGTACTTCCGCTCGATCATCGGCTCCCCGTCGAACGTGCACGCGAAGGGCTATGGTCTGATGATGGCCGGCTGGGGCGCGGACTACCCGACGGCCGCCGGCTTCCTGCAGGTGCTCGTGGACAGCCGGGCGATCTCGGCGTCCGGGAACAACAACTACGCGGAGCTGTCCGACCCGGCCATCGACAAGCTGATCGACCAGGCGCAGGCCGAGCCGGACCCGGCGAAGAACGCCGAGATCTGGAAGCAGATCAATAGGCTGGTCTCGGAGTCCGCGACCTACCTGCCGTTCACCTATGACAAGGCGCTCAACTATCGCAACCCGCGGCTGACCAACGTGTTCGTCACCGGCTACTACGGGATGTACGACTTCGGCAGCCTCGGCGTCATGAGCTGACCGCTTCGGAAGTGCCCGGGTCGACGAGGGACTTCCCGGGCACGCGGTTACGCCACCGGCCGCTCTTCCTCCTTGGGGCGGCCGGTGGCTGTTTGGTTGGCGCTCGCTTCGCTTGGGCGCGTGTGGGGGGTTCCCACCCCACGCCCCCCATGCCCGCTTCGCGGGCACTTGCTGCGGACGCTGCGCGCCCCTGCGTCCGCGTTGCGGGCGCCTGTGGGCGCTTCGAGGTTCAGTACGCTACGTTGATTCGTCTGTGGATCCAGGTTGGCTCCTCCAGGGCGTGGAGCATCGCGTCGGCGACGTCGGTGCGGGACAGCGTTCGTCCGCCTCGGACGTTTACGTCCATGACCGTCCGGTATGGACGGTGGGGGCCGTCGGTGAGGCGCGGTGGCGCGATCAGCGTCCAGTCCAGGGTGCTGGCGCGCAGGATCTTTTCGGCCTCGGCCAGGTCCTCGAAGCCCTCGCGCAGCAGTCGCTGGAGCAGGGGCTTGACCAGCGTCCGGGTGATCGCGCCGTCGCCCTCGTCGGCGACCCGGCCGGCGGCATCGACGCTGACGATGCGCCGTACGCCGGTGGCGAGCATCGCGGCGGCCTGCGCCCGGGCGCCGTCGGCCTGCACGGTGCTGCGCGCGTTCGCGTCCTGCTTGCGGCGGGCCCTCATCTCCGGCAGCCGCATGCCGAGCGCGGAGAGCACGGCGTCGCGCCCGGCTACCGCCTCCGCCAGGGCCTCGGCGTCGTCGAGCCCGGCCACGACGACGTCGCAACCGAGGTCCACGGGCCGTCGCGCGACCGCGGTCATCGCGTGGCCGCGGGCGAGGCCCTCCCTGATGAGCTGCGTCCCGATCCCGCCGGTCGCCCCGAACACGGTGAGTTTCATGCCGTTCCCCCAAGCGGTTAGTAAGTGCTCACTAACCCCTACAATGACACGTGTGCTGAGGATCCGGAAGTGCCGCCGTGGCCACTCGTGACGTGATCGTGGACGCGGCGGCGCGCGTGCTGCGCGAGCGCGGCCTGGCCAACGCGACGACGAAGGAGATCGCGCGCGAGGCCGGCTTCTCGGAGGCGACGCTGTACAAGCACTTCCGCGACAAACTCGAGTTGATGGTGGTGGTGTTGCACGAGCGGGGCCCGCAGTTCATCCCGATGCTGCAGACGCTGCCGCAGCGCGCCGGCACGGGCTCGGTGCGCGAGATCCTGACCGAGCTGGCGACGGTGTGCATCACGTTCTACCGCGACGGCTTCCCGATGTTCGCGTCGATCTTCTCGGATCCGGCGATCCTCAAGGCGCATCGCGACCGGCTGCGCACCCAGAACCTGGGGCCGCACCGCGCGAACGAGGGGTTGGCCGCCTACCTGCGGGCGGAGCAGGCGCTGGGCCGCATCTCCGCGGAGGCCGACCCGGAAGCGCTGGCCGGCCTGGTGCTGGGCGCCTGCTTCCAGCACGCGTTCATCGCGTACTTCGCCCCGGATCCACTGTCCGACGACCAGGCCGCCGCGGCGTTCGTGGCGCAGCTGAGGCTCTGACCCGAGCGGACACGGGTCAGTAGCGGACGATCAGGGCTATCCGGCCGTCCGCGGCCAGGCTGTCGTCGCCGACGAAGGTCACCTCGCCGCCCTGGCGGGCCACCGACTCGACGACGTCGTCGACCGCGTCGTCCAGCAGGACGCCCGGGCTTTCGCCGTGCGGCTCCTGCTCCGGGGGGTGCAGGTGGTCCTCGTGGACCCACGCGGGGCTGTGGTACCCCTCCTCGACCAGCAGGTGCGCGCCGCGGCCCTGCTGGGCCAGGGACCACACCTCGGGCAGGCCCGCGGCGAACCGGTTGGCGCCCCGCGCGGCGTCCAGCGCCTCCAGGGCCGCCACCTGCTCCATCGCCGTGTAGGCGGCCAGGCGCGGGGCCAGCAGCTGGTACACCTCGTGCGCGCCGGCATGGTCGTAGTTGCCGGTGACGGTGCCGGCGATGCCGCGGGTCCACTCCTTGGCGAAGGCGGCCAGATACCGCTCGACGCCCAGCACGAACACGGGTCGGGTGTCCAGGTTGTCGACCTCGGCCAGGCCGTTGGCGACATCGCGGAAGAACTGGCGGTGCCGCTCGACCTCGTGCTTGCTCGGCTCCTGGCCGTAGTCGCGAGGCAGGCCGATCGTGCCGCCGGGGCCCTCGTGCGTGAACGGGAAGCCGTGCGAGTGGACCTCGACCAGGTCGGAGCCGTCGCCGCTCCACAGGCGGGTCGGCTGCTCGGACAGCACGAGCGCCCAGTACCGGTGGTGGCGCGCGGCGTCGGCGACGATGTCGCGGACCTCGTACGTGTCGGCGATGACGACCCGCTCCTGCACCGGGGTCTCCAGCAGCCGCACGTGCACCTGCCCGGGCGAGGCGAACAGCGCCAGGCCCTCGCCCATGTGCCGCAGGTCGACGCGCTCGGCGGCGGTGGCGATCTCGTCGTACACCTGGTTGGCGACGTCGCGCGGCACCGTCTCGTCGAGATCGAGGCGCCGGCGGGTCTCGGACAGCAGGTTACGCAGGCGGATCGGGTCCTGCTGGTTCCCCGGTGCCTTGCGATGGGTCGGCATCAGCAGCGAGACCGCCGGGTACCCGGTGGGGGTCAGCGTCGCCAGATCCTTCACCGTCATGCGCCCACCGTGCCCCGTCGGCCGACGGCCAGACTCGCCCGCAGAGGATGAGTAGGCTCGGGCGATGGGGAAACGATTCGAGATCGTGCGCGAGGGCACGCTGCCCGTCGGCCAGGTCGAGGTGTTCGACGGCTTCACCAGCGGCACCGGCGGGTGGCTGTGGCCGGTGGAGTACGAGCCGCGCGAGGGCGGCGCGGCCGGCTTCGGCGGCACCGTCACCGTCTGGGATCCGCCCCACCGGGTGGTCTCCCGGATGGAGGGCCCCGAAGGCTGGTTCAACGAGCTCGAGCACGTCGTCACGCCGGTCGAGGGCGGTGCGCACTTCCGGTATGTGCACAGCGGCGTCTTCGTCGACGACTGGGAGCAGCAGTACGACGGCGCGAGCCAGCACACGGACTTCTACCTGCACACGTTCGGCGAGTACCTGCTGCACTTCCGCGGCCGCCCGGTGACGTACGCGACCGTCGACGCGCCCGGCCCGCAGGACTTCGCCGCCCTGCGCAAGGCGGTCGGCGGCGACGCGCCGCAGGGCTCGAGCGTGTGGCTCGACCTCCCGGTGGCGGGCGCGGTCTCCGCGGCCCGCGCGGTCATCGACTACCAGCACCCGCACTTCGTCGGCCTGCGCACCGACACGGCGCTGATCCGCCTCTTCGGCCGCTCCGCCTTCGGCGGCGCCGACGCCGTGGCCGTGCACGACTTCGCCGGCACGGACCCGGCGACCCTGGAGTCCGGCTGGCGCGACTGGCTCGCGGGAGCCCGCGCCTGACGGAAAAACTGACGGAAAATCGGATTTATGGCTCGGGCCGCGTCACCTGCGGACCGTTCCTCCCGCGAGACAACGGGCCGGGGCTGCCTGAAGGGCGCCCCGGCCCTGCCATGTCCGCGGTGCCAAGAGCGGCTGTGGGCCAGGTGTCGGATCCGGGGGGTCCCGTTCGTCGTACGGGTAACGAACGAAGGGAGCGAACCGATGCGCTATCTGATGATGGTGATCGTCGACGGAGAGGTCACCGACGGGCCGACCGGGCCGGAGATCGAGGGCTGGGTCGCGGAGATGGACGGCAAGGGCGTGCGGCTGTTCGGCAACCGGGTCGTGGCGCCCGCCGAGGCCACCACCGTGCGGGTGCGCGACGGCGAGGTGGTGCTCACCGACGGGCCGTACGTCGAGACGAAGGAGCAGATGGGCGGCTTCGACATCATCGAGTGCGCCGACCTCGACCAGGCGATCGAGGTCGCCGCCAGGCATCCGATGGCGCGCCGCGGGATGATCGAGCTCCGCCCGTTCTGGGAGGGCTGAGCGGCGAATCCCAAGGACGCCGAGACCCCCGGAGGCGCCGCGGACACCGGGGACGCCGGGGCCGCCGCGGGCGCCGAGGGCGTCCGGCGGACGATCGCGGCCGTCTACGCCGAGGAATGGGGCCGGATCGTCGCCGCGCTGATCCGGCTCACCGGCGACTGGGACCTCGCCGAGGAGTGCGCCCAGGACGCGTTTGCGCAGGCGCTGAGCCGCTGGCCGGGCGACGGGGTCCCGCGGCGGCCCGGCGCCTGGCTCACCACCACCGCGCGCAACCGGGCCCTCGACCGGCTGCGCCGCCGTGCCGTGGAGGCGGACAAGCTGCGGGAGGTTGCCATGCTGAGCCCGATCGAGGACGTGCCGGACCCCGACGACGAGGCCCCCGCCGTACCGGATGACCGCCTGCGGCTGATGTTCACCTGCTGCCATCCGGCGCTGTCGCTGGAGGCCCGGGTCGCGCTGACGCTGCGCAGCCTGGCGGGGCTGTCGACGGCCGAGATCGCGCGGGCGTTCCTGGTGTCCGAGCCGACGATGTCGCAGCGCCTGGTGCGGGCCAAGAACAAGATCCGGCGGTCCCGGATCCCCTTCCGGGTGCCGCCCGCGCACCTGCTGCCGGAGCGGCTCGAGTCGGTGCTGGCCGTGCTGTACCTGCTGTTCAACGAGGGCTACAGCGGCGGCGGGCGGGCCGACCTCGGGGGCGAGGCGATCCGGCTCGCGCGGGTGCTCGCCGCGCTCATGCCCGACGAGCCGGAGGCGCTCGGGCTGCTCGCGCTGATGCTGCTGCACGAGGCGCGCCGAGGCGCCCGGCTGGATGCCGCCGGCGACCTGGTCCCGCTGGAGGAGCAGGACCGCGACGCCTGGGACCGGGCCGGGATCGCGGAGGGCGTCGAGATCCTCGAGCGCGCGCTGCGCCGCCGGCGCGCCGGGAAGTACCAGATCCAGGCAGCGATCGCGGCGTGCCACGCGTGCGCGCCCAGCGCCGCGGAGACCGACTGGCCGCAGATCGCGCAGCTGTACGCCCGGCTCGCCCGCGTCGTGCCCGGGCCCGTCGTCGAACTCAACCGTGCCGTCGCCGTCGCCATGGCCGACGGGCCCGCGGCCGGGCTGTCGCTGGTCGACGCGCTGCGCGACGCCGGGGCCCTCGCCGGGTACCACCTGCTGCCCGCCACCCGCGCCGACCTCCTGCGCCGGCTCGGCCGCGCCGCCGAGGCCGCCGAGGCCTACCGCGAGGCTCTCGAACTGGCCGGGAGCGATGCCGAGCGCCGATACCTCACCCGCAGGCTGACCTCGCTCACCCCATGACGTCACCCGGAGCGTGAGTTCAGTCACCAGGCGTTGGCTGATCTTGCCACGTGTGCAACTTTGGCTGAGGCGGGCCTCCGTTTACACCAGAATCTGGTGTCAACGGGATGTTGCACAACGGTGAGGTGGTCGAAGTGGAACGCGGTCAACCTGTCGGCTGGGCGGCGCACACTCGCGCCGTCGACGCCCTGCGCGCCTCCTACGCCGCGATTCCGCCCGGCGACACCGTGCGGCTGGCGAAGAAGACCTCGAACCTGTTCCGGCCGCGCGCCGAGATCCGCCACGGCCTCGACGTCAGCGGCCTCGGCGGGGTCATCGAGGTCGACGCGGCCGGGCGCACCGCCGAGGTGCAGGGCATGTGCACGTACGAGGACCTGGTCGACGCCACCCTGCCCCACGGCCTGATGCCACTGGTCGTGCCGCAGCTGCGCACGATCACGCTGGGCGGCGCGGTCACCGGGCTGGGCATCGAGGCCACCTCGTTCCGGCACGGGCTGCCGCACGAGTCGGTGCTGGAGCTGGACATCCTCACCGGCGCGGGGGAACTGCTCACCGCGCGGCCCGACAACGAGCACGCCGAGCTGTTCTCGACGTTCCCCAACTCGCTGGGCAGCCTGGGCTACGCCACCCGGCTGCGCATCGAGCTGATGCCGATCGCCGCCGGGGTGCGCCTGGCCAACCTGCGCTTCGACGACGTCGACGAGCTGCTCCACGTCGTCGGCGAGGTGATGAAGACCGGCGCGCACGACGGCCGGCATGTCGACGTCATGGACGGCGTCGTGTTCCGCCCCGGCGAGTCGTACCTCGTGCTGGGCACCTTCACCGACGAGCCCGGCGCCACGAGCGACTACACCGGGCAGGACATCTACTACCAGTCGCTGCGGGCGAAGGCCGCCGACCGCCTCGGCGCGTACGACTACCTGTGGCGCTGGGACACCGACTGGTTCTGGTGCTCGGCCGCCTTCGGCGCACAGGTCCCCGCGGTGCGCCGGGTCTGGCCGCGGCGGTACCGCCGCTCCGACGTGTACCACCGCATCGTGCGGTTCGAGAACCGCTACGGCCTCGCCGCACGCGTCGGCCGGTGGCGCGGGCAGCCCGACCACGAGCGCGTCGTGCAGGACGTCGAACTCCCGCTCGAGCGGACCGGCGACTTCCTGCGGTGGTTCGCCCGCGAGGTACCGATGGCGCCGATCTGGCTCTGCCCGCTGCGCCTGCGGGAGCGCGAGTGGCCGCTGTACCCGATGCACGCCGGGCAGGCATACGTCAACGTCGGGTTCTGGGGCACCGTGCCGATCGTGCCCGGCGCCGCCGACGGCGACGTCAACCGGGCCATCGAGGCCAAGGTGTTGGAGCTCGGCGGCCACAAGTCCCTCTACTCCGACGCCTACTACGACCGGGAGACCTTCGACCGGCTCTACGGCGGCCCCGCATACCGCGCCGCCAAGGAGCGCTACGACCCCGGTCACCGATTGACCGACCTCTACGACAAGGTTGTGGGGCGCAGATGACCAGCACCTACCGTTCGAGCAACACGCAAGGATCCGTTCCCGGCCAGCCCCGCCGCCGGCCGGCCGTCCCGTCCGTCGCAGACATCGTCCGTACCGTCACCACCGGCGAGCCCCAGGTCCGCATCACCGCCTACGACGGCAGCGCCATCGGTCCCGAAAACGCCGCCATCGGGCTGCACGTCGCCTCCGAGCGCGGCCTGTCGTACGTGCTGACCGCGCCCGGCGACCTGGGCATGGCCCGCGCCTACGTGACCGGCGACCTCGAGGTGCGCGGCGCGCACCCCGGCGACCCGTACGAGGCGATGCGGCAGCTCACCACCGGCCTGCGGCTGCGGCTGCCCTCGGCCGCCGAGGCCCTGCGCCTGGTGCGCGGCCTGGGCTGGGAGCGGCTGCTCCCGCCGCCGCCCCCGCCGCAGGAGGCCACGCCTGCGTGGAAGCGCACCCTGGCCGGCCTCGGCCTGCGCCACGCCCGCGGCCGCGACGCCGAGGCGATCCACCACCACTACGACGTGTCGAACCGCTTCTACGAGATGGTGCTCGGCCCGTCCATGACGTACACCTGCGCCGTCTTCCGCTCCGAGTCCGACACCCTCGAGCAGGCCCAGGCGAACAAGTACGACCTCGTCGCCGGCAAGCTGGGGCTCAAGCCGGGCCAGCGGCTACTCGACGTCGGCTGCGGCTGGGGCGGGATGGTCCGCCACGCCGCGCGCGAATACGGCGTGCGCGCCCTCGGCGTCACCCTGTCGCGGGAGCAGGCGGCCTGGGCGCAGGCCGCGATCGAGCGCGAGGGCCTCGGCCACCTCGCCGAGGTGCGCCACCTGGACTACCGCGACGCGCCCCTGGAGCATTTCGACGCGGTCAGCTCCATCGGGCTCACCGAGCACATCGGGGTCAAGAACTATCCGCGGTACCTCGGGGCACTGCGCGACCGGCTCAAGCCCGGCGGGCGGCTGCTGAACCACTGCATCACCCGCTCCGACAACCGCGCCTCGCACAAGCCCGGCGCGTTCATCGACCGGTACGTCTTCCCCGACGGCGAGCTCGCCTCCCCGGGCCGGCTGGTGAGCGCCGTGCACGACGCGGCGTTCGAGGTGCAGCACGAGGAGAACCTACGCCTGCACTACGCGCTGACCCTGGCCGGCTGGAACCGCAACCTGGTCGAGCGCTGGGACGAGTGCGTCGCCGAGGTCGGGCTGGGCACCGCCCGCGTGTGGGGCCTGTACATGGCCGGCTCGCGCCTCGCCTTCGAGCGCAACGAGATCCAGCTGCACCAGATCCTCGCCACCAAGACCACCAGGGACGGCGTGTCCTCCTACCCGCTACGGCCCGACTGGACCGCCTGACGTTCGTACCGCACGGTTTGTACAGGCCGCGGCCGGTTCCGACCGGCCGCGGCCCCTGCGACCCCCGCTGACCGATTTGCGGCTCTCGGCTTTCTCCCAGGGAGAATCCAGTTTGGCGGAAGCTGGGGTGTGCAATCTGGACACCATGAGTGACCAGGACCGCCAGGGGAGCGTCCCGCAGCACGCTGACACACCCGGCTCCGCGCTACCGCCGTCGCCGTCGGCCTCACCGGAGCCCCCGGCCCCGCCGCAGCCGCCGCCACCGGCCGCGTCCTGGCCGCCGCCGTCCCCGTCTTCGGCCGGGCCGTCCTCCGGCTCCGCTGTGCTGTCTACCGCTTCCGCCGGGCCGTCTCCCGCTTCCGCGCCGTCTCCCGCTCCCGCCGTGCCGTTTCCCGCTCCGCCGGTCGTGAGCGCCCCGGCAGGGTCCTCCGCGTCCCCGGTCTCCCCGGCCGCGGTCTTCCCGGCCTCGGGTGCGCCGGACGCGTACGCCCCGGCCTCGGGCGCGCCGGGTCCGTACGTCCCCGCCTCGGGTGCGCCTGGTTCGTACGTTCCCCCCTCGGGCGCGCCGGGTCCGTACGCTCCCGCCCCGGGTGCGCCGGGTCCGTACGCTCCCGCCCCGGGTGCGCCGGGTTCATACGTTTCCCCCTCGGGTGCGCCGGTTTCGTACGTTCCCGCCTCGGGCGCGCCGGCCCCCGGGTCGCCGTGGAGCCGGCCGGGCACCAACGGGTATCCGCACCTGCCGGCCGCCGGTGACAGCGCGCCGACGCAGCCGCTCGGCACGCCTGGCACCGCGACCGCGTCCTTCGCGACGACGCCGGTGCCCCCCGCCGGATATGTCGGAAATACCGGCTACGGGCAGCCGTATGGGCACGGCGCGCCGCCGCCCGGATTCCCGCCGCCCGGCCACCCGGGCCAGCCCGGGTACGGGCACCCCGCCTACGGCCAGCCAGGCCCGCGGCCGGGGCGCGGCGGGCGGATCGCCGTGATCGCCGTGTGCGCGGTCGTGCTCGCCGTCGGCTCGGCGCTCGGCGGCGGCCTGATCGCCACCCAGCTCGCCGACGACAAGCCGGCCTCCGCGCCGACCGTCGTCACCCGCGACGCGGCGCCCAACCTCGACCGCTCCTCGGTGGGCGGGGTCGCCGCGGCGGTACTGCCCAGCGTCGTGGACATCAGCACCGGCGAGGCCGAGGGCTCCGGCGTGATCATGACCGCGGACGGCCAGATCATCACGAACAACCACGTCGTGCAGGGTGCCCAGCAGCTCACCGTGACGTTCAGCACCGGCAAGACGGCGCCCGCGTCGATCGTGGGTACCGACCCGTCCGGCGACATCGCGGTCATCAAGGTCCAGGGCGTCTCCGGCCTCACCCCGGCGAAGTTCGGCGACAGCGACGCGCTGCGCGTCGGCGACACCGTCCTGGCCGTCGGCAGCCCGCTGGGCCTGCAGGGCTCGGTCACGGCCGGCATCGTCAGCGCCCTGCACCGCACGATCTCGGGCGAGCAGGGCGGCAAGTCGATCGCCGACGCGATCCAGACCGACGCCGCGATCAACCCGGGCAACTCCGGCGGCGCGCTGGTCAACCTCAAGGGCGAGGTCGTCGGCATCAACACCGCGATCGCCACCGCGGGGCAGAACAGCAACGGCAACATCGGCGTCGGGTTCGCCATCTCCGCCAACCGCGCCCGCGCCGCCGCCGGCCAGCTGGCCAAGGGCGGCAAGGTCAGCCACCCGTACCTCGGCGTGCAGCTCACCGACGGCAACGGCGGCGCGCTCATCGGCGGCGTGGTCGCGGGTGGCCCGGCCGACAAGGCGGGCCTGAAGACCGGCGACACGGTGACCAAGTTCGGCTCGGCGACCGTCACCGACGCGACCTCGCTCATCAACGCGGTACAGGCGGCGAAGGCCGGCGACCGCGTGCCGGTGACGGTCGATCGCAACGGCAGCGAGCAGACCGTGACCGTGACCCTCGGCGAGGCGCCGTAAGGACTTCGATTCCCCTCGCCGCAGCGGCCCGCGTTCGCCACGACGCGGGCCGCTGCGTGTGCTCAGCCCCGCAACGCGGGCTTGGATGTGTGGTCGAGCGGGGGCCGTTTTCAGCGGTCGGCGGTGCCCATCAGCGCTTCGGCGGCCCGGCCCGCGCCGTCGGCGAACGCCCGCAGGTCGATGCCCGGGCCGGTGTTGACGCTCAGGCAGAGCGTGCCGTCGTAGGACAGGACGGCCGCCGCGACCGGGACCCCGGCGGAGACGGGCGCGATCGGAAACACGGTGTGCAGCCGCGCGCCGCACAGCCAGCGCGCGTCCGCGGGGCCTGGCACGTTGGTGAGGTACAGGTTGATCCGGCGCCCGGCGTATCGCCGCAGCCAGGCGACGGCCAGGCGCACCAGGAACGGCGGCACCCCCGGCGACTGCGCCGGCCCGGCGTAGCCCCGGTCGCGGCCGGCCTTGGCGGCGCGGCTGTCCCGCCCGATCCGCCGCAGGGCCGCCGCCGGGTCGGGCCCATCGACGGGAAGCCCGAGCACGAACGGCAGCGTGCCGCCGGCGTTGCGGTTACCGGCCGGCGCCGCGACCGGGACGGACACCCGCAGCGTCAGGCCCGCCAGCGGAAGGCCCCGTGCCAGGAGCAGCCCGCGCATGCCACCGGCCACGGCGGCGAGCATGACGTCGTTCACGGTGACCCCGTGCTCGCGCGCGGCCCGCCGGACGCCGTCGAGCCGCCAGCACAGCCCGGCCGCCCGCCGCTCGGTGCTGTCCGGCGCCGGGAGTCCCAGGTCGGGCGCGGTCACGGCGAGCGCGCTGCGGGCGACCCGCAGCTCCTTTCGCAACCCGTCCGATTGTCGCGGCGCGGTGGTCTCGCCCGGCCCGGTCGGCGGCTGCGGCCGGGCCGGCCCGCGGGTCAGCGCGCGAAGGCGCCGGGTCAGCGCGCGGAGCCGGTCGGTGGCGGCGTCGCGGGCCAGCGTCCAGCCGGTCGGCGGTGGCGCGGGCGTCCAACGGGTCGGCGCGGGCGCCGCGTCCGGCGCGGTGTCCAGCAGCGCGCCGGCCAGCGCGACCCCGGTGAGGCCGTCGGCGAGGGCATGGTGCATGACCAGGAGCAGGCCGACCTCCCCGGAGTCCAGCCCGGTGACCAGGGTCATCCGCCACGGCGGGCGCCCGTCCGGCAGCGGCGCGGCGGCGCGGGTCGCGGCCCAGGTCAGCAGCGCGTCCACGCCGATGCCGGGCAGATCGGCCGCGTCCACGTGGCGGGCGACGTCGAAGGAGCCGTCATCGGCCCACACCGGTCGCCCCTGGCCCGCCCGGGTGCGCCGGATCCGCCGCCGCAGCGCGGGTGCGCGCCCGAGCCGGTCGGCGACCGCCGCCCGCACGGCCACCAGCCGGACCGCGCCGCCCTCGTCCACGAGCGTCGGGGCCGGGGCCAGCAGGCCGAGCATCGCGATGTTCATGGGCGTCGCAGGGGTCTGCGCCCACAGCGTCATCAGCTCGCCGATGCTGAGCCGCTGCCAGCCCGGCGCGATCGCGTGGTGGTTTGCCGGCACGCATGCATCGTCCGCCGGGCGGCCGCGCGATTGGCAGGGCCGCAGGACCGCGGGCGAGGGCCCGGACGGCCCTACCCGTAGCCGCGCTCATGCACAGGTCCGATATAGTAATCCCGGTATAGTAATCCCGGTATTGTTATCCGACCACTGCGAGTGCCACCCAGGGGGATGCCTTGATCGAATTGCTCTCACCTCGTCAGATCGACCAGATGCGTCCCGCCGGGCGTTTCGTCGCCGACGTGCTTCAGCAGCTACGGGGTCGCGTCGAGCCGGGAGTCAACCTCCTCGACATCGACGCCTGGGCCGGCGAACTCATCGCCCGCCGCAACGCCCGCTCCTGCTACGTCGACTACGCCCCAGCCTTCGGTCGGGGCCCCTTCGGCAAGGTGATCTGCACGTCCGTGAACGACGCGGTCCTGCACGGGCTACCGCACGACTACACCCTGCGCGATGGGGACCTACTCAGTCTCGACTTCGCGGCGTCTGTCGATGGATGGGTTGCCGACAGTGCGATCACCTTCGTCGTCGGCGATACCATCGACCCGGCCGACCAGCGCCTGATCGACACTACGCGGACGGCCCTCGACGCCGCCATCGGCATGTGTACCCCTGACCATCGCATCGGGGACATCTCGGCCGCCATCGGCGCCACGCTCACCGGCGCCGGCTACCGCGTCAACAATGAGTTCGGCGGACATGGCGTGGGTCGGACCATGCATCAGGACCCGCACGTATCCAACACTGGCCGGCCGGGCCGGGGCTTCGGGCTACGCCCGGGACTCGTGCTCGCTCTCGAGCCCTGGGTGATGACCGGGACCAGCACCCTCGCCGTCGATCCGGACGGCTGGACGCTGCGCAGCAGCAATCACGGACGCACTGCGCACCATGAGCACACCGTGGCCATCACCGAAGACGGCCCCCTGGTGCTCACCCTGCCGGACGAGCAGACCTGAGCCCCCCAGCTCGCTCTGGTCGCCAACGTCGTGGAACGCTACGCCGTCCGCTGGGCCATCGAGGCGGCTGGCCTCCGCGCTTCTGATTTTTGTCGTACCCCTGTTCTAAGTTATCAGCATGAGTGAGGTGCTGACAGCGATCGACCCGGCGGAGTGGCGCAACCGGCTGGATTCGATGCTGGAGGAGCACCGCCGCCGCCACGCCCGCCGCGCCGCGATCAGGTCCGAGTTCGCCGAGGCGCGCCGCCGCGGCCTGGACCGACGCCACGCGGAGCGACTGGCCCGCCTGGACCGCGAGGCCCGCACCGCGGAGATCACCGCCCACTGGGCCGAGCGCGACGCCCGCACGCCCCGCCCCCACACTCCCACCGCTGCACCCGCATCGTGTCCTCCGACCGCTTCACCCACGTCCCACGTAGACGCCGCTCCGACTGCTTCACCCACGCCGTGTCCTCCCACTCCTTCACCCAGGTCCCGCGGAGACGCTGCTCCGACTGCTTCACCCACACCTGGCCCAGACGCCGCTCCCACCACCGCTCGGACGTCGCCACCTGCGGCTCCTGCCCCGGCTGCCGTTCCGGCGCCTCCGGCCGCTGCCTCTACTCCCGTCGCCGACGCTGCTCCGCTGTCATTGCCCGTAACTCCTGCTCCGGCCCCTGCTCCCGCGTCTCCGCCGCCTGCTCCCGCGTCTCCGGCCGCTGCTCCTGTTTCCACTGCCGGTCCGGCGCCCGTCTCGTTGCCCGCTCCTTCTGTCTCTGCTCCTGCTCCCGCGCCGGCCCCTGTTCCAGCCGACGACGGCCGACGCCGAACTCGACCTGCAACCGTGTGTCGCACTGGGCGTCCCGATCGGCATCGCGGAGCCTGCCATCGTGCCGCGCGCCGTGTGCCCGGCGGCTATCCAGCTGCCCGACCGCCGTGACCGCCAGGATGATCCGGCCGAAACACGGCAGATCCCTCGCGCTGGATGAGCCATTGCGGATCACCAGCGGCGACGTAGCCGCCGAGACGCAGCACGGCGGCGCAGCCGATGAGGGTCTGCGTGAAGCCGTCGATCAGATCAGTTCGGCGTGCCCCGCGTGACGAGGTTCACGGCGTCCGCGCCATACGGGTAGCTGTCGGCTCCGGGAAAGTCGATTTCGGCGGCGTCGGTGACCCGGATCTCGCGGATCACCATTCATGGCCTGCGGCCATGGCTGGACCGAGGCCGTCTGCCTATCCGAACGTCGATGCTCAGCCGCTGCCAGCCTGGCGCGATCGTTCCGTGGCTTGCCGGCACGCGGGCATCGGCCGTCAGATGGGCGTGCGGGTGGCGGGGCCGCAGGGTTGCGGGTGAGGGGCCCGGACGGCCCTACCCGTGGTCGTGCCCGTGGTCGTTCCCGTGGTCTTGGTCGCGCTGCCACTGTCGGTAGGCGGTGACGGCGGTCGGCAGGGTGGGGAAGATGCGGTCCGTGCCGACCGAGGTGGTGAGACCGAACGCGTCGAGCTCGTCCTGCAGGTCGCGCTTGACGCGGGCCAACGCGAACACTATCCCGCGGCCGGTCAGCTCCCTGCGGACGCCGTCGAGTGCCTCCAGCGCGGTGATGTCGACCTCGACGTTGGCCTCGGCGTTGAGTACGAACCAGCTGGTCGGGGCGCTGTCGGCGGCGGCGAGCGCGCGGCGCCGGAAGTCCTCCGCGTTGGCGAAGAAGAGCGGGGAGTCGTACCGGTATATCAGCAAGCCGGGGATCGTGGTCGCCTGCGGGTAGTCGTCGATGTCGTGCATGCCGGCCAGGTTGGGCACGAGACCCTGGATCGCGTCGTGCGGGCGGGCCACCCGGCGCAGCAGATCGGCGACGGACAGGCCGATGGCGAGCAGCACGCCGTAGAGGATGTCGAGCACGAGGACGCCGGCGCAGGTGGCGAGGGCGAGCAGCAGCTCGCTGCGGCGGAACGCGGCCAGGCGCCGGAAGCCTGCGACGTCGATCAGCTGGACGGCGGCGTAGACCACGAGGGCGCCGAGCGCCGCGACCGGGAACAGCGCGAGCAGCGGCCCGGCGAACAGCAGCACCGCGACCACCGCGACCAGCGAGACCAGCGAGCCGAGCTGGGTGCGCCCGCCGGCGGCGAAGCCGATCGCGGTACGGCTGCCGCTGCTGCTGATCGGGAAGCCCCGCAGGGCGCCGGTGGCCACGTTCGCCGCGCCCAGGGCGAGCAGTTCCTGGTTGACGTCGATGCGGTAGCCGCCGCGCGCGGCGAACGAGCGCGCGGTGAGCACGGTGTCGGTGTACCCCACGACCATCAGCCCGACCGCCGGCAGCACCAGGCCGGTGAGGTCGCCGAGGCCGGGCAGCGACGGCACGGGCAGGCCCCGCGGGATCGGGCCGACGACGGCGATGCCGTGCTCCCGGAGGCCGAACACGGCCACCGCCGCGGTGGCGAGGAGCACGGCCAGCAGAAGCCCCGGCAGCCTCGGCCACCGCCACTTCGCGACGAACAGGAAGCACAGCACGGCGAGCGAGAACAGCAGCGTCGTCGGCTGCACCCGGCCGAGCTGCCGCGCGGCCGAGAGCACCTGCTCGACGAGTGTGTCGCCGGTCACCGGTATCCCGGTCACCTTGCCTAGCTGGCTGATGATCATGATGACCGCGACGCCGGCCAGGTAGCCCACCAGGATGGGCTTCGACAGCAGGTCCGCGAGGAAGCCCAGCCGGGCGGCCCACGCGACCAGGCAGAGCAGCCCGACGACCACGGCGAGCGCGGCGGCCAGCGCCGCGTACCGCGCGGGATCGCCGCCGGCGAGCGGGGCGATCACCGTGGCGGTCATCAGCGCGGTGGTCGACTCCGGCCCGACCGACAGGTGGCGGGAGGTGCCGAGCAGGGCGTAGACGGCCAGGGGCGCGAGCATCGCCCACAGCCCCGTCACCGGCGGCAGGCCGGCCAGGGTGGCGTACGCCATCACCTGCGGCACCAGGTAGGCGGCGACGGTCAGGCCGGCCAGCACGTCGCTGCGCCACCAGGACCGGCGGTACCCGCGCAGCGCGGCGACGCCCGGCAGCAGCGGGACCTCGCGCCGCCCGGCCCGCTCCGCGTTGGTCATCGGATTCCTTCCGTGGAGACCCCGGCCTTCAGGCGGGGGAGGAAACGGAACCCCTGCGGAGCAGGACGGGGAAAGCTGATTCGCCGCCATGGCGGATCGGCGTCTGCCCGCGTGTCACCGCAGGTCCACAAAATAGAACGGCCAAGATGTGAGGCATGTCCAGGACGGTGAAGCGGGCGTTCAAGTACCGCTGCTACCCGACCGGCGCGCAGGCCGCCGAGCTGGCGCGGACGTTCGGGTGTGTCCGGAAGGTCTACAACCTGGCATTGGTCGCCCGCAGCGAGGCGTGGACGCTGCGCCAGGAACGGGTCAACTACAACGCCACCTCGGCGATGCTGACCGCGTGGAAGCAGACCGAGGAACTCGCGTTCCTCAACGACGTCTCCTCCGTGCCGTTGCAGCAGGCCCTGCGGCACCTGCAGGCCGGGTTCGTGAACTTTTTCGCCGGCCGGGCCCGCTACCCGAGCTTCAAGTCGAAGAAGAAGTCTCGGCGGTCGGCGGAGTACACGACCAGCGCGTTCCGGTTCCGTGGCGGCAGGCTCACGTTGGCGAAGATGGCCGGGCCGCTGGACATCGTGTGGTCGCGGCCGCTGCCGGAGGGGGCTTCGCCGTCGACGGTGACCGTGTCGCAGGACGCGGCCGGGCGCTGGTATGTGTCCCTGCTCTGCGACGACGTGATCCCCGACGCCCCGGCCGTGGACACCGCTGTCGGGGTCGACGCCGGGCTGGACAGCCTGCTCACGCTCTCCACCGGGGAGAAGATCCCCAACCTGCGGCACGAGCGCGCCGACCGGGCGCGGCTGGCCCGCGCCCAGCGGAACCTGGCCCGCAAGGAGAAGGGTTCCGCGAATCGGGTGAAGGCCCGGGTCAAGGTCGCCCGCGTCCATGCCCGGATCGCCGACCGGCGCCGCGACCATCTGCACCAGCTGAGCACTCGGCTCGTTCGTGACAATCAAACGATCGTGATCGAGGACCTGACCGTCCGCAACATGGTCCGCAACCACACCCTGGCCCGTGCCATCTCGGACGCGGCGTGGCGGCAGTTTCGCACCATGCTGGAGTACAAGGCCGACTGGTACGGCCGCGAGGTGATCGCGGTCGACCGCTGGTACCCGTCCTCCAAACGCTGCTCGGCCTGCGGCGCGCTGGCCGAGCACATGCCGCTGCACGTGCGGAAGTGGATGTGCCGGTGCGGCACCGTCCACGACCGGGACGTGAACGCGGCACGCAACCTTCTGGCCGCCGGGCTGGCGGTGTCTGCCTGTGGAGCTGGTGTAAGACCTCAACGGGAATCCTCCCGGACGCGGCGACCGGCGGTGAAGCAGGAAACCCCTGGGGCGACCCAGGGAATCCCCTCCCCTTTAGGGAGGGGAGGATGTCAACCGATCACGATAGGACCGGCGGCGGGAGGCCCGGCGTCAGACGTGCGGACCGTCCGGGTGGTGCGGCCGGGGGCGATGTTGAACGGGGCGCCGTCGACGGTGTAGTCGCCGTGGAAGCCGCGGACGGTGAGCGTGCCGTCGGGGCCGGTGCGCATCCCGGTCGGCGGCAGCCACCACTCGCCCTTGATGAGGCCCTCCAGGGCGTCGTACGACGGCTTGCGGGTGCCGTCGGAGCGCACCAGGCCGGCCGGCGCGCCGAGCCAGGCGCCCTGGTCGGTGAGACCCCAGTAGTTGACCGCCTGGACCGCCGGGTGCGCGAACAGCGTCCGGTAGTGGCGCGCGACGTCGTCGGCCTGGCGGGCCTCGCCCTCGGGGGTGCTCGGCCACTCGGGGATCTGGTAGTCGTTGAGGTCCTCGATCTCCGGCGGCATCAGGTGCCCCGACACCAGCGTGGTCTCGGTCAGGTGCAGCGGCAGGCCGTAGCGGGCGAACCGGTCGAGGACGTCGCGGGTGTACTCCTCGCCGCGGTACCCCTGGTGCATGTGGGTCTGCAGGCCGATCGCGTCGATGCGCACGCCGGCCTCCAGCACGCCCTCGATCAGGCACTCGTACGCCGAGCTCAGGTCGAAGTCGTTGAGCACGAGGGTGGCCGCCGGGTTGGCCGCGCGGGCCTCCTCGAACGCCATGCGCACCATGTGGATGCGGCCGCGGGCCCGGGCGAGCCGCGTGACGGCGTTGTCCCCGTTGGCGAAGACCGGCATGATGACGGCCTCGTTGATGGCGTCCCAGGTGTCGACGAGACCGGCGAACCCGCCTGCGAGGTCGCGGATCCGGGCCCGTTGCAGGCGTTCCACCTCGTCGAGGCCCTCGGTCCGGGCGAGCTCCAGCAGCCACGGCGGCTGGACCGTGTGCCACACGAGCGGGTGGCCCTTCACGGTGACGCCGCGCTCGGCGAACCACCGCGCGGTCCTCGTGAGCCGCTCGGCGTCGGGCCGGCCACGGCGCGGTTCGTAGCCTCCCCAGTAGAACGGCAGGGTCGCGGTGTTGAACAGGTTGAGCCACAGCTCGCCGAGCCGGTCGAGGTCCAGGCCGCCCGGCGCGTCGCCGAAGTCGCCGTCGACGCCCTCGGGCGTGGGGCCGCCGACGAGGTCGACGAAGTCGAAGCCGATGTTGCCGAAGGCGAAGGCGTGGCGCGTCTGGGCGACGGTGACGGCCCGGTCGGCGAGCGGCCGGTCGTCCGGGCCGAGCAGGGTCAGGGCGACCTCGCCGGTGCGGTGCGGAAGGCTGGTGGTCATCGGTCCTCGGCTGTGACGTGGCAATGGCGGGGTGGGTGCGGTCGAGCACGAGCGTAGGCCCGGTCGGCCGGTTCGGCGCGGTCGGCCGGACGTGCATCGACCGGCCCGCCGCGGCGGCGTCGGCGGTGGCATGCTGGCCAAGGGCCTGCGGCAACAGGCGCGGTATGCCCGCGACGGGCGCGACGAGCACGACGAGCCGATCGCCGCGGCGACGCCGGCGGTGGCATGCTGGCCAAGGGCCTGCGGCAACAGGCGCGGTATGCCCGCGACGAGCACGACGAGCCGATCGCCGCAGCGGTGCCGGCGGTGGCATGCTGGCCAAGGGCCTGCGGCAACAGGCGCGGCATGCTCGCGCCGAGCACGACGAGCCGACCGCCGCGGCCGTGATGCGTGCGGCCGCCGCCCGGGCAGGGGTGCCTCCGGCGGCGGCCGCACTCCATTTCGTACTGCCCGCCGGGCCGCTGCGGCGGGTCGGGCAGAATGGCGGCATGGATGATCAGCGGTATTGCCGGCTGCGCGTGATCGGCGAGAACCTCGACCTCGCCGGGTCGCCCGCCGCGCTGCGCGCGCTCGCCGCGGTGCTGCGCGGCGCCGGCCCGGCGATCGAGGTGCCGATCCGCAACGGCGCCGTGGCGCAGGAGCGCGCCGCCGGGCCCCTCGCCATCGCGCTGCGCGGCGCGCCCACGCTGCATCTCAGCGGCGGCGACGACGGGCTGGCGGCGGTGTGGGCGGCGCTGGAGGCCGTCGCGGACGAGACCGAGACCGCGGAGCCCGGCGGCACGGCGCCGCACCGGCACGTGGAGCCGGACGGCAGCCGCCCGCTCGTCGTCACGGGCGAGCGCGAGGACCCGCTCGGGCTGTAGAGCCGTCGACGCCGATCCTCGTCATCGACGGCTGGAACGCCGTATCGGCATCATCGGGGCCGTCTCGCGCCCGGAAAGGAAGTCCCGGACCAGGGCGGTGACCCGGTCCGGGGCCTCCAGCAGTAGCAGGTGCGAGGTGCCCGGCAGCACCGCCAGCCGCGCGTCGGGCAGGGCGGCCAGCAGCGTCGCCGTGTGCTCGAGAGTCACCAGGTCGTCGTCGGCGGCCACGATGAGCGTGCGGCAGCCGATCCCCGCGAGGTCCGCCGGGGTGAGGCCGGGCTCGGTCGCGACCGACTCGGCGAGCTTCGCCTGCACCACCGGCAGGTGGTCGGGGCCGTCGGGGGAGACCTCGGCGTAGCGCGCGACGACCGGCGGGGGCAGCGGCGCGTCCGCGGTGGGCGTGAACAGCAGGCCGTCGACCGCGTACGCGGTGCTGATGAGCACCAGCGCCCGCACCAGGTCGGGCCGGCGCAGCGCGGTGTGCAGGGCGACCGCGCCGCCCGCGCTGTACCCGCACAGTATTGCCGGCCCGCCGACCACGCGGGTCAGGAACTCGACCGCGTCGCCGGCCAGCGCCGACATGGTGATCGGGCCCTCGACGTCGGGGGTGCGGCCGTGGCCGCGGCGGTCGTACGCGTACACCCGGTAGGCGTCGGCGAGCGCGGCCAGGCTGGTGTCGAAGTCGCGGCTGTCGCTGAAGCCGCCGTGCAGCAGCACGAGCGGGTCGCCGGAGCCGGACGCGGTGTGCCAGAAGTTCGTCATGCCCGGTACTACGCCGAGGTGGCCGCCGGCTCATCGGCGTAGCGGGAGAAGAGCTCGAGGAGCCGCGGCGCCTCCAGGAAGGTCTGGATATGTCCGACCTTTCCGTCGAGGGCCTCGACGACCACCACGGCGAACGGGCGGCCCCCGCGGTACTGGATGAAGGATGAGCGACCGCAGCGGACCAGGGAGGCGCCCGCGCAGGCCCCGGACGCGGACATCGCGCGCAGCAGCGGCCCGCGGCCGCGCAGCCAGAACGGCAGCGGCGGCATCGACATCGTGGCGTCCTCGTGCAGCACCTCGACCAGCGCGTCGATGTCGTTGTCGGTGAACGCCCGCACGTAGCGGCGCAGCAGCGCCTCGTCGACCGGCTGGGCCCGCACCGGCGCCGCGAGGCCGGCCCGCGCCCGCTGCAGCGAGCTGTTCACCGCCGCCACCGACGTCGACAGCAGCGCCGCGACCTCGGCCGCGGACCAGGCGAGCACGTCGCGCAGGATCAGCACCGCGCGCTGGCGCGGCGGCAGCAGCTGCAGCGCCGCGACGAACGCGAGCCGGACCGATTCGCGCTGCACGGCCAGCTCGGCGGGGTCGCCCTCGGGCGGCACGACGAGCCCGTCCGGCGCCGGAAAGACAAGATCAGAAGCCGGATATGGTACCCCGAGAGCCGCGCCCGGCTCGGCCGCCGGCCCGAGGTCGACGGTGCGGGCGCGCCGCCGGGCGGTGCGCAGGGCGTCGAGGCACACGTTGGTGGCGATCGCGAAGAGCCAGCCGCGCAGGGGCGCCCGGCCGGGGTCGAAGCGGTCGGCGTTGCGCCACGCCCGCAGCAGCGTCTCCTGCACCGCGTCCTCGGCGTCGAACGGCGAGCCGAGCATCCGGTAGCAGTACCCGAGCAGCGCGGTGCGGTGCTCGTCGAGCTCAGCCCCCTGCACGGCGCTCTCCGACATCGCGATCAACACTAGGCGGACCGGGCGGTCGAGGTCGAGCAGCAGAGCGCACCCGCGGGCGCGCTGTTCCCGAAAACCCGAAGGTCAGAACGGTAAGTCACGATAGTTCTACTGTTAGTGAGATGCGGTGGACGGTCTACGGCATCGTGGTGCAGGCCGGCGGCGCCGTGCACATCTACTCCGAGCCCGTCGGCACCACGATCACGATCCTGTTGCCGGCCAGCGATGCCGAGCCCCGCGCCGAGGCTTCGGGGGGCACCGCGCGGCCGCCGGGCCGCGGCCAGACGGTGCTGGTCGCCGAGGACGAGCCGGCGCTGCGCGAGGTCACCACCCGCAGCCTGCGCCGCGGCGGCTACACGGTGCTCGCCGCCGCGGACGGCCTGGCCGCGCTGCGGCTCGCCGCAGCGCGGGGGGCCGATCGACCTGCTGCTCACCGACGTGGTGATGCCGGGCATGCTGGGCCGCGTGCTGGCCGATCGGCTCCAGCGCACCCGGCCGGCGACCCGGGTGCTGTTCATGTCCGCCGAGCTGCCCGGCTACCTCGCCGAGCGCGGGCTGCGGCTCGCCGAGGACGTCTCCACCCGCGACGCCGCGGCGCGATACCTGGCGCCGCTGGGCCGCGACGAGCCCACCGCCGCCTTCTACCGGGTCGCGGTCGCCGATGCCTAAGGTCGCCGAGGAGCACTTCGCGGCGCGGCGGCGGCAGATCCTCGACGCCGCCGCGGCCTGCTTCGCCCGCGAGGGGTTCCACCGCACGTCGATGCAGGACATCGTGCGCGAGTCGGGGATCAGCGCCGGCCTGATCTACCGGTACTTCACCGGCAAGGACGACATGATCGCCGCGATCGTCGCGGAGTGGCACGAGCGGCGCACCTCCCTGCTCGGCGAAGACCCCGCCGCCGGCTTCCTGCAGGTGCTGCGCGCCGTCGGCGACCCGGCCAACCGGGCCGAGCTGAGCCTGGCCGTGCAGGTGTGGGCGGAGACGGTCCGCTCGCCGCACATCCGCGACGTGGCCCGCGACAACGTCGACCGCCCGCGCCGCTTCGCCGCCGCGGCGCTCGCGGGCGCCGCGCCCGAGCCGGACGCGCTGGCCCGCGTGCTCATCGCGATCTACCAGGGGCTGGTGCTACAGACCCTCTGGGACGACGGCGTCGACCACGCCGCCTACGTCCGGGCCGTCGCCGCCCTCCTCGCCCCGCTCGGCCTGCTGCCGGCGGACACGGCCGCGCCGGAGTCCGTCGCGCCGCAGGAGGCGCAGCGCCCGGGGTAGCCAGGGCGCGGCGGCCAGCAGGACCAGGGCCAGGGTCAGCGGCGCCTTCCACAGCGGTCCGACGACCGCCGGCGGGCGGTCCGGCAACGCGGCCACCCACGGCTCGGCGGTGCGCGCCCAGACCAGGAACGCGTCGCCGATCGGCAGCAGCCCGAGCGCGTAGCGCTTGGTGCGCGGGGTGTCCAGCGGCACGCCGGCCAGCTCGCCGTAGCTCGACAGCGCCGCCGCCAGGGAGTCGTCGCCCTCGACCCGCGCCGCGCCGATCGTCACCACCGTCGCCGACAGCGAGACGCCGAGCGGCAGCGGCCCGCTGTCGACATCGCCGGGCCCGTCCGTGCCCCGCGGGTACTCGCGCACCGCCGGCCCGATACCCAGCGGCCGCACCACGAACAGCTCCCGGAAGCGCAGGTACTGCTGCCGCGCGAACGCCGGATCGACGTCGGCCAGGAAGCGCTGGATGACGCTCTGCGAGCTGGCCCGCGCCCCCTGCAGCGGCGCCCCGGTGCGCGCGTCGGTCACGTGCGGTAGCAGCCCGGTGGCCGGGTCGAGCCGCTCCCGGGCGCCGTCGAGCCACCGTCGGACGGTCTCGCCGTATCGCGCCGGCAGGAGCGCGTCGTGCAGCCGCAGCGAGGCGATCGCGACGGTCGAGTCGACCGGCCACGACTGACCCGGGTACGCCTGCAGGAACGGCGTCGCCGACGCGTCGAACGCCGCCGCGAGCTCCCGCGAGTCCCGCTCGAAGCGCTCGACCTCCGCCGGGTCGCGCGCGGCGGCGTCCTGCAGGCTCAGGAGCCCGCCGCGCAGCCAGTTGGTCCACCCGGCGTAGAAGACGCCGTACCGCGGCGCGAGCCCGGCGCTGAACGGCGCCGTCCCCTGCGGACCGTCCAGCCTGGACAGTGCCCACCGCGCCTCGCGCAGCGCCTCGGCGCGATCCGCGCGGTGCCGCCCGACGTCGACCCAGGCGAGCCCGTAGAGGGCGTGCAGGAAGAAGTATCCCTCGGGGAACATCGCCTGCGCCGCGTCGCCGGCCCCGCCGTCGAGCTCCGCGCGCAGGAACCCCAGTTGCCGCACCGCCGCGCCGCCGGGGCCGAGGGTGGGGGAGTGCAGCCGGGCGAGCCCGCCGAGGGCGCACACGGTGACGAGCGCGGCGAGGACGAGCCGCAGCACGCGCACCACCCGCCGCACGCCGGCGAGCCTATCCCACCGGGGCTACTTCAGCTGGCCGGCGGTGAGGCCGCCCTGCACCTGGCGCTGGAAGACGACGTACAGCAGCAGCACGGGCAGCATCGCGATCGTCATGCCGGCGAACAACCCGCCGAAGTCGCCCGCGTAGCCCTCGTTGATCGCCAGGGCGGTGAGGCCCTGGGGCAGCACCCAGCGCCGCTCGCTGCCCTCGCCCTGCAGCAGCACGATCGGGAAGATGTACTGGTTCCACTGGGTGAGGAAGTTGAAGATGCCCACGCTGATCAGGCCGGGCCGCGCCATCGGCAGCATGATGCGGAAGAACAGGCTCCAGTGCGAGCAGCCGTCCACCAGCGCGGCCTCGGCCACCGCGGTCGGCAGGGTGCGGAAGAACGCGGTGAGGAAGAAGACCGTGAACGGCAGGGAGTAGGCGGTGTAGACCAGCATCAGGCCGGGCAGCGTGCCGAGCAGGCCGAGGTTCTTCACCACGAAGAACAGGGGCACGAGGGCGAGGACGACCGGGAACATCATCCCGCCGGCGAACGCGTAGTACACCAGCCGCATCCCGCGCAGCTCGTAGCGGGCCAGCACGTAGGCCGCCATCGCGCCGAGCAGCATGGTCAGGGCCAGCGCGCCGGCCACGACGACGGCGCTGTTGAGGAAGTACCGCCCGATGTGCGCCTCGTTCCAGGCCCGCACCCAGTTGGAGAAGCGCAGCCGCGACGGCAGGCCCCACGCGTCGGTGAGGATCTCGTCGTCGCTCTTGAACGAGCTGACCACCGCCCACAGCAGCGGGAAGGTGGTCAGCAGCGCCCAGCCGGCGAGGAAGATGTGCGAGAAGGCGTTGCTGACGCGCGGCCCCTGAGTCGCCAACGGCTTGCCTTTCAGTACTCGACGCGATCGCGGCGGGTCAGGCGCAGCGAGGCGATCGCGACGGACAGGACGACGAAGAACATCGCGACCCCGATCGCCGAGGCGTAGCCGAACTTCGCCTCGCCGAAGGCGGTGCTGAACAGCCGCAGGCCGACGACGTCGGTGCTGAACTCGGGCCCGCCGTTGGTGATGATCTGCACCAGCGCGAAGCCGTCGAGCGCGATGATCGCGAGGTACACCCAGGCCACCTGGATGGTGTCCCACAGCAGCGGCACGGTGATGCGCACCAGCGTGGTGAACCGCCCGGCGCCGTCGAGCAGCACGGCCTCGTAGATCTCGCGCGGGATCGAGGCCATCGCGGCGCCGAAGAGCACGACGTAGAAGCCGACGTTGCTCCAGATCATCACGACGAGCACGGCCCAGAACGCGAAGTCGTGGTCGCCGAGCCAGGGCCGGGCGAGCGCGCCGAGCCCGACGGCCCGCAGCGCGCCATTGACGAGGCCGCCGTTGGGGGCGTACATCTCCCGCCACAGCACGCCGATGATGGCCACCGACAGCACCTGCGGGAAGAAGTACACGATGCGGTAGAGGCCGCTGCCGCGGATGCCGCGCACGCCGGCCCGCCCGCCGTGGCCGCCGACGCTGAGCATCGAAGCGAAGAACAGCCCGAGCGCGATGGTCGCGACCGGCAGCACGGCGAGCAGGACGGCGTTGTGTTTCAGGGCGTTCCAGAAGTACTCGTCGTGCAGCAGCCGGGTGAAGTTGTCCGTCCCGACGTAGTCCCACTCGGGGCTGAGCCCGCGCCAGTTCGTCGCGGACACCTGGAACGCCTGCAGATACGGGGAGATCACGAACACGGCATAGACCGCCACCGCGGGCATCAGGAACGTGATGGCGAACAGGCGCCGGCCGTGCCGCATGGGTCAGCTCCGCCGGTACTTCTTGATGGCGTCGTCCTTGGCGATCGAGTCGGCGCCCTTCTGGCACTGCTCGACGAACTGCTTCGCATTGATCTGCTTGGTGAACAGCGCGCCGCAGGCGGCATCGACGAGCTCGCGTTCCAGCTTGCGGTAGTAGGAGTTGTACACCCAGTTGAAACCCTTGTCGCCGGACGCCTTGAGCGCCTTGGTGACCGACGACAGCCCGGGCGGCAGGTTGACGCCCTGGTCGAGGCCGGCCACGCAAGTGAGGCTCGCGACCCGGTTGGTGAAGTCGATGGCGCCCTTCTTCGACAGCATGACGCGCAGGTACTCCAGGCCACCGTTGAGGTTCGTCGCCTTGGCCGGCACGATGAACGGCTCGCCGGTGGTGCCGCGCAGCGCCTCGAACGGCAGCTTGTCGCCCGTGGACAGGCTCGGCGTGGGCGCGACCGTCATCTGAAAGTCGGCCGGCGTCACCGACTTCTGCTCGCTCTCCAGCCACGAGCCGCACGAGATGAACACGGCCTTGCCCTTGCACCACTCGGTCTGCGACTGGATGTGGTCCAGCCCCTCGGAGCCGGGCATGATGTAGCCGTCGACGGCCAGCTGCGAGTAGGCGTCGGCGGCGGCGAGGATCGCCTCGTGCTTCCAGGCGTTGGGCTCGAGGTTGTCGATGGCGACGAGGACGTCCTGACCGGCCATCTTGGCCGCCGCCGACAGGATCGGCCAGCTCATGTACCGCGGGTGCTTGCCCTGGTAGGTCCAGGGCGAGATGCCGGCCGCCTTGATGGTCTTGCACAGGGCGATCATCTCGTCCCAGGTCTTCGGGTAGGCCCAGCCCTTGTCATTCAGCAGCTTCGCGGAGTACCAGAGCCCGTAGACGGTGTAGGTGTAGTTGAGCGCCATGGTCTTGCCGTCGTAGGTGCCGGGCAGCAGCGAGCCCGGCAGCAGCGTGTCGCGCACCTTCTTGTTCGGGTCGTCGATGCTCGGCGAGTCCAGCAGCGGCGCCAGGTCGGCCAGCGCACCCTGCGAGACGAGGCCGTTGAAGTCGATCTGGCCGGCGCCGGAGTTGTCGATGACGTCCGGCGGGCTGCCGTCGACGAAGCGCGGCTGCAGCGTGGTGCCGATCTGCTGGGTGGCCGAGTGCTTGATCTGCGCCTTGGGGTACTTCTCGGTGTACATGGCCTCGTGGGCCTTGGCGTAGTCCTCGCCGAACCCGCCGTTGAAGATGACGATCTCCAGCGGCGCGTCCTCCTTCACGCCCAGGGGGTTGGCCGAGTTCTTCGCGCCCTGCGCGGAGTCGTTCGTCTTGTCGTCCTTGCCGCCGGACAGGGCGCAGGCGCCCAGTGCGGCGGTCGTGGCGGCCAGGACGCCGGAGCCCGCCGCCGAGCGCAGCAGACTCCTGCGGGTCATCGTGTTCATCGCTGCTCCTTCGGGCCGAGGGACGCTCGTCGATGAGGATGAAGGTTTCCAACGTAACTTGCAAGACCTGGAAGATTGTTACCGATCTTCCGGAGCGCCTCGCAGCCCCGCCCGGGTCAGCCGCGCGTGCGTCGCGGCGTCCACGGGCACGCCGCTGACCTGCAAGATCGCCAGCCACGCCGCGCCCGCCGCGCCGTCGCGGGCCTCGACCGGCTCCGCCCCGAACTGCTCCCGCACCCCGGCCCGGACGCGCTCGGCGACCGGCCCGGGCGACAGTAGGACCGAGCCGGCGAGCATGACGGCCGGGCCGGCCCCGATCTCGCCCGGGCCGCCGCGCCGGGCGACGGTCGCCAGGGCGTGCAGGAGGTGCCCGGCGGCGTCCGCCGTGAGCCCGCGGGCGACCGGGTCGCCGGCCGCGGCGAGGTCGCTCACCACGGGCGCGAGCGCGCCGAGGGCGGCCGGCGGCCGGTCGAACGCGGCGCGCAGCAGGCGCTGGGCGTGTGCCTCGGAGTCCTCCGCGAGCCCGGGTCCGGCCGGCACGCCGAGCGCCGCGCTCAGCGGTTCGGTGAGGTCCGTGCGCGGCCCGCGGCCGTCCAGCGCGCGCATGACGGCGCGCAGCCCCTCCCGGCCGAGCCAGACCGCGGAGCCCTCGTCGCCGAGCAGCCAGCCGTACCCGTCGCAGCGGTGGGTGAGCGCCCCGCCCGCGAACGCGGCGGCGACCGCGCCGGTGCCGGCCAGCAGGAGCAGGCCGTCCGGCGCGGGGGTGCCGGCCGCGAACCCCACCTCCAGGTCGGTCACGGCGAGCACCCGGCCGGGCAGCCCGGCGGCGCGCCACGCCTCGCGCGCGGCCGACTGCGCCGCCTCCCGCCCGCCCGCGCCCGCGCCGGCGGCGCCGATGACGCCCAGCGCCACCCGGGCCGGGTCGGCCCCGGCGACGGCCTCGCGCAGGGCGGATGCCAGGGCCGCGCCGGGCGGCGCGCCGCTGGAGTTCTGGTTCGCGCCGCCGGCCGCGCCGCGCGCGAGAATGTTTCCGTTGAGGTCGCTCAGCACGCATCGGGTCGTCGTGGCGCCGGCGTCGACGCCGATGACCAGGGGTTCGCGCATTCCGGACACCGTACTCCATTGACGAAATCGAGATAGCAACGGAAACTTTTCCACATGAAGGGCAAGGAGACCCCCGACGAGAGCCGCACGATCTCGACGGCGGTGAAGATCCGCGGGCTCCTGCCCTCGCTGTCGCGCGCCGAGCAGCGAGTCGGGAAGATCATCATCGATGAGGCCGCCACCGCCGCGGCGATGACGATCACCGAGCTGGCCAAGCGCGCCCACACGTCCGAGACCACGGTCATCCGATTCTGCCGGGCCATCGGCGTTTCCGGCTACCCGGAGCTGCGCCTGCGGCTGGCCGCCGAGGCCGGCCGGGTCCAGGACGACCAGGCCCAGGAGGCGGTCGGCAGTGACATCAGCCTGTCCGACGACCTCGGCCAGGTGGTCAAGACCATCGCGTACGCCGACGCCCGCGCCGTCGAGGACACCGCCGCCCAGCTCGACCTCGACGCCCTCGGCCGGGTCATCGCCGCGATCGCCGAGGCGCGCCGGGTCGACGTCTACGGCGTCGGCGCGAGCGCGTTCGTGGCCCAGGACTTCCAGCAGAAGCTGCACCGCATCGGCCTGACCGCCTACGCATGGTCGGACCTGCACCTGGCACTGACCAGCGCGGCCCTGCTGCGCGAGGGCGACGTCGCGGTCGGCATCTCGCACACCGGCACGACCATGGACACCATCGAGGCGTTCGCCGAGGCCGGCCGCCGCGGCGCGACGACGGTGGCGCTGACCAACTTCCCCAAGTCGCCGATCACCCGCGTCGCCGACCTCGTGCTGACCACCGCCGCGCGTGAGACCACGTTCCGCTCCGGGGCGATGGCCAGCCGGCTGGCGCAGCTCACCGTCGTGGACTGCGTCTTCGTCGGCGTCGCGCAGCGCACGTACGAGCGGACCAAGTCGGCGCTGGAGGCGACCCGCGACGCGGTGCGCAGCCGCCGTACCAAGTCCGATCGGGGCCGCTGGTGAGCGTCTCGCCCACCGAGGAGCGCAATCCTCACACCGTCTTCATCGACCAGCTGCCCACCCTCGACATGCTCCGGCTCATCAACGCGGAGGACCGCAAGGTCGCGCCCGCGGTCGCCGCGGTGCTGCCGAGCCTCGCCGAGGCCGTCGAGCTCGCCGTCGCGGCGCTGCGGGCGGGCCGGCGGATGCACTACTTCGGCGCCGGCACCTCCGGCCGCATGGCGGTGCTGGACGCCGCCGAGCTGCACCCGACATTCGGCATCGGCACCGACCAGGTGGTGGCGCACATCGCCGGCGGGATGCCGGCGCTGCACAACGCCGCCGAGGGCGCCGAGGACGACGTCGAGCTGGGTGCGGCCGCCGCCGAGATGGTCGCCGCGGGCGACGTGGCCCTGGGCGCGACCGCCAGCGGCGGCACCCCCTACGTCGGCGGCGCGCTGCGCGCGGCCCGCGCCACGGGGGCGAGCACCGTGCTGCTCTCGGCCAACCCGGCGGCGCCGCTGGCCGCGCTCGCGGACGTGCACATCGCCGTGGACACCGGCCCGGAGGCCGTCACCGGCTCCACCCGCATGAAGGCGGGCACCGCGCAGAAGCTGGTGCTCAACGCGCTGTCGACGGCCGTGATGGTGCGCCTCGGCCGCACCTACTCCAACCTGATGACCGACATGGTCGCGAGCAACAGCAAGCTGCGCGGCCGGCAGGTGCGCATGCTCGCCCAGGCGACCGGCCTGCCGGAGCGCGACTGCACGGCCGCCCTGGCCGACGCCGCCGGCGAGTCGAAGGTGGCCCTGGTGGCCCTGCTCGCCCAGACCCCGACGGCCGAGGCCCGCCGAGTCTTGCAACGCTCCGGCGGCGTGGTGCACGCCGCCCTGCGCGAACTGAGTTCCTAGAGCTGTGACCACAAACGTTTACCGGGTTGGGTTGGGGTTTGTGGTTCCTCGCCGCGGGGTGCGGTCGAGCGACTCCCCACCGCTGTGTGCGGTGGGGCGGGCCTCAGCTGGCCAACCGACCCCATGACCGCCGCGCCGGCCGCCACCGCTGGTGCGGGTGGTGGTCGGTGTGGTCGGCGGGGGTCACGCCGGGACGGTCCGGCACCGGGGAGGTGCCGTCCGGCTCGACGGTGCGTGATCACGTGCGGCAGGACCGCCGCCGTGCTGCTGTTGCCGCCACCGGCAGGGGTGCGGGTGGCGATGGTGGCCGCCGCGAACAGGTCACGGTGCCCCGAGGTGTGGCAGGTGGTGCAGGTCATGGTCCGCCCGGCCGGTTTGCGGATGCGGTGCCGGCAGGTGCCGCCGGTGCCGGCCCGCTCATCCCGATCGACGCCGGTCGCGGCGAGATCGGCACCGAGGCGGGCCTGCCACACCCCGCGATCGGTTTCGCTGGCGTCCAGCACGTGTTCCACGTCCGTCCGGCCGGTCAGCCGGCGATGCAGCATGTCACGCAGGCCGACATAGGTGTCGGTCACCGCCGTCTTCGCGGCGTCCTGCCCTCCGGCGGCAGCACCGGCAACCAGCGCCGCCAGGATCACCTCAACACCCGTCACGAGACCACCCTCCGTCAACGACGCCAACCGATCCTGTCGCCGCCGAGTCGACAGAGTGCTGTCAACTACCCGTCAGCGGGCTGAGATCGACAGTCGGCGCGGAGGTAAGAAACCTTCAGTATCGACGGAATTGGCGGAAGGTATCGACATGGGCCGCGATAAAGGTATAGCGTTCCGTCAATCAATCGCCATCGGTTTCCCCTGGAGGAGCAGTGGCACGATTCCCGGCTGTCGCATCGCTCGCCGCCCTCGCCTGCCTCGCGGCCCTCGCGCCGGGCGCGCCCGCGACGGCCCACGCCGAGCCGGTCGCGCACGACGAGCAGATCTCCTTCCACCGGTGGCAGACGTTTCCGCAGTGGCGCTCCGGAGACCGCAACGGCACCGTCGCGGTGCCCGGGCCGCGGCCGTTCCTGACCATCGGCCGGGCCGCGGGCACCACCGAGTTCACCGACCCGCACACCGGCGCGACGCGGACGTGGGAGTACGCGACCTGGACGTCGCCGGTGCGCTCCATCGGGTTCGGCGCGAGCGAGCTCGTCGCGTCGTGGAACGCAGACACGCCCGCGGGGACCTGGCTGCAGGTCGAGATGCAGGGCACGTACACCAACGGCGAGGCCACCCCGTGGTACGTCATGGGTCGCTGGGCCAGTGGCGACGGCGACATCAAGCGGTCCTCCGTGGACGGCCAGGGCGACCCGTACTCCACGATCTGGACCGACACGTTCTCCATCGACGACGTCACGCGCGGCGTGCTGCTGCGCGACTATCGCCTGCGGCTGACCCTCTACCGCGCGCCCGGCTCCCGCGAGGCGCCGCGGGTCTTCCAGGCCGGCGCGATGACCTCCTACGTCCCCGACCGCTTCACGGTCGCCTCGAGCGCCGGGCACATCGCGTGGGGCCGGGAGCTGCCCGTCCCGCGGTACTCCCAGAACATCCACGTCGGCCAGTACCCGGAGTACGACGGCGGCGGCGAGGCGTGGTGCTCGCCGACGTCCACGCAGATGGTGGTGGAGTACTGGGGCCGCCGGCCGAGCCCGGCCGACCTCGCCTGGGTCGAGGAGTCCTACGCCGACCCGCAGGTCGACCACGCGGCCCGGTACACCTACGACTACACGTACGAGGGCGCCGGGAACTGGCCGTTCAACACCGCCTACGCGGCGACCTACGGGCTCGCCGGCATCGTCACCCGGCTGCACTCCCTCGAGGAGGCCGAGCGCTTCATCGCCGCCGGCATCCCGGTCGTCACCTCGCAGTCGTTCCTGGCCTCGGAGCTGTCCGGGGCGAACTACTCGACCTCCGGGCACCTGTTCGTCATCGTCGGGTTCACCGGCACCGGCGACGTCATCGTCAACGACCCGGCGTCCTCGTCCGACGCCGCGGTGCGCAACGTCTACCGGCGGGCCGAGTTCGAGCAGGTGTGGCTGCGCACCAAGCGGCACCGCGCGGATGGCTCGGTCGCCTCCGGCAGCGGCGGCGTCGCGTACGTCATCGCGCCCACGTGGAAGCTGCTGCCCCGCGTGCCCGGCTCGGACAACTGGTGAGGGGAGCAACCATGCGCAGGATTGCCGCAACGACGTTCGCCGGGATCGTGCTCGGCGCCGCGATCGTCCCCGCGGCGGGGTCCGCGGCCGAGGTGAACGGCCGCCGGCAGGACTTCGCCGACGCGTCGGTTTCCGCAGGTGTACCGAATGATGTGCTCCTGGCCGTGTCCTACCTGGAGTCACGGTGGAACACCAACCACGGCGCGCCCAGCACCGGCGCGGGCTTCGGCCCGATGCACCTGACCGACGCGGCCGCCGTGACCCGGGGCGGCACGCATCACGACGAGGGCACCGAGGACGCGCGCGGCGAAGACGCCGGCCCGGCCCGCCCGGCGCGCGTCGCGGGCCCGGCGGCCGCGGCGGCGCCGGCGCCGGCCCTGCAGACGCTCGACCAGGCGGCCGCGCTGACCGGCGTCGACAAGGCGCGGCTGCGCACCGACGCGCGGGAGAACATCCGGGGCGGGGCCGCGCTGCTGGCCGCCTACCAGCGCGACCTCGGCGCGCCGGGCGGGGCGGGCAGCGACCCGGCCGCCTGGTACGGCGCCGTCGCCCGCTACAGCGGCGCCGACACCGCCGACGCGGCCGCGCAGTTCGCCGACGAGGTCTTCGCCACCATGCGCGAGGGCGCCGACCGGGTCACCGACGACGGGCAGCGGGTCACCCTGCCGGCCCACCCGGGGCTGCGCCCGCAGACGGCGTGGCTGGACCGGCTCGCCGATCGACTCGGCCTGCGCCGCCCGGCCCGCCCCGACGGCCTCGAGTGCCCGCCGGACCTGCCCTGCGAGTGGATCCCGGCGCCCTACGCGGACCTCGGCGGCGGCGACTACGGCAACCACGACCTCAGCGACCGGCCGGCCCGGCAACGGGTGCAGTACATCGTCATCCACGACACCGAGGCCACCTACGACACCACGATCGGCCTGGTGCAGGACCCGGCGTACGTGAGCTGGAACTACACGATCCGCTCCGCCGACGGTCACGTCGCCCAGCACGTGAAGACGAAGGACGTCGCCTGGCACGCCGGCAACTGGTATGTCAACGCCACCTCCGTCGGCATCGAGCACGAGGGCTTCGCCGCGGAGGGCGCCTGGTACACCGAGGCGATGTACCGCTCGTCGGCGAAGCTGGTGCGCTACCTCGCCGGGCGGCTCGGCATCCCGCTGGACCGCGGCCACATCATCGGCCACGACAACGTGCCCGGCACCGTGCCGTCCACCGTGCGCGGCATGCACTGGGACCCGGGCCCGTTCTGGGACTGGGGCCACTACTTCGACCTGCTGCACGCCCCGTTCCGCGCCACCGGCACGGCCCGCACCGGCCTGGTCACCATCGACCCGGACTACGACGCCAACCGGCCCGCCTTCACCGGCTGCACCGGCGCGTCCGGCAACCCGTGCCCCGAGCACGGCGCCTCGCAGCTGATCCTGCACACCGCGCCGGACGCGGCCGCGCCGCTGCTGCTCGACCCGGGCCTGCACCCGGACGGCGGCCCGTCGACGATGCTGCTGTCCGACCACGGCTCGCGGGTCTCGGCCGGGCAGACCTACGCCGTCGCCGGGCGGCAGGGAGACTGGACCGCGGTGTGGTACCTCGGCCAGAAGGGCTGGTTCTCCAATCCGCCCGCCGCACCGACGGCGAAGTGGGCGACCGGCCTGGTCGCCGTGCCGAGGCCGGGCCGGGACACGATTCCGGTGTACGGCCGGGCCTACCCCGAGCAGGCGGCGTATTCGCCCGGCGTGCCGTACCAGCCGATCACGCCGCTGCAGTACACGTTCGCGGCCGGCCAGCGCTACGCGGTCACCAACGTCGTGCAGGGCGAGTACTACCGCGCGGTCACGTTCGACGGCTCGAGCCCGGGCGACTGGACGGTGATCCGCGGCGCCACGTGGTACGCCCAGATCCAGTTCGGCCACCGGGTGATGTACGTGAACCTCGACGACGTCCAGATCCTGCCCTCGCTTCCCGAGGCGACGCCAACACCGGGGTCAGATCGGGAGCACGCCGGGCGGTAGCGGCGCCCGCTCCTGGGCGTCGAGGAACGCCTTGACGACCGCACTGTCCGCCCGTCGGCGCATCCAGAAGAGCGCGACGTTGCGATGGGCGGTGGGTGAGTCGATGGTGCGGACGGTCAGCCCCTCGGTGCTGGTGGTCTGCAGCGCGAGGCGGTTGATGACGCCGATGCCGAACGCGGCGCGCACCAGCGCGACCAGGGTCGTCGGCTGGTCGGTCAGATAGACGATGTTGGCGCGGGCGGCGGCCTCGCCGAGCGTGTTGCGAACGTCGAATCCGCCGCCGTCCTCCTCGGAGCCGGCCGGGTTGCCGATCAGCGGCCGGGCCAGGACGTCCTCGACGCTGACCGACGCCCGCTGGGCAAGGGGGTCGTTCTCCCGCATGACCACGACGATGTCCTCGCGCCAGATCGTGCGATGGCACAGTGTGGTCTCGCGCATTTTCGGCAGGAGCGGCCGGAAGGCCAGATCGACGGTTCCGCCGGCGACCATCTCCTCCAGCGTCGCGGCGGTTCCCTCGTGCAGTTCGACCGTGACGCCGGGGTGTTTGGCCTGCAGCTCCTGCAGCACGGCGGGCAGGTAGGTCGAGCTGACGCTGGGGTAGCTGCCGATCGTCACGTGCGCGACGACGTTGTCGAGCGTGCTGCGGACCGCTTCGATGCCGCGCTGCAGTTCGAGCATGGCCGCCATGGCGTGGCCGCGGAACAGTTCCCCGGCCGCGGTCGTGCAGATCGGCCGTGCCTTGCGATCGAACAGGGAAACGCCGAGGGCGTGCTCGAGCGCCGCGATGTGGGCGCTGACCCGGGACTGCGACAGGTGCAGCGCGAGGGTGGCGGCGCCGAAGCCGCCCTTGTCCGCCACTGCGAGAAAGCTGCGCAACCAGGCGGTCTGCAGCGACATGGCGTCCCGGGGGTCGCGCTGGGTCAACGCGACCGGGTCGAGGTCGTCGGGTTCCTCGGGGGTGCTCATCGGTGGCCGTCCTGTGCCGAGGCGACGAGCTCGGCCAGGTGAACCACCTTGGTGCTCAGCCCGGCGCGACGAACCGCCGTCGTGAGCTGGCGCTGGCATCCCGGGTTGACCACGACCAGGAAGTCTAGGTCCAGATCGGCCAGCGCGGCCATCTTCGCGGCGAGGACCCGCTGGCTGTCGCGCCGGCGGAGGATGGCGTACGTGCCGGCGGCGCCGCAGCAGTCGCCCGCGCCGGGGATCTCGACGTAGTCGCCGAGCATGTCGAGCACTGCGCGGGGCGCGTCGCGGACGCCCAGCCCGTTGCGAAGGTGGCAGGAGTCCTGCAGGCCGATGCGGGCCGGCCGGCCGTCGATGAGGATCGGGCCCGGCACCGTGCCGCGTTCGAGCAGCGCCTCGGAGTAGTCCAGGACCCGGTCGCGGCCCGCGACCGCGGCGAGATGGGCGGCGCAACCGCCGGCGGTGGAGACGATCCGCCCGGGCCGGTCGCCGAGTTCGGCGGCGAGCCGCTCGCCGCGGGCGAGGTCGCCGTTGTGGGCGTGCAGCGCGCCGCAGCAGCCCTGGTCGGGCGCCACCCGTACCCCCGGCAGCGTGCTGATGGCGGCGCGGCTCACCGCGGGGAACAGGACGCGCTCGAAGCAGCCGAGCATCAGCGTGTCGCCGTCGTCCCGCGATGCCGCCGGCGGAGTCGACCGTGCGTGCCGGCGGACGCTGCCGATGAGCCGGATGAGCCGGCGGCTCCTGGCGAACGCCAGCAGGGGCCGGACCCGCAGCGGCCGGCGCCTGCCCTTCCACTGCGCATCGCGGAGGTGTTCGAGGAGCCGGCCGTAGGGGACCCCGGCGGGGCACGCGGGCTCGCAGGCGCGGCAGCCGAGGCAGAAGGAGCCCTGGTCGCGGGCGGCGGCGTCGAAGACATCGACGGTCCCGTCGTCGATGGCGCGCATGAGCGCGATCCGTCCGCGCGGCGACGATGCTTCGTCGCCCGTCAGCTTGTAGGTGGGGCAGGAGGGCAGGCAGAACCCGCAGGAGATGCAGGTGCCGAGATCCGCCGGGTCGAAGATGCGGCCGGCGGTCATGATCCGAGCTTTCCGGGGTTGAGGATGCCCTCCGGGTCGAACGCCCGTTTGATCCGGGCCAGCAGCGCGGTCTGCCGGTGGCCGAGTTGTGCTTCGAGGTACGGCAGTTTCGCCGCGCCGACGCCGTGCTCGCCGGTAATGGTGCCGCCCAGGTCGACCGCGGCGGCGAAGATGTCGTCGAACGCGGCCGCGACACGTGCGCGCTGTTCGGCATCGCCGGGGTCGAAGCAGCCGACGGGATGCGCGTTGCCGTCGCCGGCGTGGCCGAAGGTCGCCATGGTCACCCCGTGCCGTTCGGCGATCGCGTCGATGCGGCGGACCAACTCGGGAAGGCGCGAGCGCGGCACGCCGACGTCCTCGAGCATGGTCGCCCCGCCAAGCCTGGACAGCGCTGGTAGCGCGCAGCGGCGTGCCGCCAGCAGCGCGTCCGACTCGGCCGCCGCGGTGGCGACCTGCACCGAGGAGGCGGCGTGGTCGCGCATGACCGCTGCCATCGCCGATACCGTCCGCCGCACCTCGGCGTCGCTGCCGTCGTCGCCGAACAGCAGCATCGCCCCTGCCGTCGTGTCCAGGCCGAGGTGCGCGTATGCCTCGACGGACCGGATGCACCTCGCGTCGAGGAACTCGAGGGTCGCGGGAAGGATGCCGGCACCGATGACGCCACGCACGGCGTCGCTGGCCGACTCCAGGTCGGCGAAGTACGCCAGTCCGGTGGTGCTCGCCGCCGGTGCCGGGCGTAGGGCCAGCGTCATCTCGGTCAGCACCGCCAGCGTGCCCTCCGAGCCGGTGAGCAGGCGGACGAGGTCGTACCCGGCGACGTCCTTGATGAGCCGGCCGCCTGCGCGAATGACCTCGCCATCGGCGAGGACGGCCTCCACGCCCAGGACGTAGCCGCCGGTGTTGCCGTACTTGAGCCCGTGCAGGCCGCCGGCGTTGGTGGCGACGTTGCCGCCGAGCGTGGATACGCGCTGGCTGCCGGGATCGGGCGGGTAGTGCAGGCCGTGTTCACCAGCCGCGCGTGCCAGATCCTGGGTCGTGACGCCGGGTTGCACGACCGCCACCAGGTCGACCGGGTCGATCGACATGATGCGGTTCATGCGGGTCAGTGCGAGCACGATGCCGCCGCGGATGGGGACCGCACCGGCGGCGAGGCTGGTGCCCGCGCCGCGTGGCACGACGGGGACGTGACGCTGGTTCGCCCAGGCCAGGATCCGCGACACCTCCGCCACGCCGGCGGGCCTGACGACGGCCCATGGTGTGCCGGAGAAGCCGAACGTGGCATCCGTCCGGTAGGGCACCAGGGCCGCCGGGCGTATCTCCACGTTCGATGCCCCGACGATGCGGCCCAGATCGGCGGCGATCGCGGGGGAGCCGGTGACTGCCGCGGCGGTCATCCCGCAATCATCCCCTCGTCGATGACAAGGGCCGCTCCGTTGATGAACCGGCCCTCCGGACCGGCGACGAAGGAGACCATGGCGGCAATCTCGTCCGGTGGCTCGTGCATCCGATCCAGGTAGGCTGCGCCGAGCAGGGGCGCCTCCGTGGGGTGACGCGCGGGTTTGAGGGCGATGGGAGCGGTTCGGGGATCGGCGTCGGTGAGACCGGATCGCAGTGGTGGGGCCAGGAGGTCCCACGCGGCGGCGATCGATCCGCCGACGACGAGAACCTCTGGGGCGAATTCCGCCAGGTGTGGGCCGAGTACGGTTCCCAGGGTGTGGAACGTTCGTGTGAGGATCTCGGTCGCTGCCTGGTCGCCTTGTCGCGCGTGTTGTGTGATCTCCCGGACGTCAGGTGCCGGGGATTGGCCTGTTGCGTGGGCGTAGGCTCGCCTGATGGCGCGGCGGGACACGGTTTCCTCCAGGGGTGTGCCGTCGTGGCGTAGGAGGTCGGCCCGTCCTTGCGGTGGTATGCCGGGCCCGTGCTGCAGGATGTGCCCGTCGCGCAGGAAGGCGGAGCCGACGCCTGTTCCGAGGGTGATCGCGGCGGCTGAGCGGTGTCCGTTCGCGGCGCCGGCCCACCATTCGCCGATGGCGAAGGCGTCCGCGTCGTTGTGGAAGCTGATGCTTGCGGCGCCGGGCAGGTGCGGCATCAGGGCGGTTCGGAGGTCGACGCCGTTGAGCGCGTCGAACTTGCCGACGCCTGCGTATCGGGCGATGCCGGGTTTGTAGTCGAATGGGCCGGGAACGGCGATGGCCCAGGGGCGGGCGGGCCGGGTGGGCAGCCGGGCGGCGCAGGTGATGATGGCGGACAGGATTTCTGCCGCGTCGCCGTTGCCGTTCAGCGGTTCGCGGAACCATTGTCCGTTGAGGATGCCGCGGGTCGTGACGTCGACTGTGGCCGCGGTGACGTGTGTGCCGCCGACGTCCATGACGGATACGACGTTCGTGTCGGCGGGGTTCATGGGACGAGTGCCTTGACGTAGCGGACCTTGCCCGTTCCCAGGGCGTGTACGCGGTAGGAGCCGACTGCGGCGGGGACGGTCAGGGTTTCGGCGTAGGTGAGGTCGTGGCGGTGTCCGTGCTTGGTCTCCAGCATGATGCCGTCGCCCTCGACGACGTTGAGGACGTGGAATCCGTGGCTGGTGGTGTCCTCGACGACGGCGTCCGGGGCCAGTTCTATGCGGCGTACTTCGAAGAACATTTCGGGGAGGCGGCCGATGACGTCCTCGTGCCAGTTCTCACCGGAGCGCAGCGTGTGCGGTTGCTGGACGAGGTCACGGGCTACGGCGTCGCCGGCCCGGGCGGTGTCGAGGTTGGTGAAGGCGTGTCCGACGTGGACGGGTCGTTGTCTGCCGTCTGTGTCTTTGCGTAGCCAGTCGTAGAAGCGCAGGCTGTACAGGTAGGGCGTTGCGCTGATTTCCAGGACGACGTTGCCCTCGCCGCTGCCGTGCGGGGTTCCGGCGGGGATGAGGAAGAGCTGGTGCTGGTGGGCGGGGAAGGTCTGGACGTAGTGCTCGATGTGGAAGGGCACACCGTCGTGGACGGCGCGGTCCGCGTCGCGGCGGAATGCGTCCAGGTCGGCGTCGTCGTGCAGGCCGAGGAAGACTCGGCGGTCGGCTCCGCCGACCATCATGTAGTAGGTCTCGTGCTGGGTGTAGGGCCATCCGAAGACCTGGCGCATGTAGTCGGGTTGCGGGTGGCAGTGGACGGACAGGTTCCCGCCGCCGACGGTGTCGAGGTAGTCGAACCGGATGGGGAACGAGGTGCCGAATGTCGTGTGTGCGTTGCGGCCGAGGATCTGTTCGGGATGCTGGGCGACGACCGCTTGGAGGGGGATCTCGACGCGTGCGCTGCCGGTGTCGCTGACGAGGATGCCGCTTTCC